>SKPV01000068.1 GCA_007119345.1 Halovivax sp.
CGGAGCGCGAGAACGTTGTGCTCGTACGTGAGCTCCTCGACGACCCCCTCGTCGCGGTCGACCACGACCACGTCGTGAGAGTCCTCCAGATTTTCGGCGATCGCCCGCCCGACCGCTCCGGCGCCGACGACGACTACGCGCATGCGGCCCCCGTGTCGTGGCGTCCGTGAGCGCCGTCCCTGCGAGCCATTGTTGAGGACCTGTTTTGGATCGAGTGGGAAATACGTTGCGTGGAAGCCGGCGAACCAGCACTCCGCCATCCAAAGGGGTTCCGGTTCCGACGGCGGCAGGGAAGCGGACCGGTGAACACGGCCGAACGTTCCGAATCCATTATTTCCCCCGGCCACACAGGTCGGAGCACTCGATGAGGATTCGCGTCGACTGGCGCTCGAGTTGCAGTCTCTCGGGCACGGTCCTGAAGTGGCTGGCCGTGCCCCTCCTGCTCCCGTTCGGGATAGCCGTTCTCGACGGCGACGACGCCGCGGCCGGCGGATTCGCCGCTGCAATCGTCCTCGCCGTGCTTCTCGGACTCGCGCTCGAACGGCTGAGCGACCACCGCGAGCTCGGCCAGCGCGAGGCGTTCCTGATGGTCGCGCTCACCTGGTTCGGCGTCGCCGCCGTGGGCGCGGTCCCGTTCTACGTCGTCGGCTACGCCGCGGGTCCGGTATCGGAGTTCTACGATCCGGTCAACCCGCTCTTCGAGAGCACGAGCGGCTTGACGACGACCGGCGCGACGATCATGAACGCGTGGGACTTCTCGAACCAATCGCGCGCGATCTTGCTCTGGCGTCAGCTCGTCCAGTGGCTGGGCGGGCTCGGTATCCTGATCGTCGCCATCGGTCTGCTCTCGAACCTGATGGTCGGTGGCGCCCAGCTGATGGAAACCGAGAGCCAGTCGCGGAACGTGACCAAGCTGACGCCGGAGATCGAGCGAACCGCCCGGATCATCTGGGGGCTGTACGTTGGCCTCACCCTTCTCGCGATCGCGACGTTCTACGGGCTCCACTTACTCGGCCTCGCGCCGAACATGGACCTCTTCAACGCCGTCTCTCACGCGTTCACGAGCGTGGCCACCGCCGGGTTCTCGCCCGAGGGCGGGAGCGCGGGCGCGTTCTCGCCGATCGCCCAGTGGGCGATCATGCCGTTCATGATCCTCGGGGCGACCAACTTCATCCTCCTGTGGTACCTGGTCCAGGGCGACTTCCGGCGACCGTACGAGTCCGAGGAACTGCGATTCTACCTCGGGATCATCGTCGCCTTCGGCGCCATCGTCTCGACCATCCTCTGGCTCGACGGCGAGGTCGCGACGAGCGCGGAGGAGACGCTCAGGCACGGGCTGTTCAACGTCGTCTCGGTCGTGACGACGACCGGCTACGCCTCGACGGACTTCGACCTCTGGGGTGCCGGGGCCAAGCACGTCCTGTTCATCTGCATGTTCGTCGGCGGGATGGCCGGCTCCACCACCTGTTCGATCAAGACCGTCCGCTGGCTGGTGATCTGTAAAGGGCTCTACCGCAACCTCTTCACCTCGATTCACCCGCGAGCGGTTCGACCGGTCCGGCTCGGCGACGACGTCGTCGACGAGGAGACGATCAACGACATCTTCGCGTACGTCATGCTGGCGCTCGTCATCTTCTTCCTGCTCACCGTCCTCGTCGTCGTCGACTCCGCGCGCACCGCCACCGGCGTCACCGAGTTCGAGGCGCTCGGCGCCTCGGCGTCGATCTTCCTCAACATCGGGCCGGCGTTCGGCATGGCCGGCCCGATGGACAGCTACGCCGGCTTCCCGACGACTACGCGGTTCGTCATGGTGCTCATGATGTGGATCGGTCGCATCGAGATCATCCCGGTGCTCGTGTTGCTCGTGCCGGCGTACTGGACGGACTGAACGAGCGGGAGACATATTGGGCTGAAAGACCAGAACGGACGGCCGTCAGCGGGGTGGGGAACGCTTTTGCAGCCGTCGGCCGAAGCCACGCGTATCGATGCCCTTCTTTCAGCACGTCCTGGTGCCGGTCGCGAGCGAGGAAGACGTGGAAGCCACCTGTCGCGCGCTCGAACCGTACCTCGACGACCTCGAACGGGTGACCGCCGTCCACGTGATCGAGAAATCCGGCGGCGGAATCGACAAGGCGCCGATGGGCAAACGCCAGGAGGACGCCGCCGAGTTCCTCGCGACGGTCGAGGCCACCATCGGCGGTCGGGTCGCCGTCGACACGGAGACGTACTACGGAACGGACGTCGCCGAGACGCTGTTCGAGGCCGCCCGGGAGGCGGGCGCCGACGGGATCGCCTTCCGCGCTCGCGGCGGGAGTCGAATCGTCCAGTTGCTGGCCGGCGATCTGGCGGCGAATCTGATCACCGATCCCGCCGTTCCGGTCATCTCGCTGCCGGATCCCAGTCGGTGAGTCGGATAGGGGCTGGAACGCCGTTCATTCAAACCCGGTAAGCCGGTGCGGACAGCACTCGGGCAACCGTTTTACCGTCGTCCGACCAGCCGTTCTCGGAGACTGCGTGAGGTCGGTCGCTCGGCCAGGACGACCGAACAGTCGACCTCGTCGACGACCTCGAAGACGAGCGAGCGATCGACGAGCCGCGAGAGCAGCCCGCGCTCGGTCGCGCCGATGATCAACAGGGTGCTGTCCGCGGACGCCAGCCGGATCGCCTCCTCGACGTCGTCGCTCGCCTCGACCGTCAGCTCGGCGTCCTCCAGGTCGTGGGCCGCGGCCCACTCGGCGAGGAACGTCTCGCCCGCCTCGCGCTCCCCCTCGTCGCCGACGACGTGGAGCAGTTCGACGTCGGATCCGGCGGCGTCCCGGAGCGTTCGGGCGAGTTCCGCGCTGAGATCCGAGTCCGGCCCGCCCGCGGTCGGCAGCAGGATCCGGGACGTGTCGAAGTCCCGCTCTTTGAGGACGAAGAAGTCGCAGGGAAGGTTGTGGGTGAGCTCGTCGAGCGGTTTCTGCGCCGAGCCGGCGGCCCACGGGCGATCCTCGCCCCAGCCCATGACGACGGTGTCGGCCTCGTACCGGCGGGCGGCGTCGAAGATCTCCTCGAACGAGCGGTGGGAGACGACGGTCGTCGTCTCGATCTCGACGTCCGTGCCGACCCGGTCGCGGGCCTGCTGTAAGAGCACGGACGACTCCGCGTCGATCCGCTCGACGACCTCCGCGCCGCGATCCAGCGTCGTCTGGTGGGGCACCTGGACGATGTGTACCGCGTGGACGATCCCGTCGCGTTGGTCGGCGATCGTGGTCGCGAGGTTCATCAGCGTCCCCTCGGTGCGCGGGTTCGAAACCGGGACCATCACCCGGTGCGGGCCGGCGGCGTCGGGGCTCGCCGCCTCGACCGCCGAGACGGCGGCGTCGGGCATCTCGTCGGCGCGTTCGAGGACGTGATCGCTCAGGACTCCCGTGACAGGTGTCTGTCCGCGAGCGTAGAAGAAGTACCAGAGGACCGAACCCACGACGAACGCGAGGCTCAGCGCGATCACGTGCAGGTCCATGAACGCGATCAACCCGATCGATAGCGTGGCGCCCACGATCGGCGTGATCGGGTAGAAGGGGACCCGGAAGTCCGGTTCGTATTCGGGGACGTCCGCTTCACGGAAGGCGATCAGCGCGAGGTTCATCAACGCGTAGACGATCAGGTGGAGGATGCTGGCGGCGGTCGCGAGCACCGCCAGGTCCTGACCGAGCGCGACGATGAAGACGATGATGAGCGCGCCGGTCAGCGCGATCGAGCGGTAGGGCGTCGCGTAACGGGGGTGGATCTCGTTGAGTTCGTCGCTGATGATCTTGTCCCGGCCCATCGCGAAGTTGATCCGAGCCGACGAGAGGATCGAGGCGTTCGCGCTCGAGGCGGTCGCCAGTAGGGCCGCGAAGGAGATGGCGCCGACGCCGACGAGGTCGAGCAGCGGCAGGCCGGCGAACGTCGTCTCGGAAACCTGCGAGACGGGCGTGCTCTCGGAGAGGGCGTGCCACGGGACGATCCCGACCATCAGGCCGACGAGGACCGCATAGATGACGGTGACGATGGCGACGCTGCCGATGACGGCGATCGGGAGGTTCCGTCCGGGATTTTTCAGCTCCTCTGCGACGGTCGCGATCTTCGCGTAGCCGAGAAACGAGACGAAGACGAGCGCCGTCGCCGGGAGGATCTCGCCGTAGCCGAACGGCGCGGCCCCGTCCGCGAACACCGTCCCCCAGTCGAAGTGCAGGAGGCCTGACGCCGCGAAGACGGTGAGGATGCCGAGCAGGAGGAGGACGATCACGGTCTGAATGCCGCCGGTTTCCTTGGCGCCGATGTAGTTGACGCCCACGAAGAGGACGCCGGCCAGCAGGGCGCCGAGCTGGATGTCCGTCAGCACGAAGAGCCAGAGGTCGATCGACGGGAGTGCGAACATCGTCCCCTGCAGCATCTCCGTCAGGTAGCCCCCGAAGCCGATGCAGTAGAAGGCCGAGGCGAAGGCGAGACCCATCCAGTCGCCGAGCCCCGAGATCGAGCCGAACACCGGCCCGAGCGCGCGGTTGATGTAGTAGTAGCCGCCGCCGGCTTTCGGCATCGCGGTGCCGAGTTCACTCACCGCGAGCGCGTTCACCATGGCGATCATCCCGCCGATGACGAACGAGACGACGACGATCGGCCCCGCCTCTTGGGCGGCGACGCCCGGCAGGACGAAGATGCCCGCGCCGATCATCGTCCCGATGCCGATCGTCAGCGCCGAGAGGAGTCCGAGGTCCTTTGCGAGTTCCTCTTCGCTCATTGATCGATCAACCCCGTTTTGTGGTCTGTAACGGCCAGTTCTCGGTCGATGGAGACTCTCATCACACTCACGACCGATCACCGCTTCCGCCGACCCGGATCACGGACGGTCGGCGAATCCGCCACGACCGCTGACTCGTGAACATCGGTTGGTGCTCACATTCGAGTCGCTCTCCCTAAGCGTTCTGACTCGCCGCCCGGCTCGGCGTGCGTCGACTACCGGGTACACGGGAATTCGTCTGCGTCCACAGCCTCCGCTGGTCGTTGGTATCCGCGTGCTCGGCAGCTGCTCTAACCGGGCCAACGGGGACGGGCTGTCGGTACGGCGGTCACCGCAGGAGACGCTCGGCGATCGCCTCCCGGATCGTCCGATGGGACTCGTAGGGACCGCGAATCATCGCGACGTTCGCATCGGACTCTCGGCTCACGCGTTTGGCGATCGAGCCGAACAGGATGCGCCGCACGGCGCTCGTCTCCGAGACGCCGACGCAGACGGTGTCGTAGGCGTCCACCGCGTCGAGGATCGCCCCCTCGACGTCGTCGGCGATCAGCACCTCCGACTCGTACTCGTCGGGATCGAGGCCGGCGGTCTCGGCGACGTGCTCGATCGTCGCGAGCCCCCGCTCGGTCGGATCGAACTCGGGATCGGCGTCCTCCGTCGGCTCCGGCTGGACGTTCAACAGCGCGGGTGTCGTGCCGTCGATCGACGCGAATTCGGCGGCCCGACGGGCGGCTACCGGTGCGTGCGGTCCGGGTCCGGCGAGCGCCACCAGGCGGCCGATCGCCCGATCCTCGAGCCTGACGAGCGTGACGTCGCACGGGGCGTCGCGCAGGATGGGGTCGATCGTCGAACCGAAGACGTGCTCGCGCCGCTGGCGGAAGCCCCGCCAGCCAAGGACCACCTGATCGGCGCCCTCCTCTTCGACGACCGAGAGGATGGCCTGACCGGGGTTGCGCCCGACCATGGCGCGCGTTCGAAAGGCGACGTCCATCCCTTCGGCCGCCTCTCTCGCTCCCTCGAGAAGTTCGCGCTGGCGTTCGATCCGTTCTTCCTCGAAGTGGACCTTCTGCTCGAGGGAGGTCTGCTGGGGGACCTCGATCACGTTGACCGCGACCAGCTCCGGGAGGACGGAGCCGCCCTCGTCGTCCCCGTCGTCCGTCGCCTGCTCGCCCCCCTCGACCTCGGCGTGGGCTCGGGCGCTCGCCGCGGCGAGGCGCAGCAGGTCGCCCTGCGTCTCCGGATTCGCGACCGGGACGACCACGCGGTAGGCGCCCGCGCCATCGGCCGCGGCCGGCGCGTCGGGCGCGATCGCCTCGCCGACGAGGCTGGTCGATTCCGCGTGCTTCCGGGCGTAGAGCGCGTACCAGATGGCGCCGAAGACCACGAACAGCACGCTCAGGACGATCTCGATCGGCGCCATCGCGAAGATGAGCGCGAACGAGAGTACCGAGCCGAGGATCGGGACGACCGGGTAGAGCGGGACCGTGAAATCAGGGTCGTACCGCGCCACGTCCGTCTCGCGGTAGACGATCAGCGCGAGGTTGAGCAACCCGTAAACGATCAGGTGGAGGACGCTCCCTGCCTTCGCGAGCGTCTCGACGCTGCCGTAGAGGATGAACAGCAGTATGAGCGCGCCCGTGAGCACGATCGAGCGGTAGGGCGTCGCGAACTTCGGGTGGACTTCGTTGATCCAGTCGCTGATGATGCGGTCCCGTCCCATCGCGAAGTTGATGCGCGAGGAGGCGAGGATCGAAGCGTTGGCCGAGGAGGCGGTCGCCAGTAGTCCGCCGAACGTCAACAGCGCGAGGCCGGCGCCGCCGAGTATCACCTCCGCGAGGCGAGCGACCGCCTGCTCGTCGTGCTCGACGACGGTCTCGTAGCCGTCGATACCCATCACGACGAGCATGACCAGCCCGTAGAGGACGATGACGAACAGCAGGCTGCCGATCACCGCCAGCGGGAGGTTGCGTCCCGGATTCTTCATCTCCTCGGCGACCGTGTTGATCTCGGCGAAGCCCAGGTAGGTGACGAACACCAGCCCAGCGGCCGGGAGCAGCGCGGAGTAGCCGCCGGTCTCCGCGGGGAAGAACGGGTCGAGGTTCGACGCGTCGAAGTGGAAGAGTCCGACCACGGTGAAGACGGCGAGGACGCCGATCAGGATGGCGACGATCGCCACCTGCACGGTTCCGGTCTCCTTCGCGCCGTAGTAGTTGATCGCGACGAACACGAGCGCGGCGGCGAGCGCGGCCACCTGCGCCCCGGAGAGGAAGAAGACGGAGGGAAGCGGGAGGTAGATCGCCGCGTAGCTGCCGAAACCGATCATGTAGAAGGCGGTCGCGAACGCGAGCCCGAGCCAGTTCCCCCAGCCGGCGATCGAACCGAACAGTGGCCCGAGCGCGTCGTTGATGTAGTAGTAGCCGCCGCCCGCCTTCGGGAACGCGGTGCCGAGTTCGCTGATCGAGAGCGCCGTGAACAGCGCGACGAACCCCGCGACGACGAACGCGAGCGCCGCGGCCGGTCCCACCTCGGCGGCCGCCGTCGCCGGCAGGACGAAGATGCCCGCGCCGATCATCGTCCCGGCGCCGATCGCGAGCGCCGAGAAGAGGCCGAGTTCCTTCGCGAGTTCGGTGTCTGAGGACATGGAATCCCTTGGTGTCGACCGTCGAATTTCGATTGGGGTATCTTGAGTCCTGCTATCCCACGTCAGCCACGGCCGGATGGTCCAACGGTCAAGGGATCGATTCTTCGGGAGTCCTTCGCCCGTGACGCGGGTTTCGAGCCGTCGTCCCGGGCAGTAGTCGCCGTCGCGCCCGTCGACTCCTCACGAGTTAGTTCCAGGCGGCAGCTCGAAGAAGCCGGGTAGCCTACGCCCGAGGGACGGAGTCGGAGCGTTGGCCGGCGCGGGCTCGCGTCGAGAATTGGATGTGCGGATCTCGGACAGACATCCTTATTTGACGGTCCTCCGAATCGGTCACAGATCGATGAGCGCGACCCGAACGGAGGCCGAGGACACCACCGACTGGGGGCGGCGGATCTGGCTCGCCGTCTCCGCGGGAGTAGTGATCGTCTTCGCGTATACGCTTCTCTACCAGTGGACGATGGCGGCCTACGAGGGCGTCGAGCTCTCATTCCTCCACTCGCTTCGGATCGTGATCGAGTCGCTCACGACGGCGGGCTTTGGGGGCGACACGGATCACTGGAATAGCGAGCCGGTCCACGCGCTGGTCGTCCTGATGAACCTCTCCGGCGTGTTGCTGGTGTTCCTCGCGATCCCCCTCTTCGCGGTGCCGATGTTCCGGCGGGTCTTCGAGACCCGCCCGCCGACGTCGAGCAGGCTCTCGGATCACGTGATCGTCGCCGGCTACTCCCAGCAGGACGAGGTCCTCAGGAAGGAGCTCGAGACGGTCGACGTTCCGCTGCTGTACCTGGAGACGGATCGCGAGATCGTCACTCGCCTGAACGAAGGGGGAATCGACGCGATACTCGGCGATCCCGAGGCGATGCAGACGATGCGAGCCGGGAACGCGGAGTCGGCGCGGGCGCTCGTCGCCGACATCGACGACGAGACGAATCCCACGGTGATCCTCGCGGCCGACCAGATCAACCCGGACCTCCCGGCGATCAGCGTCGTGCGGGACTACGAGGTCGAACCGTACCACCGCTACGCCGGCGCCGACGACGTCGTCCTGGCCCGCCAACTCCTCGGCAAGAGCCTGGGGATGCGGGCGGCCGCAACGTATGCAGAGAAGTTCCGCGAGGCAGTGGCGGTCGAGAGCGACATCAGGGTAACCGAGCTGCTCGTCGAGCGCGGAAGCGACCTCGTCGGCCAGACGTTCCGGGAGGCGACCGTCTTCGACCGCCTCGGCATCACCGTGATCGGCGCCTGGCTGGGCGGAAAGTTCGTGGTATCGCCGGACGCCGACACGACGATCGACGAGAACGCCATCCTCCTGGTCGCGGGGAACCACGAGGAGTACGAGGAACTCAAGGCCCGCCGCATCCCGTACCACGACGATAAACCCTCCCGCGTCGTGGTCTGCGGGTACGGCACCGTCGGCTGGTCGGTCGCACGGACGCTCCGCGAGGAGGGGATCGAGACGACGGTCATCGACCTCGAGGACAAGGACGGCGTGGACGTCATCGGGGATATCACCGATCCGGAGACGCTGCGCGAGGCCCGGGTCGACGAGGCACGGGCCGTGGTCCTCTCGCTGGACGAAGACACCCCGACGATCTACGCGACGCTGGTTCTCGAACAGCTCGCGCCCGACGTCGAGGTCATCGCGCGGGCGGACGAGCCCGAGAGCGTGCTGAAGCTCTACAACGCGGGTGCCGACTTCGTCTTATCGCTGCCGACGGTCACGGGGGAGATCCTCGCGTCGTTGTTGATCGAGGAGGACGAGATCGTGACCCCTGACACGGAATTCGACTTCGTGCGGACGGACGGATCGGAATTCGCCGGCCGGAGTCTCGCCGACCTCGACCTCCGGGCCCGGACAGGCTGCACCGTCGTCGCGATCGAGCGCGAAGGGGAGCTGTTGACGGACATCGGCGGCGACTTCGTCGTCGACGAGGACGACGTGCTGATCGTCGCGGGGAGCGAAGAGGCGCAACTGAGGTTCGATCGGACGGCGGACCGCTGACGGAGCCGTCTCCGGTGCCCCGACCCACCGGGACCGCCACTGCGCAACCGACCCGGCTACCCGTACCCTTCGGCGTGGACGCGATCGGTCGGGACGCCGAGGTGGGTGACGGCCGTCTCGAGGCTGTAGACCATGGCGTTGATGCCGCAGACGTAGACCTCGAGCGAGTCCGGGTCGATCCGCCTGGTCGCCAGGGTCCCGGGGAGGCGATCGGTCGCCAGGGTCCTGACCCTGGTCAGTGTTCCATTCGATCTTCCAGGAATCGTCGGCCTTCCGTCCGACCGGCGGAGACCAATCCCTCGATGAACTCGGGATCGCGATCGAGCTTCGTCCGCCAGTCGAGCTCCGAGCCTTCGGGAAACCGGATCCGCTCGATCTCAGTGTGCGTGTATCGATCGGGGAGATGTCCCGCCTCGACCCACTCGTTGACCCGCTCGATGAAGCCGACCTCGGCGTTCAGCGAGAGGTTGCCGGACAGCTCGTTCCGGCGGTTGTTGATGCCGTCCATCGTTCGCGGGGGATCGGGACGCTCCTGCGGGTTGATCGTGACGATCCAGATCTCGTCCGGGTCGGGCACGTCGTCGGCGCTCATGAAGTCCTTTAGCGGCGGGTTCTTCGAGAAGAGTCCGTCCCAGTAGTACCGGCCGTCGATCTCGACGGCCTCGAAGAGGTGCGGTTCCGCGGCGGATGCCAGGATGGCGTCGGTCGAGAGATCGCCCTCGCGGAAGATCTCGAACCGGCCGGAGCAGACGTCGATGGCGCTGACGAACAGTCCCGGC
Organism: Halovivax sp.; assembly: GCA_007119345.1. GTDB lineage: Archaea > Halobacteriota > Halobacteria > Halobacteriales > Natrialbaceae > Halovivax. The sequence goes on from SKPV01000068.1 coordinate 10,185, forward strand.
TCGGAGCCGTCGAGCAACGCCGGAATCGCGTCGAAGTCGACGTACGATTCGAGGAGATCGCGGAACTCGTTCTCGCCCCACTTCGCCCCGAGCGAGTACGCGGGGCTCACCTCGGGCATCGGGACGCCGCTGCGCTGGAGGCGGATGTTCCAGCGGATCATGTTGTTCGCAGCCCGATGCAGCGGTGACGTGGCGGAGAGGTCCCGCCAGAACCCGGTCAGCAACTCCCCGGGCTCCTCGTCGGGATGGATCTGGCCGTACCACGCGAGCGCCGCACAGGCGGCACCGCCGGACGTGCCGCTGATCCCCACGAGGTTGTACGCCGGTGGCAGCCCCTCGAACACTTCTCGTAGCACGCCGGCGGTGAACGCCGTGTGGCTCCCTCCTCCTTGACAGGCGATCGCGACGTTCGTCTCGTCCGGTGGCATCAAACGGGTATCGGACTGCGGCCGCATTAAGACATCTGGCGAGTCGACGGGGCGGGTTCGCCGGTCGAGAACTGCGCGCGGCCCCAGCGAAGGGCTCGGCAAGGGTTCACTCGGACCGAATCAGTCCGCGGGCGCCGGGAAGCGTCTCCATCTAACCAACGAAAGGTCACGGCGTCGATAAACGCGTGCGCCGTCGATCAGTCGGCCGCCGGCTCCGGAGTCACATTCTCACGACTCTCCAGCCGCGGTACGACGACTGACTCAATCCGGCCCGAGAACTGCATCAGCGTCGTCCCCAGGATGCTCATGAACAGCACGTAGCCGACGGCCATCGCGTAGATCGTCTCCGCGGTCCCCGTCGCGAGGCCGACCCCGGCACCCGCCAGCGCGATGCTTGCGATGATCAGCGAGAACTCTCCGCGGGTGGTCATCCCCAGCCCGACGCGGACCGACCGCCGGGCGTCGAGGTCGTAGATCCGCCCGCCGAGGTAGCCGCTGACCAGCTTCGTCGGCGTCGTCAGGACGACCGCGGCGGCGATCGCCACGAGGACGAACGCGTCCCCGAACACCGCCGGGTTCGTGATCAGGCCGATCCAGAAGAAGAACACGGCGGCGAAGGTGTCCCGCAGCGCTTCGAGCAGGTCCTCGAGCTGGTGGACGTGGCCGGTCGATGAGAACGCCATCCCGACGAAGAAGGCGGCGACGGCCTCGCTGACCTGCAGCGAGAGCGCCGCGCCGGCGATCAGCACCGTGATCCCGAGCGTCCGGAGGACGGTGAACTCGTGGGAGTCCGTCTCGAGCGAGCGCTGGAAGAACGCGGTGCCGAAGTAGACGAGGATCAGCAGGCCGACGATGAAGCCCATCGCGATGCCGATCTGGCCCGCCGCTTCCGACACGGAGCCGCCGCCCAGGACGAGCGCCGACGCGACGGCGAGGTAGACGGCGATGAAGAGGTCCTCGTAGACGAGCGTCCCGAGCATCGGATCGGACTCGTCGTTGGCGATCCAGCCGAGGTCGATCAGGGACTTCGTGATGATCGCCGACGAGGAGATGTAGACGACGCCGGCGACGAGGAAAGCCGCCAGCGGCTCCCGGAAGAGGGCGTAACCGAGGACGAGCCCGACCCCGAAGTTGATCGCGAGGTCGACCGACCCCGCCTTCCCGATGCGCTCTTTGGCCGCGATCAGGCGGTCGAGGTTGAATTCGAGCCCGAGGAAGAACAGCAGCAAGACGATCCCGAGTTCGGCGCCGAGGTGGATGAACTCCGTGTGGCCGTCGAGGGCGAGCCCGGTCAGCCAGGCGACGACGTCGTAGCCGGCGACCGTGACGCCGTCACCCACGAACTCCGACAGTCGACCGAGAACGTACGGGCTAAAGAGCATCCCCGCGAGGATGTAGAACGGGATCACTGACTGGTTGATCCGCGAGGCGATCACGCCCGCGAACGCGACCGCCGCGAAGAGGAGGCCGACGTCGACGAGGGCGAGTTCAGTCACGGACCGCCACCTCCGACCGACGAGCGTCGTTCACCATCGGGGGATCACCGGTGGCCCGCACCCTCGGGGAGGACGAGTTGCTCGAAGCGGTCGAGCGCTTCCGTCGAGCCGACCGCGACGATCGTGTCGCCGGCTTGTGGGCGTTCCTCGGCTTCGGACGCCGGGATCACGCGTTCGCCCCGCTGAATCGCGACGATCGCGACGTCGATCTCGGCGTCAGCGAGGAGATCGGCGAACGTCCGGTCGACGACGTCGGCGTCCGCTGCGACCTCGAACCACTCGATGTTCGTCCCGTCGCCGAGCGTCGTCTCCGTCGTGTCGTCCTTCACCGGCTGGAAGTACGCGCCCTCGAGGATGGTGCCGACCTTGCGAGCGAGTTGGTCGGAGACTTCGAAGAGCTTCTCCGCGTCCGCCTTCGCGTCCTCCTTCATGAACACCTCCCGCTTGCCCGTGTTGTGCGTGACGATCACGAGTCGTCGTCCCTCGTAATCGATGTCGATCTCGTACTTCTTCCCGACGCCGGGAAGGTCGGACTCTCTGATCGGCATGAGCGAACGACAGCATCGAACTCGCATAAGTGGTGTGGAGACGGACGACCGGGCGACGAAGTCTCCCCACGCCGATTCGTCCACGAGACCGACGCGGGAACCGCCCGGCACTCAGTCGTCGACGATCGGCTCCTCGTCCAGCGCAGCCACGCGCTCCGCACGCAGCCCGGCGGGCGTCGTCCGACCGCCGAGCAGCGCCTCAATGTGCTCGACCAACTGCTCGCCGGCCAGCAGGTCCGGCACGGAGACGTACCTGGCGCCGGCCTCGAGCAGGTCGAGCGCCGTCTCCTCGTCGTCGGCTCGCAAGATGACGTCGGCGTCGGTCTCGACCGACAGCAGGTGTCGGGAGACCAGCTCGGCGTCGACCGTCGAGACGACGACGGTCGCGTCCTCGACGTTCGCCTTCGAGAGGGCGTACGGCTCCATCGCGTCGCCGAAGACGTATCCGTCACACGTCGACGCGACGTCGTCCCGGCGGATCGGGTCGTTCTCGACGACCACGTAGGGACGGTCCATCGACTCGCACGCACGGACCAGCCGCCGCCCCTGACGGCCCAAGCCGATGATCACGACGTGATCGGCGAGATCTTGCGGAACGTCGCTCGCCTCGTCGATCTTGTCGTGACTCGCGCCGGCGAACAGGCCGCGATCGGACAGCGCGCGGTAGATCCGCTCGTCGTGGCGCTGGCTGAGGCTCGAGGTGATCATCGTGACGGCGGCGGCGAGGATGATCGCGTCGAACACCGTCTGGGTCAGCAGTGTGAGGATGAACGCCTCGATCGCGATGATGAGCGCGAACTCGCTCACCTGGTCGATGCCGAGGCTGGTCTTGGTGGCGGTGCGGGCCTCGTAGCCCTTCCGGAGCAGGATGGCGGTCGTGACCGCCGGCTTCACGACCGCGGTCAGCCCCACGAGGACGCCCGCGAGCAGGAGCTTCTCGACCGACTCCGCGATGCCGATCCCCTCGACGAACGGGACGACCTCTCCGACGAACGGGAGCGTGACGAGTGCGCCGATCGTGACGAAGAAGATCGCGGCGAAGAAGTCCCGTAGCGACTGGATGCCGTTGAACAGGCCGAGATACTCGACCGGGTCGTACCGAACGGCGAGTCCGGCGGCGAACGCGCCGACGACGATCGACACGCCGACGGCCTCCGCGGCACCCACGAACACCACGAGCATCGAGATCACCCCGACGATCATGAGCTCGTCCGATCCCCCGGCGAGGCGGCCGACGACGTCGAAGAAGTGCCGGTTGACGAGGACCGCGGCGATGAGGAGCGCGACACCGTACCCCAGCTGCTGGGCGATCGGGTCGGCGGCGAGCGTGTCGGCGCCGAGCGCGAGCAGGACGAGGATCGCGACGAGGTCCTGCACGAGGTGGATCGACTCCGCGAGCCGGCCGCGCACGAGGTCTCGTCTGATCTCCGTCCGCAACAGCGCGGTGCCGACGATCGTCGAGGAGAACGCCGCGGCGATCCCCAGGAACGCCGCCTCCTCGATCGGCACGCCGAGGGCGACCCCGAGGGCGACCCCGAGCGTGCCGAGCACGAGGATCTGGCCGACGGCGGCGACCTCGCTGTCGGTCAACACCGTCCGCATCTCCGAGAGGTCGATCCCGATCCCGAAGGCGAACACGAGCAGGGCGATCCCGTACTGCGCGAGTTCGAGCGTCAGCTCCTCGTCCACGAACCAGCCGGCGACGAGCCCCGCCACGATCAGCATCGGGACGGTCGGCAGGTCGAATCGATCGGCGAGCAGCAGGAACGGGCCCGCGATGATGAACAGGAGCGCGACGGTCGTCAGCAGCTCACTCATCGCCACCTCCTCCGATGAGTTCGTACGTCTCCGGGAACGGTTCCGAGCTGGCCAGCAGCTCGGCGTCGGTTCGGGCGGCGAGTTCGAAGGCCGTCTCGTCCTCGAGGTACGTCTCGAGGTACGCCGCGAGTCGCTCGCCGGCCAGCTGGACGCTCATGATGACGCAGTGGGCCCCGCGATCGTAGAGCTCGCGGGCGTCGGCCGTTCGCTCGGCCTCCACGAAGACGGTCGTCTCCGGCCCGACCTCCTCGAGCAGGGCCTTGTTCACCTCGGGTTGCACCGAGGACGAGAGGACGAAGTCGGCTCGTTTCAGCGCCGCGTCCTTCCGGATGGTGGCGTTGCGGAAGTCGCCGTAGATCGCGTCGTAGCCCGCCGCCTCCAGCGCCTCGATGTGGTCGACTCGCCGGTCCACGACGACGACGTCCTCGTAGTGGTCGTCGAGCAGCGCCAGCGCGTTCCGGGTGACTTTGTCGTAGCCGATCACGACCGCGTGATCGCGGTACTCGCGCTTTCCGCCCTCGAACTCGGCGCCCGTATCCCACCGGGAGAGGAACGGTTCCAGGCGGTCGTACAGCCGATGGTTGAACTCGATGAAGTACACCGAGACGCTCATCGTGATGAGCGCCAGGAGCGTGAGGAAGCCCAGCACCTCGCCGTCGATGAAGTCGCCCCCGACGGCGGCCACGCCGACGATGATGCCGAACTCGCTGATCTGGATCATGTTGACGCTCCCGAGGAACGTCGTCTCCAGTCCGAACCGCTGCCAGCGGATGAGCGCGAAGAAGATGAGGAACTTCGCGGGCATCAGCACGAGCGCGGCGATGACGGCCTCCTGCCAGTAGAACAGAAGCTGGTCCGCCTCGAGGTCCAGCGCGACCGTCACGAAGAAGATCATGACGAACAGGTCGGTCAGGGGATTGACGCGGTCCTGGAGTTCCTTACTGTAGGGAAGCTGTGCGATCGCGAGTCCGGCCAGGAACGCGCCCATCTCGATCGAGAGGTACGCTTCGATTCCCAGCGGAGCGAGCAGGGTGTTGATCTCCGCGGAAACCAGCACGAACAGGAACGCCCAGGAGAGCGCGATGAGAAAGAACACCTCAGTGTTGTCGGCGATCCGCCGGAACACGACCGGCAGCGCGAATCGAGACGCGGCGATCGCGGCGACGGTGATCACCGCTACCAGGACGAGCACGACGAACAGCGTCGTGGCGACTTCGGCGACGCTGTCGGGCCGGCCGGCCGCCAGCACTGCCAGCAAGATCACGACCACGACGTCCTGGACGAGGAGGACGCCGACGTCGATCTTGCCGTGCAGCGACGTCGCCTCGTCCTTGTCGGTGAGCATCTTGATGACGACCGCGGTCGAGCTGTACATCACGGCAAGGCCGATGATCACGGCCTCCACGATCCCGAAGCCGAGCGCCATCGAGATGCCGATCCCCACGAGCGCCACCGCCGCCATCTGCGGGATCGAGATCTTGACGACGGGCAGCAGGACGTGGCGCACCTCGTCCAGGCGCATCTTGATCCCGAGCAGGAACAGCAGGAACGCCAGCCCAAGCTCGGACATCGTCTCCGTGAGGTCGGTGGGCTCGACGATCTCGAGCGCCGCCGGCCCGATCAGGACGCCCGCGACGATGTAGGCGATGATCGTCGGCTGCCCGGTCCGCCTCGCGACGAATCCGACCAGCGTCGCGGCCAGGAGGATGATCGCGAGATCAGGCGAGAGACCGACCTCGGTGGCCATTGGTAGGTCGCTTTCGACGGGGAGGGAAAACGATGTCGAAAACCGGGGACCGCCTCCTACCCCGCGGGTTCGTCGCCAGCCATTTGATTCGCCGGCACCGATTGGCGATATGGTCGCGACCGGTTCGATGCGCACGATCAGAAACGTCGGAATCTACCTGGCCGGCGTCGGCGCCGCCGTCGCGGGGGCGCTCGGAATCGCGGAGGCCATTCACCTCCACCCGATCGTCGCCGCCGGGCTCTTCGTCGTCGGGTTGGCCGCCGTTCTGGTCGTCCACGAGTACCTCGACGGTCCCCTGTGAAGCGGTTCGGCGGAGCGGTGTGGACGTCCAGAAAACGCCCCCGAAGCCGACTCACCGCTCGAACTGCCGGACGAAGCCGTGCCGTTCGAGGGACTCGAACAGCTCCCGGTGCTCCTCGCCGAGGCGCGCCCGGGACGCGTCGTCGGCCATCGCCCGCTCGACGTTTCGAACCAGCTGGTCGCCGGCGAGCACGTTCGGGACCATCACGTAGGTGGCGCCCAGCCCGAGCAGTTCGCTCGCCTCGGCCGACGTATCCGCCCGGACGACGACGTCGGCGTCCGGCTCGCGCTCGAGGAGCGACGCCGAGAGCGGTCGGTGATCGACCGTCGAGATGACGAGCGCCGCGGAGTCCACCCCGGCGATCTCCCACGTGTACGACGCCATCGCGTCACCGAGAACGTACTCGTCGCATTCCCGGCGGATCTCGCCCCAGACGATCGGATCGTTATCGATCACGACGTACCGGCGGTCGGCCTCCTCGCACGCGTCGGCCAACCACCGACCCTGCCTGCCGTATCCCACGATGATCACGTGATCGGCGCGGTCGTCTTCGACGTCGCTCCGCTCGTCGATCTTGCGCGTCTGATGGCCCCGGATCAACCGGCCGGCGAGAGCCTCGAAGAACAGTTCTTCCCGCCGACGGACGAGGGAGGCGGCGACCATGGTCACCGCAGCCGCGAGGATGATCGCCTCGAAAGTCGCGGTGGCGATCGTCAGGTGATCGAACAGCGCCGCCTGGATCGCGATCACGATCGCGAGTTCGCTCACCTGATTGAGACTGGTCGCCGACAGGAACGCGGTTCTGGCGTCGTAGCCCTCGTACGAGAACGCGAGCACCATCACCAGCGGGTTGACGAGAAGGACGAGGACGACGAGCACCGCCGCGAACAGCCCGACTTCCAGCGTTGGGATCGTCACCAGCGCGCCCACCGTTACGAAGAAGATGGCGGCGAAGAAGTCCCTGATCGACTCGATACCGTTGCGGACCTCCAGGGTTCGAGCCCCCTCGTCGTGGATCGCGAGGCCCGCCGCGAACGCGCCGACGACGATGGAGATCCCGACGTACTCCGCCGCCGCGAGAAAGCCGATCAGGATCGAGATGCTCCCCATGAGCACGAGCTCGTCCGAGCCGTCCGCCGCTCGAATCAGCGTGCCGAACCCGTGTCGGTGGATGGCCAGCGCGGCCAGGATGAACAGGACGCCGTAGCCGAGCTTCGAGGTGACAGCGTCCGCAGTGAGGACCTCGGCGGAGATCACGAGGAGGACGCCGACCGCGACCAGGTCGTCGAAGAGGTGTATCGACGAGGCCAACCGGCCGTGGACGAGCGTCGCCCGGAGGTCCCGGTCGAGGAGCCCGGAGCCGACGAGCGTCGAGCTGAGCGTCGCCGCCGCGGCGAAGAAGAGCCCGTTCTGGAGGGGTTCGGCGAGGTCGAACGCGACGGCGAAGCCGTATCCCGCACCGAACGCGATCGGCGCGACGACGAGTAACTGCGTCATCGCCGCGACCTCACCGTCGCGGAGCACCGACCTGAGTCCGCCGAACTCCACGCGGATCCCGAAGACGAACACGAGGAAGGCGATCCCCCAGAGCGCGAGCTGGAGGACGTCACCCTCGTCGAGGAGCGGGGCCACCAGGAACCCGGCCGCGATGTAGAACGGGACCGGCGGGAGGTCGAAGTGGTTCGCGAGCAGTCCCGCGAGACCGGCCCCGACGAAGATCACCGCGAGTGCGAGGACGACCGCCTCAGCCATCGCGCTCACCCCCATCGCGGGCGACCGCGGGATCGACCTCGTCCGTCGATGCGGCCGCTCGCTCGCGGATTCGTTCGAGATCCTTCTCGGTCGCCGTCAGGAACGCCTCGCGGCTCTCGAAGTACGCCTTGAGATAGTCCGCCATCTGGTCCGCGGCCATGAACGTGCTCATGACCACGTAGTCCGCGCCACGGTCGTAGAGGTCCCTGGCGTCGTCGAGGCGCTCGGCCTCCACGAAGGCGATCGCGTCGTCGTCGAGTTCCGCGAGCAGCGCGCGGTTCACGTCGTTCTGGACGCTCGAGCTCAGCGCGAAGCTCGCGGCCTTCAGGTTCGCCGCTTTCCTGACCTCCTCGTGACGGAAGTCGCCGAAAACGTAGTCGTAGCGACCACCTTCCTCGAGCTCGTCGATGTGATCGGTCCGGCGGTCGATGACGACCACCGTCCCGTACTCGGCCTCGAGCAGCGGGAGGGCGCGCTCCGTGACCTCGTCGTAGCCGATCGCGACGGCGTGATCCTCGTACTCGACGACGTTGGCGTCAAGCCCCTCCTCGGAGGCGAACCGGGTGAACCACGGTCGCACCGCCGCGTAGATGCGGTGGTTGTACGAGATGATGTAGGTGGAGACGGTCATCGTCATCAGCGCCATCAGCGTTAGGTAGCCCAACACCTCGGCCTGGATGTAGCCTTGCGCGAACGCCAGCCCGCCGACGACGAGCGAGAACTCGCTCACCTGGACCATGTTGATCGAGGCGAGGAACGAGGTCTCGACGCCGAATCCCTCGCGGTCGATGAGGTAGAACATGATCCAGAAGTTGCCGACCATCAGCACCAGCGAGGCGATCACGGCCTCCTCCCAGTAGAACAGCAGTTCGCTCACGCCCTCGATCTGCAGCCCGATCGAGGCGAAGAACACGAGGATGAAGAAGTCGGTGATCGGCGTGATCCGATCCTCGAGTTCCTTGCTGTAGGGCAGTTGTGCGAGGCTGATCCCGGCGAGGAACGCGCCGACCTCCACGGAGAGGTCGAATCCCTCGGCGATGGCGATGAACAGGAACGCCCACGCGATCGCGACGATCAGGAAGACGTCCTTGTTGTCCGCGATGCGCCGAAAGAGCCGCGGGAGCAGGTACCGCGAGGAGGCGATCGAGAAGATGGCGATGAACGCCATCATGACGAAGATGACCGCGAGCGTCTCGGCGATCTGGGTCGCACTCCCGAGTTCTTCGGCGCTGAACAGCGCGAGGACGATCACGAGGTAGATGTCCTGGACGATCAGGACGCCGACGTCGATCTTCCCCGGGAGGGAGGTGATCTCGTCCTTGTCGGTGAGGATCTTGACGATGACCGGCGTCGCCCCGAAGACCGTCGCCAGCGCGATGACGAGGATCTCGACGGTGCCGAAGCCGAGCCACCAGGCGACCAGAAACGCGAGCGCGGTCTGGAGCACCGTCTGCCCGATCGCCACGTTCGAGATCGGCCGCAGGATCTCCCGGATGTCCGAAAAGCGCATCTTCATCCCTAACAGGAACAGCAGGAAGCCGAGCCCGAGCTCGGCCATCACCTCGACGAGCGCGTCCTCGGCGCTGACGAGGCCGAACACGACGGGACCCAGCAGCACGCCCGTGGCGATGTAGGCCACGATCGTCGGCTGGTCCAGTTGCCTGGCGAGGATGCCGACGACCGTCGCGACGACGATGATGATCGCGAAGTCGGCGGCGAGGGCGATTTCGGTCATCGAGCGCTGAATGCGGGTTTGCGGATGGCGCTGTTATAAGTTGGTATTCCGGCTCCTCGGGCCGCGAGAGACGTGTCAACACCGGCAGACCTTTGGAAAAGCTCGCCCGTTTCGCCACCCCTCACTCGTCCGCGGGCCCTACGCTGTTCCGCCACCTCTCACTCGTCCGCTGGCTCCCGCCGCTCGACCATCCCCAGTCCGATCCACGAGATTACCGCCTCGTCGTCCTGGTTGTACGCCGTCAGCTTGCTGTGCACCCGACCGATCCCCGGATTACTCTCGTCCGGCCGCTTCTCGACGATCTCGACCTCCGCCCGAAGGGTGTCCCCCGGCCGAACGGGCCGAATCCAGCGCAGTTCGTCGACACCGCGGGCGCCGATCCACGCCTCGTCGGCCATGTTGTCGACGAACATGCGCATGCAGATCGCCGCCGTCTGCCAGCCGCTGGCGATCAGGCCGCCGAAGATCGTCTCGCTCGCGGCCTCCTCGTCGACGTGGAAGGGTTGGGGGTCGTACTTCTCGGCGAACTCGACGATCTCCTCCTTCGTGACGGTGCGTTCGCCGAAGGATCGCGCGTCCCCGACCTCGACGTCCTCGTAGTACTCGGGCATGGCTGTGCGGTACTCTGACGGGGCGGTAAAACGCTTCGGCACACGCGGCGAATGGCCTTCGCGTCCGCCTCGCCTCCCTCACGCGTCGACCGCGTCCGCCTCGCCTCCCTCGGTCGGCGGCCACTGCCAGGCGTCGGCCCTGACCACCCCCAGCAGCTCCCGGCGTCGCTCTTGCAGGTCGGCGAGCGCCCGGCCGAACTCCTCGTCCGAAACCGTCTCGAGGCCCTCCTCGCGCAGCCGGTCGAGTTCGGGCGGCGGCGGCACCTCGTCGGCGGGTTCGATGAACCCCGACTCGAGGGTCTGCAGGTAACTCTGGACGCTCGAACGGGCGTTCTCGACGAGCGTGTCGTTCGGTCCCTCGCCCTCGGCGACGCCGTGACGGGCGACCGTGAGCGCCTCGTCGAGGATCGGGACGGCGACGGCCGAGGCGCGGTCGGGTTGCTCGCTGTGGTAGTAGTGCAGGATCGGATACGCCTCGTGCTGGTCGGCCAGCAGGTCGAGCTGGGAAGAGAGCGTGTCGAGCGGCAGGTCCAGCCCGTCGAACTCGTCTCGCTCCGTCCAGCCGGCGCGGACGAAGGCCTCGCTGCGCTCGCCCAGCCCCGTCACGCTGCTCGCGAACGAGCGCTTCTCCGAGACCGCCCCCAGCACCGTGAGCACGTAGGAGACGCCCAGCGTCACGAAGGCCATCCCCGTCGCCGTGGTGAGCGAACTGGCGAGCTCCCACGACCCCGCCGTGGGAGTGTAGTCGCCGTTCCCGTTGGTGAACATCGTGTACGCGACGTAGTAGAGCCGCCCCGTCCAGTCGGCGGGCTCGCCCGTGTGGGTGCTGACGATCGCGGTCCGGTCGCCGGCGAACAGCAGCGTCCAGCCGGCCCAGAGCCCCGCGACCCACATCGCCAGCGTGAGCACCAGGATCAGCGGCCCCGCGATGCTGAGTGCGCGGGTGTCGTCCCCGCTCACGACCCTGAGCCCGCGCCAGACGCCCGTGGTCAGCCGCCCCGAGAGCGGCCCGGAGCCCCCGTCGACCCACAGGGTCGTCCAGATGATGTCCGCGACGATCACGACGAGCACGACGGTTCCGAGAAGGAGGTACAGCGGTCGCATTTCCAGGGATTACGGCGCGCAGACACGTCAAAGGCTTGCGAGCGTGCGACGGCGCGGCCCGACCGCGTTCGTCCGATCCGCGGCACCTCGTTCCGCGTCCGACGACGGCGATCCTACCGGGACGGTCCCATCGCTATCGGATCGAATTCGTCGCGAAAAAATGATCGCTCGAATGCGGATGCCCGCTGCGCGGGTTAGCAGGTGCAGTAGGACGCCTGCTCGTCGTCCTCACCGTCTTCGTCGTCGTCATCGTCGTAGTCGTCCTCGCCCGCCGCTTCGTCGTCTTCGTCGACGGCGTCGTCATCTTCGTCGACCGCATCGTCATCTTCGTCGACCGCATCGTCATCTTCGTCGACCGCATCGTCGTCCTCGTCCACGCCGACGTCGTCGTCGACGTCGTCGTGGTCGTAGACGAAGATGGTCGCGCTCTCGATGGTCACGTCCATCTGATCGTCGGCGGCGCCGACGTCGTCGTCACCGGCGGCGTCGTCTTCGTCGTCGGTGTCGACGGCGTCATCCTCCGTGTCGTCGGCGCCGACGTCGTCAGCTTCGTCGTCGGTGTCGACCGCGTCGTCCTCATCGTCGGTGGCAGCGTCTTCCTCGTCGTCGGTGGCAGCGTCGTCCTCGTCATCGACCGCATCGTCGTCCATCTCGTGGAGCGGCTCGTCCGCGTACACGAAGATGGTCGCCTCGCCGATGGTCAGGCCGTGGTCGTCAGCGGCAGCGTCGTCTTCGTCAGTGTCGACCGCGTCGTCTTCGTCATCGGTGTCGACGGCGTCATCTTCCGCGTCGTCGGTGTCGACGTCGTCAGCTTCCTCGTCGTCGACGACCACGAAGATGGTGGCGCTCTCGAAGCGGTCCTCGTCGAGATCGTCCATCTCGTCGTCGTCGCCGACGGCGTCATCTTCCTCGTCGGTGTCGACGGCATCGTCTTCGTCGTCAGTGTCGACGGCGTCGTCGTCACCGACGGCGTCGTCCTCGTCGTCGGTGTCGACGGCGTCATCTTCCGCGTCGTCGGCGCCGACGTCGTCAGCTTCCTCGTCGACCGCATCGTCGTCCTCGTCGACGTCGACGTCCTCGTCGACCATCTCGCCGTCGTCGTCGACGACCACGAAGATGGTGGCGCTCTCGATGGTCACCTCACGGTCCTCGGTGGCGTCGTCGTCCATCGCGTCGTCGTCTTCGTCGACGGCGTCGTCATCCTCGGTGGCGTCGTCGTCCATCGCGTCGTCGGCGGCGCCGTCGATCTCGTCGAGATCGGTGACGTCCGCGGACTCGATGGTCACCTCGAGTGTGACGCCGTCGTGACGCTCGACGTCGGCGGCGTCCTCGTCGATGTCGTCTTCGTCCATGCCGACGTCGTCGTCACCGACTTCGTCGTCTTCCTCGTCGACGGCGTCGTCACCGACGGCGTCGTCCTCCGCGTCGTCGGTGTCGACGGCGTCATCCTCTGCGCCGTCGGTGTCGACGGCGTCATCCTCTGCGTCGTCGGCACCGACGTCGTCAGCTTCGTCGTCGGTGTCGACCGCGTCGTCTTCGTCGTCTACGGCGTCGTCCGCGTCGTCGACGGCGTCATCGTCCTCGTCGACGTCAGGGTCATCCGCGGGCGCGTCGTCTACGTGATCCTCGTGGACCACGAAGACGGTCGCGTCCTCGATGGTTACGGTCCACTCTTCGTCTCCGTTCAGCTCGTCGTCGTCGTGCTCGTCACTCAGACTCGTCGCCGCAGGGGTGGCAGCGCCGACCGCGGCGATGCCCCCGCACAGCATGATCAGCGAGAGGGTGACGGCTATCAGCTTCTGTGCGCTCATGACTCCGAGTGAGGATACCGGCCGTCCGAAGGGTAAGGGGAATGGCTGCATCCTCAGTTGACGACGGCGAGGACGGTCAGTAATGTGGACGCGTTCGGGAGAGATTCCGTGAAATGGCCGATTGAGAGTCGCTTGGCTCCGCCTAACCTGATCGGTTTCCCGGACGTTCCGGGTGAGCGACCCTCGCCGAGGTCGACAGGTCCGGCGGCCCACGCAGCGATCGACCCCGAACCGTCGACGCGATCCACGCCGTGGGGTCGCGACGCTGGTGCGGTCCGCGACCGGCGGTCGGTCCCCCGCGGTCGCGATCCGCGAGCGCAATCGTCTATTGGAGCGGCCGACCGATCGATCCGATCGGAAACGAGGCGCCGGGACTTCGGCTCCGCAGCTCGCGTCGGCGGTCCGGACGCCGGGGCCCCAGTGAGGAGACCGTCCGGGAATCCGCCGTCGGCGTCCGCCGCGCTCTCGCGACTGCTGTCGAGTGCGAATCGCCGCAGTTTCGCGCTGGCTGCGTATCAAAGCCGTCGTTTTACCACACCGGTTGTGGAAGGCGCTACGTGGCCCGTACCGGCCGGGCGTCCCGCCCTCGTCGTGCGGTTCCGAGGCGCAAGACGCGACCGATCTCGAGATCGCTGGCGACCGGACCGCCCGGTCACCGCCCACCACTCACCGATAATGACAACCGACGATCCCCCGACTGACGACGCGACGAACGATGACGTCGCAGACGAGACGGCGACCGACGGACCGACCACCGCCGACGCTCCTTCCGACGCGGACGAGTCGGCGACCGCCGACGCCGGCGACTCGACGGAACCGGTCGAGACCGACGGCGGCGAGTCCGAGCCCGGAACCAGCGGCGACCCGGCTGACGGCGACGGGGCCCAACGCAAGCGAGAGCAACTCGACGCCGTCCGCGAGAGTCCCGAGGGCGAGGAGCTGACCTCCGATCACGGCGTCAAGATCTCGAACACGGACGACTCCCTGAAGGCGGGCGAGCGGGGCCCGACCATCATGGAGGACTTCCACTTCCGGGAGAAGATGACCCAGTTCGACCACGAGTCGATCCCGGAGCGGGTCGTCCACGCCCGCGGGACGGGCGCCCACGGCTACTTCCAGCCCTACGAGGACCCGGACCTCGGCGACGAGTACGACGACATCTCCGAGCTGACGAAAGCGAAGGTGCTGACCGATCCCGACCAGCAGACCCCGGTCTTCACCCGCTTCTCCACGGTCGTCGGTTCGCGGGGCTCGCCCGACACCGTCCGCGACGTCCGCGGGTTCGCGACCAAGTTCTACACGGAGGAGGGTAACTGGGACCTCGTCGGGAACAACATCCCCGTCTTCTTCATCCAGGACGCGATGGAGTTCCCGGACCTCGTCCACGCCATCAAGCCCGAACCCGACGACGGGACGCCGCAGGCCTCGGCCGCCCACGACACCTTCTGGGACTTCGCCTCCCTCAAGCCCGAACTCACGCACATGCTCATGTGGGTCCTCTCCGGGCGTGCCCTGCCGCGCGCCTACCGGATGATGCAGGGCTTCGGCGTCCACACCTTCCGACTCGTCAACGACAAGGGCGAGTCGCGATTCGTCAAGTTCCACTGGACCCCCAAGTACGGCACCCAGCAGCTCGTCTGGGACGAGACCCAGAAGATCGCCGGCAAGAACCCGGACTTCAACCGGATGGACCTCTACGACGTCATCGAGGCGGGCTACGAACCTGAGTGGGAACTCGGCGTCCAGATCTTCGACGAGGACGAGGCCGAGTCGTTCGATTTCGACGTCCTCGATCCCACGAAGATCGTGCCCGAGACGGAAGTCCCGGTTCGCCCCATCGGGAGGATGGTGCTGAACGAGACGCCGGACAACTTCTTCGCGGAGGTCGAGCAGGTCGCGTTCCACCCCGGCAACGTCGTCCCCGGCATCGACTTCACGAACGATCCCCTCCTGCAGGGCCGGCTGTTCTCCTACCAGGACACCCAGCTCAACCGGTTCAACGGCGCCAACTGGGACGAGATCCCGATCAATCGACCGATCGCAGAACGTCACAACAACCAGCGCGCGGGGTTCATGCGCCAGGAGATCAATTCGGGCAAGGTGTCCTACAAGCCTAACTCGATCGGCGACGACGATCCGCAGGAGGTCCCCGCCGAGGAAGGTGGCTACGAGCACTTCGCGGAGAAGATCGACGGGAAGAAGATCCGGAACCGCAGCGAGAGCTTCGAGAACCACTTCGAGCAGGCGCGGCTGTTCTGGAACAGCATGACCGAGCCCGAAAAGCAGAACATCGTCGACGCCGCCCACTTCGAACTCGGCAAGGTCGACCGGATGGAGATCCGGGAGCGGATGGTCCACGACCTGTTCAACAACGTCGACCACGAGTTCGCGAAACGGGTGGCCGAGGGGATCGGCGTCGAGCCGCCCGAGGAACCGGGCGACGAGCTGCCCGATCACGACCGAGAGGACCCGAGCCTCAGCATCAACGAGCGCCGCGACGCCGACACGATCGAGACGCGGAAGGTCGCCGTCCTCGTCGACGACGGCTTCGACGCGGACCATCTCGAGACGGTCGAATCCACCCTGGAGGACGAGGGCGCTCGCGTATCGGTTGTCTCGAAGATCCTCGGCGACAAAGACGCGGAGAACGGCGATGCGGTGGCGGCGGACGAGAGTCACGTCACGACCGGCTCCATCCTGTTCGACGCGGTCTACGTCCCCGGCGGTCGCGAGCACGTCGACGCGCTGCTCGAGCAGGGCGGCGCCAAGCAGTTCGTCGCCGAGGCGTTCAAGCACAAGAAGCCGATCGCCGCGGCCGGCGACGGGGTCGACCTCTTCGAGGAAGTCGAGCTTCCGGGCGTCGACGTCGCGGACGACGGCGACGGCGTCGTCTCGGACCTCGGCGTGGTGACGTGCGGGTCCGACGACGGACTCGAGGAACTCGCCGAGGCGTTTCGCGACGCGATCGCCGCCCACCGCCACTGGGGACGGGACCCGAAGGAGGTGCCGGCGTAGGGGGACAGCCCGCGAGCGCGGACATCACGGGGGGACGCGAACCCCGGAGGGAGCCGGCGGCTCACTCGCTATCCGAGAGCGAGTAACCGGCTTCGGAGAGGGCCGTTCGAACGTGCGGTTCGTGGTCGGGGGAGAGTTCCTCGCGCGGCGTCACCCTGTCGCTGCCGTCGTCGACGTGGTCGAACTCGACGGTGATCGTCGCCACGTCCCCGCGTTCGCCGACCCCGACGAGTTCGACGAGCAGTTCGCTGCCGAACCGGTACACTTCGCTCGTCGTCACGTCCGTCATCCGCTGGGGCGGGTCGGGTTCGCTCATCGGTTCACGACGCCGGTTCGATCGCGGCGACGGCCGCGGCGGTTCGGTGCACTCTCTCGAGGAGGTCGAACGCGACGGATCGGTCGCGATCCGGCGTCCCCGTCGCCTCGACGTATCGGCCCGACGCGGTACGCAGATAGGCGAGTTCGCTCTCCGTGAACCGGTGTCGACCGGTTTCGAGCTCGTCGAACACCCGGTAGACGACGACCGGCGGCGGGTCGGTCTCGGCGGGGGCCTGCAGCGCCGATTCAACGCGATCGAGCAGGACGTGGTGGAGCAGCCACTGCTCTTCGCGGGAGAGATCCACGGAGAAGTCCTGTTGGTCGCTCGAACGGGCCATGGGCGGACTGGATCGACGCGGGGACGTACGGTGGCGCGGTCGGAAAAGACGCTGCCCATACATGTTGATTGGTGGCCAATCACACGGTCCCGGGGAACCTGGCGACGGGCGAGTCGCCGGGACGATCATCGCCAGCGGACCCGGTCGGACGTCGGGAACTGATGTACGGGCTGGGCATGCAAGCCCGGTTCGTTCCGGTCGACGCCCCGAGGCTCGAGATACGGACGGCCGCTCACTGCTGTCGATTTCCGAATCGTTCGCCGATACCGACGCGTCACGCGCAACACGCATGCAAAAAGCCATCGAGGTCGAGTACTGGACCGTCGACGAAGAGGGCGCCCTCGTCGAACCGGGGGCGCTGACCGAGTTCTCCGAGAACGTCGAGGGGGAGTTCGTCGAGCCGCTGTTCGAGCTGAAGACCGAGCCGTACGAGACGATCCCCGAGCTCAGGGCCGCGTTCGTCGACCGGCTCGCCGAGACCGTCGCTCGGGCGGACGAGCTCGGGAAGCGCCTCGTTCCGTTGGGGACGCCGATCGGCGAGGAGTCGATCGACTTTCGACCCAGCGAGCGCGGGCGGGTCCAGCGGGCGGTGATCGGCGACCGCTTTCGTCACGCGAAACACTGCGCCGGCACGCACCTCCACTTCGAGCAGCGCAACGTGGTCGACCAGCTCAACGTCCTCCTCGGGATCGATCCGGTGCTCGCGCTGGCCAACTCCTCGCCGTACTACAGAGGCGAGCGCCTCGCCGACGGCGCCCGCGCCTACCTCTACCGAAGGCGGACCTACGAGCTGTTTCCCGACCACGGCCAGCTTTGGGAGTACGTCGACACCGTCGCCGAGTGGGAGCGGCGCCTCCAGGCGCGCTACGAGGAGTTTCGCACCGCCGCGATCGACGCCGGAGTCGACGCGGACGCCGTCGACAGACACTTCTCGACCGACGACGCGGTCTGGGCCCCGGTACGCCTGCGCGAGGAGATGCCGACCGTCGAGTGGCGCTCGCCCGACGCGACGCTGCCGAGCGAGATCCTCCGGCTGACCGCGGACGTCGATCGACTGATGGAGGGGCTCCACCACACCTCGGTCCAGATCGGGACCGCCGGCGCGTTCGACGTCGCCGACGACGGCGTCACGCTCCCGCCGTTCGACGAGCTCCGCGACCTGACCGACGCCGCCATGCACGACGGCCTCGGGTCCGCGACCGTCCGCACCTACCTCGACCGGATGGGCTTCTCGCCGCGCGAGTACGACCCGCTCAGCCGGTGGATCGACGGCCCCGCTCGCGTGAGCGAGGCGGAGGCGCGGGCGCTCCGGCTGCGGTGCGCCCGGCGGCTGCGCGAAGACGTCGCCGCGCTACGAGAGGCGGCATCGGAATCCCGATCGCGGATACCATGGTCGTCAGAGTCGCCGTCGTCGACCGATTCCGAGTGACCTCGGTTCCCGTATCGTCCGCTGCGCCCTCGGAACGCCCGTCGACGGCGTCACGTCGAGAAGCGGTGGGGAACCCGCGGCCCGAAGCGAGCGACGCGTCACCTCGAGAACCGTCCCCGGTTCGCCTCCCTCGGGGGCACTTAGCGGGCGACCGTTGCCAGCGACGGATTACCCCGATCGATCCGTGACCGTCCGGTGTACCGGTGATATAACAAACCGTAGGGCCCCCGAAACCGCTGTCGGGCGCGAACGTGGGAACGGCGAACTTTCGACGCGGGGCGAGGGGACGATGGCGGCGGTAGGCAGGTGGACCGCCGCGGCCCTCCTCTTCGGACTCGGGCTCTCCGTGGCGCTCGCGGGTGGCATGGTCGTCGATCCGTCGCCGCAGGACGGGCCCCAGCCGGAGATCGCCGACGGACCGCCGAGTGCCGACGCGGACCAGCCCGATCCGCCGTGGGAGGCGGCGCTCGACGGACCGACGACCGCAGAAACGGCGCCCGGCGGACCGACGACCGCAGAAACGACCCCCGGCGGACCGACGACCGAGGACGCAGGATCGAACGCCCACTTGGCACCCCTCGACGCGGAGCGAGACGGCGAGTTACAGGTGCACTTCATCAACGTGGGGCAGGCCGACGCTACCCTGGTGGTGACGCCGTCGAACGCGACCGTGCTGATCGACACCGGCCACGCACTCGACGACGGGGAGTACGTCCTCGACTACCTGGAGGCCCACGGGATCGAGCGGATCGACTACCTCGTCGCCACCCACGGCCACTGGGACCACATCGGCGGCCACCCCGCGGTCATCGAGACGTACGAGGCGGAACTCGACGGCGTGGGGACGCTGTTCGATCCGGGCGTGGCCCACACCACGCGGACGTTCGAGTCCTACCTGGACGCGGTCGAGGCCCACGACGTGCCCCTGCGCGTCGTTCGCGAGGGCGACGCGGTGAACTGGGACGACGACCTCGACGTGTCGGTGCTGAATCCGCCGGACGAGGACCGGGCGGACGAACTGAACGACGACAGCCTCGCCTTCCGCGTCGAATACGACGAGGCGAGCGTGCTGCTCCCCGGCGACGCCGAGTGGGAGGCCGAACGCCGGATGGCCGGGACGTACGGCGACGACCTCGACGCGGACCTCTACAAGGCCGGCCACCACGGTTCGAACACGTCCTCGACCCCGTCGTTCCTGGCGCGCGTCGATCCCGACGTCGCCGTCGTCTCGTCGGCCTACGAGAGCCCGTTCGGCCACCCGAACGAGGAGGTGCTCGCAACGTTCGCTCACCAGGGGGTCGAGACGTACTGGACGGCCGCGCACGGCTCGACGGTCGCGATCTCAGACGGTGGGGGGTGGGATATTCGCGCCCAGGCGAACGCGACGACGGACCCGCGCGTCGTCCGCGCCGAACCGCCGGCGACGGCGCATCCGGCGGCGGGGGTCCCGCAGCCGCAGTCGGCCTCCGAAGCGCCGGTGACGACGGTCACCTCCCGCTGTTAGACCGGTCGGGCGCGGGGCCGTCGAGTTCGCTCTCGCTCGCGACCGCGGTCGTCCTCGCGCTGCACGCGGCGATCTCGCTCTCGGAG
>SKPV01000036.1 GCA_007119345.1 Halovivax sp.
GGTCGCCCGAACCGCGGACCCCATTTCCGCGAGCTCGAGCTTGTGCTGTACCTGTCCGACGAATTCGTTGTACTTCATTGGAATCTCCGGACGGACGATGATTCGGTCCGCCACTAGAAGCTAGACCGACCAGCGGAAAGTAGGTCAGGGGTGGTTCCCGGCGACCGAGATCGTGGGAGAGTTACATCCGCCTTCGTGCCGTAAACCTCCCGAGGTGGAGACACCGTGGTCGAGTACGACGACAAGATCTTGCTCGCCATCGCGGCGGTCCTCGCGGGGGGCTGGCTCGTCGGCGCGCTGACAGCGGTTCCGATGCAGACCGCACGCGTCGTGAGCGTACTCGCCGCAACCCCCTTCGTCTGGGACGCCCTCTTCAGGAACCCGCCGTTGCCGGCAGCCGAGCCTCACCGAGCCGTTTCGGCCGTCGTCTGGCACGCGATTCTCGTCTGGGTGCTCCTGACTGCACTCGTGTGAGTGGTAGGTAGCGCTGGCCGATTCGGCCGCGGCGCTACGACGGCGTACCGGCGCTGGTGGACGACACCGACTCGGTGGGCGCGGAGGCGAGTAACCAGTTGGACCCGGAGCCGACCGATCCGTTGGGCGCAGACGTGACAAAAACAGGGACGGACTCAGGCGCCGCGAGCCTCCGCACCGGGCGTCGCGACGTCGCCGGCGTGGCGGCCGACGTTGGCGACGGCGATCATCGAGAGGCCGGTCGCGAGCAGGCTCGCACCGACGACGACGCCAACCAGCCAGAGCGCGTCGACCGGGAAGCCAGCCCAGAGGATGCCGGCGAGGACGAGCGAGACCACACCGCTGGCCGCGATCCAGCCGCGTCCGGACTCGCTCCCCATCCGGAGACTCAGCCAGAGTTCCGCGATGCCGTCGACGAGCAGGTACGCGATGACGAGGAGCGTGAGGCTCAGGAGCCCGACGATCGGATTCGTGAGCAACACGACGCCAGCGACGATCGAGACGACGGCGAGCGTCCCTTGCCAGATCGACCGCTTCCAGCCCCGTACAGTGAACGCGTGACCGGCGTGGACGAGGCCGCCGAGGACCAGCAGCGCCCCGATCAGGTACGTGATCGCGACGCCCGTCGCGAACGGGAGGGCGATCGCGAGGAGTCCGGCGACGGCGACGGCGCCGCCCGCGAGCGCGAGCGTTCGCCAGCCGTGGTGCTGAGTGATCGTTCCGGTTTCCGTAGTAACTGTGCTCATGGTATTCACCACCGGAGGGTAGGACCTGTGAGCGGTTATAACATTGTTACGATTTGACAGTCCTTCAGGCCAACGGACCCGTTCGGAACCGGGAGGATCGGGCGACAGTCGTCCGAATCGGCGTCACGCGACCGGATTTTCCGACGAGCGCGACTGGCTCTTCCGATGACCGCCACATCGAAGCTCCAGGTCTCGGAGGCCGACACGAGCTCGAGTCCGGCGTCGAAGATTCGACCGCCGACGTGGGCTCGACCTCCCCTCGGGGCCCGCTACTCGTCGGGGCGAACGACGGTAACCGGGACGGCCGACCGGCGGACGACGGTCTCGGCGACGCTCCCCAGCAGGACCCGCGCCGGACCCTCCCGGCCGTGACTGCCGATCACGATCCCGTCGACGGCGTGCTCGTCGGCGTACCGGAGGATCGCTTTGGCCGGGTGGCCCGCGACGAGATCCGGCTCCGTTTCGACCTCGTCCGGCACGGCGTCGAGAACCGATTCGAGGATCCACTCGCCTTTCTCCCGTTCGTTCGTGTACTCGTCGTCACCCCTGTAGCCCGGAAAGGCCCGCCGTCGGCTGTAGGCGACCATCGGGTCCATCACGTACAGCAGCGTCACGGTCGCCTCCGGGATGCTGGCACGCGTACGCGGCCGCGGCACGGGACGGGGCGGAGCCGTCGACGGGGACGAGAATGTGCTCTCCCAGAGGATACCAATCGGAACCCGGCCCGATAACCGTACGCCATCCGATCCCCGTACGCCATCCGATCCCCGTACGCCATCCGATCCCCGTACCCCGTACTGACACTCGCGACGACCGCAGCGGGAGTCGCGTCGGGCGTCCGCACCCGGCGTCTCGTCGGGCGTCCGCAGCGGGAGCCGGTCCACAGGTTCCAAACGGTGTCGCCAGATCCGATTCCGCCCGGCGACCGACGACGAGCCCGCGTAGACGTGCAATCCGATCGATTCGCCCCTTTTATCCCGGTCGCCGGCGTACCGTCCGGGAACTCGATGTACGACACGATCCTCCTTCCCGTCAACGGAAGCGACGGCGCCGAGGCCGCAGCCGCCCGGGCGTTCTCGCTCGCGGACGCGTTCGACGCCACCGTTCACGTCTTGCACGTTCTCGAATTCCCAACCGATCCCGCAGACCTCGACCCAAAACAGCGCGACGACCTGCGCGAGTTCGTCGAACAGCGCGCACGTGCGGCCACGGCGGCGGTCGGGGAACGCGCCGCCGATCGCGGCGTCGACGCCGTCGAGGCGGTCGCCGACGGCGAGCCCCACCGCACGATCCGCGAGTACGCTCGCGAGCACGACGTCGACCTGATCGTCATGGGAACCCACGGCCGCCGAGGGGCCGACCGAGTGCGACTGGGCAGCACGACCGAGCGCGTGCTCATGCTATCGGACGTGCCCGTCCTCTCCGTCAGTTCGAACGACGACCGTACGGTCCCGGCGGACCTCCGACTCGCGATCGACGACGTGGTGATCCCGACCGACGGCAGCGAGTTCGCGGACCGTGCGGCCGAACACGCGCTCTCGATCGCGGAGCTGGCCGGCGCCACCGTCCACGCGATCTACGTCGTCGACGAGACGATCGCCGACCTCCAGGACGCCCCGCGGAGCATCGTCGGTCTGCTCAAAGAGGGCGGCCGGCGAGCCACCGACGAGCTCA
>SKPV01000055.1 GCA_007119345.1 Halovivax sp.
CACCGAAGCGGCGCAGGAGCGAGTCGCAGTCATCGAGCGCGCCAGGGACTATCGTAGCGTTATTCGACTGATCGAGGATACGACGTGTACTGGAACGTCGCTGACGCGACGATCGAGGGAACCGCCTAGAACCGCCGGCTCTCGGTGTTGTAGAACCACCCCTCCGGATAGGGATACCACCAGTCCTGGACGGTGGGATCCCAGTCGATAACCCCCATCTTCGTCTGCCGGAACGCGTTCAGCCCCTCGCGGCCGAGTTCGCGGCCGATCCCCGAGTTGTGCCAGCCGCCGAAGGGGATGGCGTCGTTGTCGATCATCGGGTTGTTGATCCAGACCATCCCGGCTTCGAGCGTCTCGTACGCGCGCATGGCCTCCTCGAGGTCGGTGGTGAACACCGACGCGCCGAGGCCGAACTCCGATCGGTTCGCCTCGGTCAACGCCTCGTCGAAGCTCTCGACGGAACGGACGGGGGCGATGGGGCCGAACGCTTCCTCGCGGACGACGTCCATCTCCGGCGTCACGTCGGTCAGCACGGTCGGCTCGTAGAACCAGCCGGTCACCTGCTCGGGTGGAACGCGGCCGCCGCAGGCGACGGTCGCCCCCTTCTCGACCGCGTCGTCGACCAGCCGAGTCACGCGATCGCGAGCCTCCTCGGTGACGAGCGGCCCGATCTCGCTCCGTTCGAGGCCGTTACCGACGCGAAGTTCGCGGGCCATCTCGACGAGGCCGTCGACGAACGCGTCGTGGACGGCTTCGTGGACGTAGAACCGCTCCGACGACGTACACACCTGTCCGGAGAGATGAAACGCCGCGGTCGTCGAGCCGACGGTCGCGACCTCCAGCGGGGCGTTCTCCGAAACGATCATCGGATCGTTGCCGCCGGCCTCGATGACGCAGGGCATCAACTGATCGGCACAGGCCGTGCTGACCTTGCGGCCAGTCTCGACACCGCCGGTGAACGCGACGGCGTCGATTTTGGGGGACCGGATCAGCGCCTGCGCCGTCTCGCCCCGACCGGTGAGACACGAGACGAGACCGGACGGCAGCCCGCGGAAGTGGTCCACGAACCGCAGCGTCGACAGCGGTGTCTCCTCCGACGGTTTGACGATCGCGGCGTTCCCGGCGGCCAGCGAGGCGGCGACCGTCCAGGCGGTGAGCAAGACCGGGAAGTTCGACGGCACGATATGGACGGTCACACCGTAGGGGAAGTACCGGCTGAACTGGAACGATTCCGGCTGCGTGGTGCCGGGGACGGTCCCCTGGTCGTCGCGGGCCAACTCGGCGTAGTACCGGAAGACGCCGGCGACGTTCGCGAGTTCGCCTTCCGAGTCCGGGTAGGGCTTCCCGTGTTCGCGAGTCATCAACTCGGCGGCGTCTTCGAACCCCGCCGATTCGATCGAATCGGCGACGTCGTGGAGGTGCGACGCGCGCGCCAGCGGGGCCAGTTGCGCCCACTCCGCCTGCGCCGCGCCAGCGCGGTCCGTGACCGCGGCCACCTCGGTCTCGCCGCAGACGGCGACGTCGCCCACCGTCTGCTCCGTCGCGGGGTCGATCACGGCCATCGACTCGGCCGACTCGCTGACGCGATACGCGCCGCCGTCGAAGACCTGACGGCCGAACGGATCGAACTCGCTCATCGCGATCGGATTCCTCCACGGTCGAGCTGCGATCGGCTGGAGAGCGATCGACCGACCCCACTCGGCGTACTGGTGCGTTCGTTCATCCCTATCGGCACATGTAGACCTTCCGCACCGTTTCGTGAACGCGGCAGGTTCCCGTCCAGCCGTCGGGGAAGAACGCGACGGTTCCGGGTTCCACCTCGATCACGGTTCCGTTCTCGTGGGTGTAGGTCGCCGTTCCTTCGAGGAAGTGACAGAACTCGTCGCGCTCGACCGTACACTTCCAGTAGCCGGGCGTGCAGGTCCAGATGCCGCACTCGGACTCGCCGTCAGGCCCCTCGTGAAGGATCGTCCCCGCGGTGTGGGAGTCCCCCTCGATCGTGTCCGGTATCGGACCCCAGTCGTCGAGGTCCTCGATCGCGGTGGGGTCCCGCAGGACGCTCGCGGTCGGGGCCGTCGACTCGGCGCGGTCGGTCGGCTCGGCGCGGTCGGTCGGCTCGGCCGGTTCCGGATCGTCGTCAGGCATGGCTCTCGAGGAGTTCCTCTAGGAGTCTCGCCGCTTTCGTCTTTCCGTCCGTTTCCTGCATGTCCGCCGACGTCGTCGCCACGTTCGATCGGATCTCGTCGTCGGTGAGACAGGTATCGATCGCGGCGGCGAGTTCGTCGGGCGTCCAGTCCGAGCGGTGCAGTTTGATGCCGTGGTCGGTCTCGTCGAGGCGGGTCGCGTTGTCCTGGCCGTCCCACACGTAGGGCATGACGAGGGCCGGCGTCCCGTAGTAGAGACACTCGTTGAACGTGTTGTTTCCGCCGTGGTGGATGACGATGTCCGCCTGATCGACGACCGACTGCTGGGGGAACCAGCTGTCGATCTCCACGTTCGCCGGAATCTCGCCGTCGTCGTACTCCCCGATGTACTCGCCGACGTTGATCAGCGCGCGGTACGATCGGCCCTCGAAGAACCCGATTAGCCGTTTCAGCAGGTCGGTATCGCCCGCGCCCAGGCTACCGAAACTCAGGTAGACCAGCGGATCGTCCGGATCGCCGACGTCGGGCACCTCGTAGGTCTCGTCATCCTCGCGGACGCAGCCGTTGAGGTACCGGAACCGACCGGGATCCAGCTCGTTCCACCGCTCCCACCGCAACCGTTCCGGATACTTCAGCAGGTTCAGGTACGGAGAGGGTTCGAAGAACAGCCCTCGCGGGTAGGGGTCGACGCCGTGGTCCGCGAGGAACTCGTTGAACTCCTCGTGGACCGGTTCGATAACCGCTCGGTACCGCCGTTCGAATTCGTCGTGGCCCGCCCTGTCGTCCGCCCGACATCCCGACAGGTACGGCGGGATGTTCGGATCCGGAATCTCGTTTTCCGAACAGGACGTGATTCGCACCCAGGGGACGTCGGATCGAACGATCGCCGGGAAGCAGACCACGTTGTCGACGCAGATCAGATCCGGGTCGACCTCGTCGATGACGTCCGGTAGATCCTTCTCGGCCCACATCGCGGTGTCGACGATCGCTTCCCAACACTCGACGATGTAGTTGTCGAGCTGGTCGGCGGGGTCCTTGTCGAAGTTCGGGATGTGCGTATTGATGAAGTCGTCCCAGTACTTGGCCTTCTCCTCGGCCGTCAGCGACGGATCGGCCAGATTCACCTCGTGGGTGTCGAAGCCCCATTCCTCGAACACCTCCGCCATCGAGGGATCGGTGAAGAAGACGGGATCGTGTCCGCGGTTCCGACACTCCTGAGCGATCCCGACCGAATTGAGCGCCGGGCCGTAGGCCGCCTCCGGGAAGAAGGCGATCGTTTTCGCCTCGGCGCCGCTCATGATCGACTACCCTGTTCGTATTTGCGCCGAGACAACAGTCGGTGAGGCATGTCAACCCAAACCATGTCCGTGTAAATCACACGCTCCCCACATAAATCACCCGTCGGCAAGGGGTTTGTTCGACTCGGGCGTCGGGTAGCTATTTGTCGCTGCGCCCTGTATCGTTCCCAACAGACAGAATTTTGATGCGTCTCCCTCGTATCGGTGCGACGGAACGTCGATACCGAGTTCAGGAAGCGGCGCTCGATACCGTGTCGAGATACAGTTCGGAGGCGTCGTCCGGTGCGATTGGTTCGAGTTCGTCCTGTTGCATGGTTGGTTCGTTTTCGCGACGAACGTACGCGAGGAGCGATAGCCGGAGTGGTTCCCGAGCGAACACTCATGCACCCCCGCGGCCAATCGCTGGAACGTGTATCGACGCGACGTACGTGACACGGGTCTCGACGGCCTGCTGGCCGACCTCGCGACGGTCGACGGGGTGGTCCAGGCCTCGCCGGGTCCGAACGGACGGATCGCTTACGTGAAAAACCGCGAGGACCGGACGGATCTGTGGGTGCTCGACGACGGCGACGATCGGCGGCTCACCAGCGAGGGCGTGATCGCGATGCGGTACGGACGAACCGACGCCCAGTGGCTCGACTGGAGCCCCGACGGCGATCGGATCGCGGTCGTCACCGGCGAGTGCGAGCTCGCGACCGTCGACGTCCGGGCCGGGTCGGTCGACGTGCTGACCGACTGGGACGGCGGGATCGCCGGCCTCGCGTGGGGCGAGCCGGGCATCGCGGTCGTCACCGACCAGTTCTCGCGGGCGAGCCTCGCGGTCGTCGAACCGGACGGCACCGGCGTCGACGTGCGGGCCGACGACGAGTTTCTCTACGGGGACCCCCGGTGGGACGGCGACGCGGTCGTCGCCGCGCGCTCGATCCACCGCCACTTCTTCGATTTCCAGGCGAGCGTCGTCCGCGTCGACGCCGAGGGCGACGTCGAGACGCTCTTCGCCGAGGAGTGCGTCCGCGCCGCCTGTCCGCGTCCGCGACCCGGAACCGAGGGCGAACTGGCGGTCGTCCACGACGGCACCGGCTTCGACGCCATCTACGCGCTCGACGCCGACGATCCGGGCGGGGACCCCGTCCGGCTCTACGCCGTCGACGACGCCGAGGTGGCCGACCCCCGCTGGGACGCCGACGGCGACCGCCTCGCGGTGACGGTGACGCGCGACGGTCGGGCGGGCGTCCACGAGGTGGTCGTCGACGGCCCCGCGGTCGAGGGCGAGACGACCCCGCGGGAGGTCGCGACCGACGACGCCGTCCACGGCGGGCCGCGATGGGACGTCCACGGCGACCGCCTCCTCGCGGTTCGGGACGCGCCGACCGAGCCCCCCGCGGTCGTCGACGCCGAGTCGGGCGTGCGTCTCACGCCATCGACGACCGCGGGGCTGACCGATCGGCTCCCCGAACCCGAGGCGTTCACGTACGACTCCGGCGGCCTGGAAATTCACGCGATGATCCACCTTCCGGACGGAGACGCCGATCCGGACTCCCTCCCCCTGATAGTCAATCCCCACGGCGGTCCGACGACCTACGACGGGTTCGACTTTGACTACCGAGCCGCGTACTTCGCGGCCCTCGGCTACGCGGTCGTCCGGCCGAACTACCGCGGGTCCGACGGCTTCGGCCGCGCGTTCCGGATGGCGAACGACGACGACTGGGGCGGCGGCGACCTCGAGGACGTGATCGCGGCCGCCGACGCCGCGGCGGCGCGCTACGACGCGATCGACGGCGACCGCGTCGGGATCTTCGGCGGATCGGGCGGCGGGCTGATGACCGTCAACGCGCTCGGGACCGCCGACCGGTTCCGCTGCGGCGCGGCCCTGTACGGCGTCTACGACTACGAGACGTTCGTCGACGACACCGACGACGTGGGCTGGCAGCTGATGAAACGGGAACTGGGCGACCTCGTCGAGGACCTCGAGAACTACCGGGAGGCGAGCCCGATCCGGACGGTCCCCGACATCGAGGATCCGCTCCTGGTGCTCCACGGCGAGGAGGACGACCGCGTGCCGATCAGTCAGTCCGAACAGCTGGTGGCGGAACTGGAGACCCACGACGTCCGCCACGAGTTCCGGCGCTACGACGGCGAGCCCCACGGGTTCGGCCGGCTCGACACCGTCGTCGACGCCTACACCCGCATCGCGGACCTGTTCGCGAAGTACCTCCGGCGATACCCGGACGACGGCACCAGCAGGCCGTACGAGCCGCCGGCGGACGACCGGGCCTGAGGCCGGCGGACGACCGAGCCAGAGATCGGCGGACGACCGAGGCCGAGGCCGGCACGACGTGCACGCAACCCCCGATCGACTAGGCGAGCCCGGTCGCTCGCCCGACCGGCGCCGACGGCACCCCCGTCTGCTGCGCGCCCGCCGCGTACACCTAAGAGGCGACGCCCCGTTTCGCCGCCGAGGAAAACCGATGACCGACGAATCCGATCCGACGGCGCCCTACGGGACCTGGCCGTCGCCGATCACCGCCGAGATGGTCGCGAGCGACAGCAAGAGCTTCGGGCACCTCGCGCTGGACGGCGAGACGGTCTACTGGCGCGAACTGCGTCCGGAGGAGGGCGGCCGCGGGGTCGTCGTCCGCGCCGACGGCGACGCGACCGCGGACGTGACCCCCGAGGACGTCGACGTCCGCACGCTCGTCCACGAGTACGGCGGCGGCGATTTCGCCGTACGAGACGGCGTCGTCTTCTACTCGAGATTCGACGACCAGCGCGTCTACCGCCTGGTCGGCGACGACGGGGACCCGGAGCCGGTCACGCCGGAGCCGGCGACCGATCGCGGGCTTCGGTACGCCGACTTCGCGGTGAGTCCGGACGGCGAATCGCTCTACTGCGTCCGGGAGAACCACGACTCGGCGAGCGAGGGGACTGGCAGCACGAGCGAGGAGGTAGACGCCGCGAACGAGGGGACTGCCGGCAAGAGTGAGGGGACTGACGGCACGAGCGAAGAGGCTGACGGCGCGAACGAGCGAGCGGGCGGCACCGACGAACCAACGAACGAACTCGTTCGCCTCGCGGCGGACGGCAGCGACGAACCGACGGTGATCGCGTCGGGCCACGACTTCTACGCCGCGCCCCGCCTCTCGCCCGACGGGGATCGACTCGCCTGGCTGACGTGGGACCACCCGCGGATGCCCTGGGACGGCACGGAGCTGCACGTCGCGACCGTGACCGACGACGGGACCCTCGCCGACGAGCGAGTGGTGCTCGGCGGTCCGGCCGAGGCCGTCTTCCAGCCCGCCTGGTCGCCCGACGGGGAGCTCCACGCCGTCTCCGATCGGACCGGGTGGTGGAACATCTACCGCGTGCCCCTCGAGAGGGATGGCACGGGCACGGAACCGGACGGCGACTCCACACCGGACGGTGAAGCCGCTCCGGGGAGCGCCTCCGCGCGGGACGGCGCCTCCGCGCCGGGCGGCGACTCCGTACCGGGCGGCGACGCGGAGTCGACCGGCGATCCCGTTCCGGTGGTCGAGCGTGAGGCCTCCTACGGCGCGCCCCAGTGGTTGTTCGGCATGTCGACGTACGCCTTCCTCGACGACGGACGGATCGCCGCGATCGTCGGCGAGGTGGACGGCCAACGCGTCGAACTGCGTTCCGGCGAGAAGCGGACGGCCGTCGACCTCCCGTTCGAAACGTTCTCCCCGTACCTCCGCTCGGACGGCGATTCGATCGTCTTCCCGGCTGGCGGACCCCGGACCCCGACGCGGATCGTCCGAGTGACGCCCGGGTCCGAGCCGGAGACGGTCCGCCGGAGCACGACGCTCGAGATCGACGAGGCCTTCCTCTTGACGCCGGCGCACGTCACCTACGAGACCCGCGACGGGGAGGCGGCCCACGCCTACGTCTACGCGCCGACGAATCCCGACGTGGAACCGCCGGCACAGGAGCGACCGCCGCTGGTGGTCTTCGCCCACGGCGGCCCGACCGGCGCGACCTCCCCGGAACTCGACCTCGCCGTGCAGTACTTCACCTCCCGCGGGTTCGCGGTCGCGGACGTGAACTACCGGGGCTCGACGGGGTACGGTCGCGCGTTCCGGGAGGCGCTGTACGGCGAGTGGGGGATCCGCGACGTCGAGGATACGATCGACGCCGCCCGCCATCTGGCCGAGGCGGGACGAACCGATCCCGATCGCCTGGCCGTCCGCGGGGGCAGCGCCGGCGGCTTCGTGGTGTTGTCGGCGCTTTCGTTCCACGACGACGTCGACGCCGGCGCCAGCTACTACGGCGTCGCCGACCTCGGCCGGCTGGCGGAGCTGACCCACAAGTTCGAGTCGCGGTACCTCGATCGACTCGTCGGACCGTACCCGGAACCGGCAGACGTCTACCGCGAGCGATCGCCCGTCGAGCACGCCGACGACATCGACGCGCCCGTTCTCCTGTTGCAAGGCGAGGACGATCCGGTGGTCCCGCTCTCGCAGGCGGAGGCGATGGCCGGCGCCCTCGAGGCGAGCGATGTCCCGCACTCGCTCCTGGTCTTCGAGGACGAACAGCACGGCTTCCGGCGCGCGGCGTCGCGAGCGCGCGCCCTCGAGTCGGAACTCGCGTTCTACGCCGACGTCTTCGGCTTCGAGCCGGCGGACGACCTCCCCGCGCTCGATCTCTCGACGAACGGCGGCGGGTGACCGCCCGGGATACGATTCGCCGGGCGTGCGGTCAAGGGGGATCCGCGCCGTATCGTCCGGACGATCGCCCGATGAGCCGGCCCCCGATCGCCGCGGGGCCGGCGCGGACGTGGACGCGGCGATCGGATCTGGGTACCGGAGCCTCGCGGCGAATCGCGACGTCTACGACCGGCCGCCCCTTGAGGAGGCCGGCGACCGGGAGGCGCCGCCTGCATGGTTTACGTCGACCGCGAGGGGGACTTCCGGCTCCAACCGGCGGCCGATCGCTTCGAACCGGACGCGTCCGGCGACGAGCCGGATCCGCCGGTCCAGGACGACGGCGCCCTCCACCGACGGAAAATCGCCGCCAATGAGATCGTTCAACGTATTCGGAACGTTCATATTTCAGTTCGCAGAGAGTGTCCCTGTATGGTCTCACCGCATCCGGACTGGGAGGACGTCGCGGACGGCTATCGGTCCGGGGAGAACGCGATCTTCGTCGAGCCGGCGGTCGTGGCGGACGACGGTCGCGTGGCGGTGAGCAGTAGCGTCCGGCTCACGCCGGATACCGCGTCGGCGTTCGTCGTCGGCGTCTGGACGGCCTCCAGCGCGTGGGAGATCGTCATCGCGTTCGACGACGCGCGGTCGGCGTGGGAGTTCGCGAACCTCCTGACCCACTACTTCGACGGGAGAGGCGATCTACGGGCCGCCAGACGGGCGCTGCTCCCCGACGACGAGGGCTTCGGGGGCCCGCTCGACGTGCCGGCGATCCTCGCGGAGACGCGTCCCGAAGACGTCCTCGAAGCGTTACTCGCGCCGACGCCGGTTCCCGAGGAGGTCGCGGCCGTCGTAGGAAAATAGTCCGTCCCGGTCGACGCGGGAAAATGATCCGTCTCGGCCGACCCGGGTGTGGACGATCGCCGCCGGCGGCCGCGTCAGTGCCGACAGTCACACGGCCCGAAGATCCGAACGCCCGGGCCCACGACCGTCACCTGAAACACCGGCCAGTGACACTGCGGACACCGCTCGGCGGTCGGCAACGCCTCGTCCGGGACCGCCCTCACGTCGAACCCGCCGTCCTCGAGCTCCCGTAACGCCGCCGGGTCGAGGGCGGGCCACTCGCTCGGCTCGAGGTCGGCCAGCTCCGACGGATCGGCCATCGCGGTCGTCGATCCGTCACCCTCCCCGTTCAGATTCCCGTCACTCACGAGACCACCCTAGCGAACACCGCCGCGAGCGGCGTACGTGTCGCCCGTTTCGTATCATGTCGGTTTCGTTGACGTGGGGGAATTCCCCTAGGGGCGTCCGGTTTGCGCGCGGTTCGAACGCCGTCGTCGCGATGCGGCCGCGGCGGACGACCGACGCGCCTCCATCGCCACGTCCCGCGCGATCCACCCCCGACCGCTCTCGCGCGTTCCTGACGACCGGTGGGGGATCGCGGTTGCCGATCTAACAGAGGAGTTTCGACCATATATACCTACTGGAAAGTGTGGGAAAGGAACAGTGTTCGAAGAGACCGTCATCGGTGTTCGGGCCGACACCCGGGACCGGCTCCAGTCGGTCGGTCCGTGACCGGTGACACCGTATCGTGACGGTCACAGTCCTCGATCAACGTCCGCCGTGGACGTCCGCATGCAGACGGCCGAGGAGGGGCAGAACTCGGCGAACTGGTCGGTCTCCCCGATGGCTCGCGGAACGTCAGCTCGCTCGATGGTCACGTAACCGCGGTCGGCGAAGAAGTCCGCCGCCGTCGTGGTCAGCAGGTACAGCGTTTCGATCTCCGTCCGAGACGCCTCGGCTTCCAGCGCGTCGACGATCGCGCCGCCGTATCCGTTCCCCCGGGACGACCGTTCGACGACGATCGATCGGAGGAGCCCGTCCGAACCGTAGCGCTCGAGACCGCCGCACCCGATCGTTTCGCCGCCGACCGAGGCGAGGAAGAAGCGAGCCGGCCCCGCGCGCACGTCCGCCGACGGGAGGTCGTTCGCCCCCAGTAGCGCCTCCACGCGTGCTATGTCATCGTCGTGGCTTGCGGGCCGAAGCGACAGCGACGCGTCCGTCACGACACGGCCGACGACCGGAAACGACAAATACCTTCGTGCGGGCGTCGCCCAGCGCCGGGTCGAACCTCGCTCACGTCGATGCCATCCGCTCGTTCGCGACGATCGCCACCCGCTCACGCCGAGGCCATGTCCCGACAGGAGTTCGAGCATTCGCGCAGGACGTCGACGCAGGCCTGGCAGTGGTCGTGGTCGAACTTCGCGCAAACGTTGGCGCACTCCTCACACAGGTCCGCACAGGTCGCGGCGAGGTCCGCGTGATAGCCCGAGTTGCGTGCCATGAAGCGGGCGTGCAGGGTTGCGACGTCGGCCACGTCCCGACAGAGCCGGATGCAGCGGGCCATCTCCTCGTCGCCCATCCCGACGCACTCGTCGGCGCACCACTCGCAGACCTGGGCGGCCTCGAAGCAGTTGTCGATGCACTCCGCCATGCGGTCGTCCTCGTTCACGTGATCGATCGATTTCAGCGCCATCACCGATCCGTACGCCGAACGTCCGTGTAAAACGGGTCCCGGAATGTGCCGACGGCTCCGGAGACAACTCCGGGAGTTCGGTGGAACGCGACTCCGGGAGTTCGGTGGATTTTACACGGCGGTCAGGCGGGTTCCGGCGTCGAACCGGGGCTGTCGGACGTCGATTGGTCGCCCGGACAGCGCCCGGCAACCGATGCATTTTGGAGGTGCCGATTTCCGTCACTGCGCCAAAGGCCGAACCAGCGGGGAAGCGCATTCGTCCGATCCCACCGGCATC
>SKPV01000243.1 GCA_007119345.1 Halovivax sp.
GGCCGCGAGCGCGGGCCTCGATCGAGCCGCGTCGGTGCTGGCGGGCGCGACGGTCGAGGACGGTCGCCTCCGCCGGGACGGCGCGCCCCTGACGGCCGAGCGCCTCCGACGGCTCGCCGACGTGGCGGTCGTCGAGTCGGGCGCCGTCCCGGCCGGATCCACGCGGGTCGAGACCGTCGGCTCGCCCGCCCCGGGCTCCCCGACCGAACCCCGCCCGTCGTCGAACGAACGCTCCCCGGCCGATACCCGCTCATCGTCGGACGAACGCTCCCCGGCCGAACCCCGCCCGTCGGCGAACGGCGACGGCGCGACGGGACCGGACGAGCCGCTCCGTTCCGGCGAGCCCCTCGTCCTCGAACTGGCGCCCCGCGAGCCGTCGGAGTACCGGGCCGGACTCGTCAGGACGCTCGTCCCCGGCACCGACGGCGGCTGGGAGCGGCGGGCGCACGTCGCCGTCGAGAGCGCGCTGCGCTCGGCGAAGACGATGCTCGCCGCGGGCGGGGCGACCGTGGATGCCGTCGAGACGGAACTCGAGGCGGAAGTGCGTTCCTTCGGCTTCGGTCGGGGAGCGTCGGGATCGGTCTACGGAGTCGGGCTCGAGGCGCGCGAGCGGCCGCGCCGCGGCGATCACGACATCGAGGAGGGGGCCGTCCTCGCGCTGCGGGCGCGCGCCGAGCGCGAGGACGGGGCCGCGGTCGAGCTCGGCGACCTGCTGGTGCGACGGGACGGGGACGCGCGGTGGCTCTCGCGACCGAGCCGCGCGCTCGATCCGAGCGCGGTCGCGACGCCCTGAGAACCGGTGCGGTGGCGTCGTCGGTCGGATCACTCGTCCCCGTCCTCGGGATCCGTCGCGACGGCGGCGCCGACTCGCTTGGCGAGCAGCGCCGGCACGTCCGTCGGCAACGTCAACACGCGCTTGAGCGCCACCAGGCCGACCGCCAGGCCGAGCAGGCCGCCGCCGAGGGCGACGTTTCCCTCGCTGAGAAACGCCATCCCGGCCATCGCGGCCGGAATCGCGAACACCAGCACGCCGGCCAGCTTGATCGTGTCTACGATCCCACCCATCGAGGGACCGTTGGCGGGCGGCCCCCAAAAGTTCGCCGCCCTATCGTAACGAATGTGGAACGCGTGTCAGTTTCGGAACCGTTATGGGTCGGCGGTGGCCACCTCCGCGCATGTTCACCGGAATCGTCGAGGAGACCGGCGAGGTGCTGGCGCGCGTGGAGACGCCCGACGGCCTTCGGCTACGGATCGGGGCCGACGAGGTCGCCGGGGACCTCGCCCACGGCGCGAGCATCAGCGTCAGCGGCGTCTGTCTCACGGTCGAACGGTACGAACGCGACGCGTGGTTCGAGACCTTCCTCGCGACCGAGACGCTCGAGCGCACCTACCTCGGCGAACTCGAGGCGGGCGATCCGGTCAACCTGGAGCGGGCGATGCCGGCCGACGGCCGCTTCGACGGCCACGTCGTCCAGGGCCACGTCGACGCCGTTGCCACGGTCGAGGCGATCGAGTCCGTGGACGAGGACTGGTACTTCGAGTTCGAAATACCCCCGGGCTACGCCCGCTACGTCGTCGAGAAAGGGTCGATCACGCTGGACGGGATCAGCCTCACCGTCGCGGGGCTGGACGAGGATCGAGTGAGGGTGGCGATCGTGCCGACCACGTACGAGCTGACGTCGCTCTCGGAGAAGTCGCCCGGCGATCCGGTCCACCTCGAGGTCGACGTGCTCGCCAAGTACGTCGAATCGGTGCTCGAGGATCGGCGGACGGGCGCGTCGACTCGCTAGAGGTTCAGATCGACGCCGATCCCGTCGTCATCGTCGTCTCCGTCGTCATCGTCGTCTCCGTCGTCATCGTCGCCTCCACCGTCGCCGTCGTCGCCTCCACCGTCGCCGTTTCCGCCGTCATCGTCGCCTCCACCGTCGCCGTTTCCGTCACCATCCCCGCCGTCGTCGCTTCCGCCGTCGTCCCCACCCTCGCCCCGAACGTCGATCTCCGGGTCGATGGCGCTCATCAGCGCTTCGACGTTCGCTCGCTCTTCGGACTCCAGCTCCCTCGGATAGACGCCGATGGCGACGACGAGGTCCTCGTCGGTCTCGATGGCCTCCGTGACGTGGAGGTTGACCTCGACGTCGTGCCCGCCGACGAAGGTGGCGTCGGCGACGAACGTCGAGGTGATCACGTCCTGGTCGAGGATCGTTATCTCGGCGTCGTCCGCGTGACTCGGCGAGCCGATGTCCTCGTAATTGTCGGCGACGAGCTCGACGAGTTCGGCGGTCTCCATGTCCTCGACGGGATTGACCTGCTGGCCGACCACGGAGATCTGGGGTGTCGAGAGCGTGACGAAAACCGCGGCCCGCTCGTCGATCAGCGGCTCGATTCCCACCCGCTTTTCGTGTTCGACGATGTAGTTCGTGACCGAGATCGTCTCGGACCACAACCGCATGTCGACGGTCTCCTCGATCACCAGGTCGTCGATTCCGGTCTGGCGGTACTCCGTCTCCGCCCGCACGTTTTCGTCGACGCCGATCGGATTCGCGACGTGCTCGTCGAGCCCGAGCAGTCCGATGCATCCCGCGAGTCCGGCCAGTCCCGCACACCCGGCCGCACCCAGATACGTTCGGCGGTTCATCACCAGTACCGCAGATACCGACCGGGTAAAGGCTTGTTGGTCAGATATTTTGGTTTCGAAGATTGTCGGTAATTCTATATTACTCGACGGTAGTCGCGGTGTCCACGGCGATGAACGCGCGAAACTTGAATGAGTTCGCGTAACGCTCCGTTACCCGTCGACGCGGCCGATCGGCAGCGGATTTCGCCGGTGGCGTGAACGGGCTCTCGGGTCGGCGCGGGGCCGGCGGTCCGGGATTCGCGTGGCGA
>SKPV01000252.1 GCA_007119345.1 Halovivax sp.
CGTTCGAGCGGCAGGGCGGTGCCGTTCGAGCGGCAGGGCGGTGCGCCGGTCAGTCGCCGGCCGCCCGCGGCGCCTCGAGTGCGTCGGGTTCGACGGCCGCGAAGCGGACGACGGCGTCGAAGCGCTCGATCGGGAAGCGGTCCTCGCTCGCGATCCCGCGGGCCTCGCGCTCGCGCAGGTGGCGGTCGACGAAGCGGCGGGCGACGAGCGCGGTGCGGCCGTCTGACGCTCCGGTCGGTCCCTCCCCGTCGACGTCGGCCTGGGCCTCCTCGAGCAGCAACGCGGCGGTGAAGACGTCGAAGACGAAGTGGGCGAAGCGCTTGGCCGAGAGCTGGGCGTAGTCGTCGTCCGCGCCGGCGAGGGTACCGAGGGCCGTCGAGAGTTCGACGGACACCTCGCGGGTCGTCTCGGCGGCGTCGGCGAGCGCGGGATGGTCGACCGCTTCGAGGCGCTCGTCGATCGTCTCGAGCAGGGGTTCGTGGGCGGCCTCCCGGGCCAGCGCCCGCAGCACGTCCAGCGAGAGGATGTTCTCCGTTCCCTCCCAGATCGGCAGCACCTGGGCGTCGCGCAGGAGGCGGTGGGTGACGAAGTCGTTCACGTAGCCGTTGCCGCCCTGGATCTCCATGGCGTAGGAGGCCGCGTCGACCGCCATCCGGCCCGTCCGGAGCTTGGCGATGGGGATGAGGACGCGCATCAGGCGGTAGGCCTCGTCGGCGGCTCCGGGATCGGCGTCCCCCGAGCGGGCGTCCCCCCGCGCCGCGCGTTCTACTCGCTCGCGCTCCGAAAACAGCCGCGCCGCTTCGAACGTGAACGCCGTCGCCGCCTCGTGGTCGACGGTCATGTCGACCAGGTCCTCGCGCATCAGCGGGTACTCGTCGATCGTCGACCCGAACGCCTCGCGGTTGGCGGCGTGGATCCGGCTCTCGAGGAGTGCCCGGCCCATGATCCCGCAGGAGGCCGCGGCGTTCGAGAGGCGCTCGAGGTTGAGCATCTCGGCCATCTGCTTGAAGCCGCGTCGCTCCTCGCCGACGAGGAACGCCTTCGCCCCGTCGAGTTCGACCTCGCCGGTCGGGACCGCGATCGTCCCCAGCTTGTCCTTCAGCCGGCGGTACAGCTGGTCGTTCACCTCGTCGGGGGCCAGCGGACCGACGCCCGCGGCGGCCGAGCGCTCCCGCCGGTCACCCTTCGTCAGCGCGCCGTCGTGCTCGTCGGGATCGACGTGGGGGACCAGAAACATCGAGAGGCCGTCGGTCCCCTCGGGAGCGTCGGGCGTGCGAGCGAGCGCGAGCGTCCCCTCGGCGTCGACGTTGGAGCAGAACCACTTCTCGCCGGTGAGTCGCCAGCAACCCGCCTCCTCGTCGTACTCGGCGGTCGTCTCCGTCGCGCCGACGTCGCTGCCGCCCTGCTCCTCGGTGAGGAACATCGCCCCCTCCAGGACGTCGTCGTACTCCCGGGCGACGAGTCCCCGGTAGTAGTCGTCGAGGTCGCCGTCGTCGAACTTCTCGAGGACGAGGGCCGCGCCCGCGGTCATCGCGACCGGACAGCCGAAGCCGCCGTCGGCATAACACAGCAGGTACAGCATCCCGAGGTAGTGTGCGAGGGGCATCGGTTCGTCGCGGTCGGGCGGCGCCTCGAACGCGTCGGCGACGATGCCGCGCTCGTAGACCAGCTCCTCGTTCGCGAGCTGCTCGGGCGGGTAGCGGACGAAGTTCTGTACCTCGCCGCGGCGGTCGTACGGTTCCAGGGCGGGGCCGCGATCGTCGACCAGATCGGCGTTGTCCGCGACGGTGTGGCCGATCAGCTCGCCGAACGAGCGGAGCCGCGGCTCGGCCCAGTCGTACTCGTCGTCGGCGTAGATCCGCCGGAGCTCGCGCCGGATCGTCGGGTCGAGGTCCCAGTAGTTGACGTGCCGGCCCTCCTCGAACCGGCCGAAGTCGATCCCGTCGTCCATGGCGGCCGTTCGGCGCGAATCGCGATAAATGGGCGGTTCGTCAACACGTCGCACGTTTCCGGGCGTTTCTCGACGGCGGGCCGGTGCCGACCGGGGCGGATCCGCCGTGCGGTCGGTCGGGCCGAACCCGATACCGAGGGTGAATGCCGTCTGCGACGGATGCGACATCGCGTTCGGGCTCGGCCTGCGGAGGATCGAATACCGCGGACGTACTCGGTCTGCGACGGATCGGACACCGCAGACGGACTCAGTCCGCGACGGCCACGAGCCGCGTTCGCGGGAAGAGGTACACCTTCAGCTCCCGCGGGACGGGGCCGTTCTGGCGAACGGTGGCGTGGGGGTAGACCGCCCCGACGACGGGCACGTCCGGGTCGTAGGACTCGTTGGTCCCGTACTCGGCGACGGTGACTTCGGCCTCGGGAATCCGGGCGGCGTCGGCTCGCAGGGCGGAGACGTCGACGACCGTCACCGCGGCGTCGGTCTCGCGATCCCGGGCGAGGTCGCCGGGGGCGAGCTCGTGGGCGCCACAGTAGACCGGACCGGGCTCGTCCTCGTCGACGAAGACCGTCTCGTCGCAGTCGTGACAGCCGACGGCGATCTCGCCGGGCGGGGGCACCCGTCCCTCGGTGATCTCCATGGCGACCCGGCGGACGTGCTTGCAGCGGCCGCCCCGGAAGAGGTGGTCGGGGCAGGTGCAGCGGCCGGCGGCCGCGTCGACGAGGTAGGTGTTGTCGGTGCCCGACTCGACCTCGTAGAGGCCGTCGCCGAGCGCGAGAACGGACATCGGCTCGATCCGCGCCCGGCGCGACCGCTCGGCGAGGCGGTCGGCGTCGGGGACGGGAAGCGGTGCTTTCGGAGACGCTTTTGTGTTCATGGGTTGCGTCCGGGTGGGCGTTCGGGTCTCC
>SKPV01000168.1 GCA_007119345.1 Halovivax sp.
GAGCCGCCGGCGCCCTCACTCGAGACGCGATTCGACGTACCTCGTTACGTGATCGTCCATCCGGCGCTTGTAGCCGGCCCGCCTGGCGAGCCGGTCGAGCTCCCTCGCGGCGCGGCTTCCGTACTGGAGCGCCTTCTTCTCTCGGTTCGCGACCGACGCGGGGAGATACCCGCCCGCGAGGAGACGGAGTGCTCGCTTTCTGGTCCCGTCGGCGACGAAGAGCTCGGTCGGGAGCGCCAGCGCGACCGAGACGACGTCGTCGTGGAGGTAGGGGGTTTGCGGATCCACGCCGGCGGCCTGGATCGCCAGGACGTCGCGAGGGAGCTGGCGGGAGAGCGTGGCGATCTGCTCGCGGACCGCGCCTCGGGTCGTGTCGGCCGCCACCCGGTGGTCCAGGCGAACGACCTTCTCGTAGCCGCCGAAGAGTTCGTCGGCGCCCTGCCCGAGCGCGAGTCGCTCGACGCCGTCCGCTGCAGCCGCCTCGGCCGCCAGATACAGGGGAAGGGCGATCCCGACGTCCATCGCGTTGGTTCTGCCGGTGGCCGAGGCGACGGTCGGGACCGCGCGCCCGAGCGTGTCGAGATCGAGTTCGACGACCCGGAGGTCGTCCGCGCGACCCATCGACTCGGCGGCCGCACGCGCCGCCGCGATGTCGTGGCTGTCGGGGAAGCCGGCGACGTACAGCGGCGCGTCGAGCAGCGCGGCCAGCAGCGCGGAGTCCACGCCGCCCGAGAACGCCACCGCCAGCCCGTCGGTCCGAAGGGTCGCCACGGACGACAGGATCGCGCGTTCGAGGCGATCCAGGGCGAGGGCGTGATCGTCCTTCGGATCCGGATCGGGAAGGGTCCAGACGCGAGTCGGGTCGTCGGCCGGGCCGACGGCTCCCGCAGGGAACGAAACCGGGTCCGCGAGGTCGGTCGGCGAAAACGCCCACCGATCGAGTGCGGGGAGATCGTCGCCGTCGATCGAGGCGCCCTCGACGTAGAGGGGCACGCGACCGAGGACGTCTCTGACGAGCCGGCCGTCGAGTTCGCCGGCGAATCCGGCGGTGCCGGGGAGCGGGTCGCCGGCGTCGATCGCCGCCCGCACCGCGGACCGCGACCCGACGTCGGCAGCGAATCGAATCGGGCGATCCCGGCTCATCGCAAGAGCTCCGAGACGCCGTTTCGTACCCGGCGCTTCACGCCGCCGGCGGCCTGCCGGAAGCTGATTCGCCAGGGGGTCCGTTTACCGTCGACGGTCGTCCGTCCGTCGGCGATCGCATCCAGAATCGCTTCGAGTTCTCGGTCGGTCGCGTCGACGTGGGTCACGGCCTGGCCGACCATCTCGCTGATGTGGGCGTCGCTCCCGGCGGTCATGGGCAGCCCCCGCTCGCGGGCGAACCGCTCTGCCTGTCGGTTCGCCCGCCCGGTCAACAGGCGGGAGTTGTAGACCTCGATGGCGTCGGCGCTCCCGAGCTCCTCGCGCGTGATCCGAGCCATCACGCCGTGACGCGACTCCTGATAGGGGTGCGGGACG
The DNA here is from genome assembly GCA_007119345.1 of Halovivax sp. Taxonomy (GTDB): domain Archaea; phylum Halobacteriota; class Halobacteria; order Halobacteriales; family Natrialbaceae; genus Halovivax. Next base: position 1,519 of record SKPV01000168.1, read on the forward strand.
ACGGCGATGCCACCGAGTTCGCGGATCCGGTCCAGGGTCTCCCCGTAGGACAGCCCCGGCGGAACGGCTTCTTCGACACCGATCCCGAGCACGTGGCCGGCTTTACTCGAGATTTCGATTCCGGGAATCCCCACGAGGCCGTACTCCGGCGCCCGTTCGGCGGCCTCGAGGCTTGCGTCGATCTCGTCGTGATCGGTGATCGCGACGGCGTCGAGACCGACGCCGGCCGCCTGCTCGAGGATCAGGTCCACGGGATCGCGCCCGTCGTAGGACAGCGCCGAGTGAACGTGGAGTTCGACCGTCAGCACGCAGGTACGTTTAGGGCGGTTGATGAAAAGCCGCTCGGTCCGGCCCGCCCGGTCGCTCCGGGCGGACCGGGCCGTCCTGGATCGTACACCCCTGGCCCAGTCCACGCCATCCGCGCCACTATGGCCCACGTCATCCACCTCGAGCTGCGACGCGTCGTCTACCGCGCACGGCGAATACCGTCCGCCCAAACACCGAACCCGGCGGCACCCGAACGCGGAGAACACCGTTCGCGAACACGCCGACCACCTCAGCACATAGAAACCCCTTTACTGCGCGCCTCGCTCCAGTCACCTAATGAGTCTTCCCGAGTCGGACCGCGAGCTCGTGGTCGACGAGCTCGGGCGCGAGCCCACCCCGGCCGAGGCCGCGCTCTTCGAGAACCTCTGGAGCGAGCACTGCGCCTACCGATCGTCGCGACCGTTGCTTTCCGCGTTCGAGAGCGAGGGCGAGCAGGTCGTCGTCGGACCCGGCGACGACGCCGCCGTCGTGGAACTGCCGACAGCCGACAGGACCGACGAGGTGTACGTCACGATGGGGATCGAGAGTCACAATCACCCGTCCTACGTCGATCCGTTCGACGGCGCCGCGACCGGCGTAGGCGGCATCGTTCGCGACACGCTCTCGATGGGGGCGTATCCGATCGCGCTCGCCGACTGTCTCTACTTCGGTGACTTCGAGGCCGACCACTCGAAGTACCTCTTCGAGGGCGTCGTCGAGGGGATCAGCCACTACGGCAACTGCATCGGGGTGCCGACGGTCGGCGGCAGCGTCGACTTCCACCCGGACTACGAGGGGAACCCGCTGGTCAACGTCGCCTGCGTGGGACTGTTGACGCCGGACCGGCTGGTGACCGCCGAGGCCCAGGAGCCGGGCAACAAACTCTTGATCGTCGGTAACGCCACCGGCCGTGACGGCCTTGGCGGCGCGAGCTTCGCCAGCGAGGACCTTGCGGAGGACGCGGAGACGGAGGACCGGCCGGCGGTCCAGGTCGGCGACCCCTACGCGGAGAAACTGCTCATCGAGGCCAACGAAGTGCTCGTCGACGAGGACCTCGTCGAGTCGGCACGCGACCTCGGCGCGGCCGGCCTCGGCGGCGCGTCGAGCGAACTCGTGGCCAAGGGCGGCCTGGGCGCACACATCGAGCTCGAGCGCGTCCACCAGCGAGAGCCGAACATGAGCGGCCTTGAGATCCTGCTGGCCGAGTCCCAGGAGCGGATGTGCTACGAGGTCCGCCCGGAGAACGTCGACCGCGTCCGCGAGGTCGCCGAACGCTTCGACCTCGGTTGTTCGGTGATCGGCGACGTGACCGACGGCAACTACGTCTGCACCTTCGAGGGGGAGACGGTGGTCGACGTGGACGCCCACTTCCTCGGCGAAGGCGCGCCGATGAACGACCTCGAGGCGACCGAACCCGAGACGCCAACTCGAGCCCTTCCGGAGACGCGACCCGACCTCGACGAGGCGTTCGAAACCGTCGTCTCCAGCCCGAACACCGCCTCGAAGCGCTGGGTCTACCGCCAGTACGACCACGAGGTCGGCGTCCGGACAGCCGTCGGACCCGGCGACGACGCGGCGATCCTCGCGATCCGGGAGGCGACGCCCGAGGCGGCCGGGGACGGGGCCGGTCCGGACGCGGCCGCCGACCACCTCGGGCTCGCGATCTCCGCCGGCGCCGCGCCGAACTGGACGGACGCCGCCCCCTACGAGGGCGCGCGCGCCGTCGCCCTCGAGAACGCGACGAACCTCGCGGCGAAGGGGGCCGAACCGCTCGCCGCCGTCGACTGTCTGAACGGCGGTAACCCGGAAAATCCGGACGTCTACGGCGGATTCACCGGGATCGTCGAGGGGCTCGCCGACATGTGTTCGGCCCTGTCGGTCCCGGTCGTCGGCGGGAACGTTTCGTTGTACAACGACTCGGCGTCCGGCCCGATCCCGCCGACGCCGACCGTCGCGATGGTCGGCACGCGGCCCGGAGTCGACGCGCCGTCCCTGCCCGCGTCGGCCGAGGGGGAAGTGCTTCTCGTCGGCGACCGGGAGCTCGCCTCCGGCGATCCCGCGCTCGGCGGGTCCGAGTACCTGGTCCGGTACGACGGGAGCGACCGGTTCCCGGCGGTCGCGTCCGAGCCGGCGGCGCTGGTCGAAGCCCTCGCCGCGGTGGCTCGCGACGCGTCGACGCGGGCCGTCCACGACGTGAGCCACGGCGGCGTCGCCGTCGCGCTGGCGGAGATGGTGACGGACGACGTCGGACTGACGGTGGAGCTCCCGTCCCCGGACGGCGAGACCGGAACGGCCGGCGCCTGCTTCCACGAGGCACCGGGCCGGGCGATCGTCCAGACGACGGAGCCGTCGGCCGTGCGCGAGGCGTTCGACGGCGTCGCGCCGGTCGAACGGCTCGGCGAACCGAGGACGGACGGAGCCCTCACGCTCGAGGTCGGCGAGGCGCGGATCCGGTACGGCGCCGGCGAGATCGCGTCGCTGCGGTCGACGATCGAATCGGCGCTGGAATAAGATCGACGGCGGCACCGACCCGGAAGAGCCAACGGCCGACCGGACCGGTTCAATCTCGGTACAATTTCTGGGAGGCGGTCGGCCCGGGCGGCCGAATCGAATCCGTGAGACCCCCGATATCTTCATAGTCCTGCGACCCGACCGATCGGACGAACCGAGAGAGGAGAACCCAGATGCCGGATACCCCCCACGTGCTGATCGTCGAGGACGAACCCGACCTGGCGAACCTCTACGCCGCCTGGCTCGACGCCTCCTGCGGCGTAGAGACCGCCTACGACGGCAACGAGGCCCTCGACGCCATCGACGAACACGTCGACGTCGTGCTCCTCGACCGCCGGATGCCCGGACTCTCCGGCGACACCGTCCTGGACGCGATCCGTGACCGAGGTCTCGACTGCCGGGTCGCCATGGTGACGGCCGTCGAACCGGATTTCGACATCATCGGGATGGGCTTCGACGACTACCTCGTCAAGCCGGTCTCCAAAGACGACCTGTTGTCGGTGATCGATCAGTTACTCTTGCGCTCGACCTACGACGAGCAACTCCAGCAGTACTTTTCGCTGGCGGCGAAGAAGGCGTTGCTGGACGCCCAGAAGACGCAAGCGGAGCTTCGATCCAGTCGGGAGTACGCGACCCTCGAGGATCGCCTCGCGGTGTTGCGGACCGAGGTCGACGACACGATGACCGAACTGTTCGAGCGAGACGTCTATCGACGGCTCTGTCAGGACATCACGCGGGAAACACCGACGGCCACCGACTGAGCCCGGTCGGAGGGCCGGCTTTCGCCATCGGTCGACGTCGGCGGACGGGCACCCGCTTTTTCATCGGCGGCTACGTCTACTCAGCCTCACGCAGGCGACGGGAGCAACGTCCACTCCTCGGACCGAATCAGGTCGACTCGAGGGTCGTGACGTCGCGAACCTCGAACCGGGTCCCGCCGTTCTCGCCGACGCCGATGGAGACCGACCAGTCGTGGGCCTCGGCGATGGCGCGGGCGACGGCGAGGCCGAGTCCCTCGCCGGATTCCTCCGGGTCGAGCGAGAGGTCCGGAATCGCGGCGGTCGCCGACGGCGGGTTCTTCGAGGCGTCGTCGAGGATGAAAAAGCCGCGCGCTCCCTCCGAGTGAGATTCCAGTCCGAGCGTTCCGACCTGGACCGTCACCTCCCCCGTCGAACGGGACGCGGCGTCGTCGAAGACGGTCTCGAGCAGGTAGCGAAACCGATCGGGATCGGCCCGGAGCGTGGCGCCGTCGTCGACCACGACGGCCGCGTGCTCGAGTCGGGAGGATTCGACGGCGTCCTCGATCGCGACCTCGAGGTCGATCGGCGCGCGCTGGCCGACGGACGTGGCGTTGCGCGCGTACTCGCGGATGTCGTCGATCAGCCGCTCCGTTCGATCGAGGGTCGCCGTTACGCGGTCTTTCGCGAAGGGGAATTCCCACTTCTCCGGTGCGTCGCGATCGTTCTCCATGGCGTCGGCGACGGTGGCCAGTTCTTCCTTGAGGTCCTCCGACAGTACCGTTGCGACGGCTTCGAGTCGCTCCGACTGTCGTTCCAGACTGTCGGTCCGTTCGCGAAGCACCCGCTCTCGTTCGGCTCGATCCAGCGCGGCGCGGGTGTTCTCCGTCAGCGTGGCGATCAGTTCGAGATCGGTCTCGTCGAACCGGTTCGGGTCGAACGATCCCGTCATCAGGGCGCCGTAGGTGCCGATCGGTGCGATGATCTCGCTTCGTAGCGGCGTGTCCGGATTGAACACGCCGTCGACTTCGTTTAGATCGTCGAACAGCTCCGGTTCGCCGGCCTCGAAGACGTCCCACACGAGTCCTTCTCCGGGTCGAAATCGCGGGAGACCGCCGAACTCCTCGTGGGCACCCGCGGTTCCGGCGATCGGATCGAGGTAGCCCTGTTGGTCGTCCAGCAGCCAGATGCCGCTGATCGGCAACTCCAGCAGGTCGCTCCCGGCGTGGACGGCGATCGCACAGATTTCCTCGGGATCGGACGATTCGAGGAGCCACCTGGTGATCTCGTGTAGCGAGTGGACGAGGCGTTCGTAGTCGCGCTGGTCGGTGACGTCCCGGACGATGGCGGCGATGCTCGGCTCGCCCGCCTCGACGGGCGCGACCCGTAACTCGGCGACGCCCTCGCTCCTCCCGGAGACCGCGTAGGGGACCTCGACGGTCCGCTGGTCGGCGTTCCCGGCGCCGACCTCGTCGATCGCCCGACCGATCGCGACCGCGTCCTCGTCGGCGATCTCCGCCGCCTCGATGACGCGCTCGACGTGGTCGCCGACGAGTTCGTCCGCGCCGACGCCGAAGAGTTCGACGATGGCGCTGTTGACCGAGACGACGCGGTAGGCGTCGTCGAGCGTCACGACGCCGTCGTCCATCGCCTCGACCGCGGCCGCGTGTTGGAGGCGCTCCGACTCCCGTCGCCTCCGGTCGGTCACCTCGGTCAGGTACACCGAGAGACCCCGTTCGTCGGGGTGGGCCCGCGCCTCGAACCACGAGTCGAGCCGGTCGTGGTGGAATTCCGTGGTGACTGGTTCCAGGTCTCGCATCGCGCGGTAGAACCCTTCCGTGGATTCCCACTCGACGGCGTCGGGGACAACGTCCCAGAGAACTCGCCCCGAGAGCTCCTCGCGGGGCCGCTCGAAGAGACCAGCCGCCGGGCGATTGACGTACGTGAACCGCCAGTCCGAATCGACGGCGAAGAACGCGTCCGTGATCCGTTCGAGTACGCGACCGGTCGCGTCGCTCACGGCCGACACCTCCGATGGGTGTCGGCTCGACCCGACTCTTCCGGCGGATGTAGGCTCGTCTCGTTGATCATCGATCCCGCCGTTCGAACCGTACGTTTCGGGGGCCGGTATTTCAGTCTCGCGGCCGCGGACGCGTCGAACCGTCCGGTGCGAATCGCGACCCGGAGAGCGGAGCCCGGAATCGCTCACAGCGCGAATTCGGAGCCAGCGTCCCGTTCGGTCGCCCGTTCGACGACGTGTTCGCTCGACGCGGCGTCCAGGACGGCCGTGCCGACGCTGGCCAGGACCAGAACGTCGTCGGCCGAGGACCGGCCGGACTCCCCGGCGAGCACCGCGCCGAAGGGCACCGGTTCGAGGTCGGAAAACGGACGGAGGTCGCCGGTCTCCCCCGCTTCGTCCGGAACGTCGGCGAACACGGTCGCCGCTCGCTCGATCGCGTCGGCGTCCAGTTCTCGCATCTCCGGCGTGTAGGCACCGACCGCGATGACGAGCGCCCCCTCCTCGAGCGCGTCTCCGGGGAAGACCGGCTCCCGGCTCGTGGTCGCCGTCACCACGACCGTCGCGTCGGATATCGCCTCGCGAGGGGAACCGACCGCGGCCGCCGGAACGTCGAGTTCCTCGGTCAGCTCGGCCGCGCACTTCTCGCGGGAGTCGCTCGGCGAGTAGACGCGGATCGACTCCAGACGGCCCCCGACGGCGGCGCGGATGGCGCGAGCCTGCCAGCGCGCCTGCGTCCCCGCACCCAGGATCGCCAGTCGGATCGATCCGTCGACGGCGAGTTCGCGCGCGGCGAGTCCCCCGATGCAGCCCGTCCGCGCGTTCGTGATCCGCGTCCCGGCGAGATACGCGACGGGTCGTCCCGTCCGCGCGTCGGTGAGTTCTATCCGGGCCGAGACGGTGGGCAATCCCCGATCGGGGTTGTCCTCGAAGACGGTGACGAGCTTAGTGGCCGCGTACGCGCTCCCGTGGACGTAGGCGGGCATGCAGAGGCCCGTGCCGAGCGGTTCGTTCGACCCGTCCGCGTCGAGTCCGGAGCCGCCCGGATCGTCGGACTCGTCCGCGTCGAGGCCGGCCCCGATCGGGTAGTGCGGCCGGTCGGGTCGGGTCACCTCGTCTCGGTAGTCGGCCCGGAAGGCGTCCGCGACGACGGGGAGGAGCGATTCGAGTTCGAGCACGTCGGCCACGTCCGCGTCCGAGAGCACCCGTACCATGCGACCCGGTTCGAGGGTCGGGGACTTCACTTTCGGGTTTGTCGGCCACGCTGCCCGTACGAATCGGCCGGGCCTACCAGCGACGGACGACGCGAACGGGTACGGCCACCGACATGAATCGTCGCGAACGTCGATTCAGTCCACTGACCGCCGGCGCGCCGGCGGTTCGTGGGTCGCGACGAACGCCTCCATTCGACCGAGAGCCTCCCGGAGCGCTGGCATGCCCGTCGCGTAAGACAGCCGCAGGTGACCCGATCCGCCCTCGCCGAAGACGTCGCCGGGGACGACGGCGACGCCCTCCTCGCGGAGCAGTTCCTCGGCGAACGCGTCCGACTTCCAGCCGTCCGGGACCTCGGGGAAGGCGTAGAACGCTCCGCGGGCCTCGAAGCAGGGGAGACCGATCTCCTCGAGGCGCGAGAGGACGAACCGGCGTCGACGGTCGTACTGAGCGACCATCTCCTCGACGTCCGGCTCGCAGGAGTCGAGCGCCTCGAGGGCGGCGTGCTGGGCGGTCGTCGGCGCGCTCAGCATCGCGTACTGGTGGACCCGGTTCATGGCGCCGATCGCCGTCGCGGGGCCCATCGCGTAGCCCAGCCGGAGGCCGGTCATCGCGAACGCCTTCGAGAACCCGTTGACGACGATCGTCCGCTCGGCCATCCCGTCGACGGCCGCGATCGAGGCGTGCTCACCGTCGTAGGTCAGCTCGGCGTAGATCTCGTCGGAGAGCACGACGAGATCGTGGTCGCGCGCGAAGGCGGCGATCGGCGCCAGGTCGGACTCGGACATGACGGCGCCCGTCGGGTTGTTCGGGTAGCAGAGGACCAGCAGGTCGGCCTCGGCGGCGCCGGCCGCCTCGAGCGCATCGACGGTCAGCCGGAAGTCGTCGGACTCGCGGGTCGGCACGGCCAGCACCTCCCCTCCGGCGAAGATCACGCCCGGCCCGTAGGAGATGTACGCCGGCTGAGCGACCGCGACGACGTCGCCCGGATCGACGAGCGCCCGGAACGCGAGATCGACCGCCTCGCTCGCGCCCGCCGTGACGAGGATCTCCTCGGCCGGGTCGTAGGTGAGGTCGTAGCGGCGAACGTACGACGCGATGGCGCCGCGCAGCTCGCGCGTGCCACGGTTGGCGGTGTAGGACGTTCGCCCGCGCTCCAGCGAGTGGATCGCCGCGTCGCGGGCGGCCCACGGCGTCGAGAAGTCGGGTTCGCCGACGCCCAGGGAGATGACGTCGTCGCGCTCTTCGGCGATCTCGAAGAACCGCCGGATCCCGGACGGACCGACGGCGCGCACGCGTTCGGACGGCTCGATCGTCATGGCGAGAACGAGAGGCGGTCGTCGTCCTCGCCGTCGCCGAGTTCGACCCCGTGGTCCTTGTAGGAGGTCATCACGTAGTGGGTGACGGTCTGGGTGATCTCGGGGACGGGCGCGACCTTCTCGCTGATGAACCGGGACACTTCGCGGATGGAGTCGCCCTCGACCTCCATGTCGAAGTCGTAGTCCCCGCTGACCAGCCGCAGCGAGGTGACCTGCGGGAAGCGGGCGAGCCGGGCGGCGATGTCGTCGTAGCTCGTTTCGCGATCCAGCGTCACGTTGAGCTCGACCTCCGCGCGGACTCGTTCGTCGGCGAGTCGGTCCCAGTCGACCACGGGACGGTAGCCTCGCACGACCCCGCTTCCCTCGAGCGCCGCGATCGCGGCCTCGACCTCGTCCGCGTCGAGCCCGGTCATGCGCGCGAGGTCGTCGACCGAGTAGCGCGCGTTCTCGCGGAGCGCTTCGAGCACCACGGCTTCGCTCATACGGTTCCTCTGCGCGAGCGAAGCAAAAAGGGTTGGCACGCGTGCAAGCCTGGCCAGGACCTCCCGGCCATCGACGAACCGGTCCCGAATCACCCGCGTGCCGAATCGGCGCCGCGCCGACGCGCTACCGGTAGTTCTTGAAGAGGATGGCGCGAACGTCGTCTTTGGTCTGGACGTCCTCCGTGGCGCCGTCGGGCAGTTCGACGCGATAGCGGTAGTCGGCCGACGGCGACTCCTCCCACTTGTCCTCGTGGGTGTCGAGGAGGTTCATCATCTGATCGAGCATGTCGTCGTCCGAGGCGGAGCCGTCCGTCCCGTCGTCGTCCTCACCGTCGCTGTCGGCACCGGACTCGTCCGCCCCCACGTCGGGCCCGCCCGCCTCCTCGTCGTCGGCGGCCGATTCGCCCTCGTCGGACGTTCCGGGCTCGTCCGCGGAGTCGACCCGATCGTCCCCGGGGGCTTCGTCTGCCGATTCGCGCTCCTCGTAGCTGATCTCCCGTCCGTCGTCGGCGGGTTCGGGGTCGAACTTGCCGTCGATCTCGAGCTCGTCGTCCAGGTTGTCGATCAGAAACTGGACGGCGTCGCACTCTCGAACGGTGCCGTACTTTCCGACGACTTCTTCGGATAGCTGTGCGCGAAGCCGCTGGATGTAGGCGTGCTGTTCGTCCGTAACCTCGAGCGTCTGCATACCTCCAACGATGTGGCGGGGGATACATAACTGTTCGATGCGCCGGGCAGGATCGAGCACGCCCGTTCGTCGCTCGGGTTCGCGCGGCGCGCGTTCCGCCTCCCGTGATCTTAAGGCCGAACCGGTGAAACACTCGTACATGGTCGAGATGGAATCCGACGCTGAGCTGGCAGCGGACGACGTCGCCCCGGCGTTCGAACTCGAGGGCGTCGACGGCGAGACCTACACCCCGGAATCGTTCGCCGATCGGGACGCGCTCCTGGTCGTGTTCACCTGCAACCACTGCCCGTACGCCCGAGCGAAGTTCGACCTCATGAACGAGCTCGCCGACGAGTACGACGACGCGGCGATCGTCGGGATCAACCCGAACGACGCCGAGGAGTATCCCGACGACTCGTACGATCGGATGGTCGAGCTCGTCGACGACGGCGAGATCGACTGGGACGCCTACCTCCGCGACGAGTCCCAGGACGTCGCCGCGAGGTACGGCGCGGTCTGTACCCCCGATCCGTTCCTATTCGCCAGGGACGGCGACGAGTGGCGACTCGTCTACCAGGGACGCCTCGACGACGCGCTCGATCCCGACGACGAACCCACGCGATTCCAGGTCCGCGAGGCCATCGACGCGGTGCTCGCCGGCGAAGAGGTCGAGCTCGAGTGGCAGCCCTCCCGCGGCTGCTCGATCAAGTGGCGCGAGGAGTGACGCCGACGCGGGATCGAAGAGCGACGTGTCGGTAAGCCGCCAGCCGGTAGGCAACGAGCCGGTAAGCCGCCAGCCGGTAGGCAACGAGCCGAAAAGCGACGAGCCGGTAAGCCGCGCCCGATCCGGGCGTCGGCTACCGGAGCGCTCGGCGGTACTGGATCGGCCACTCGACGTCGGCCCCGAGTTCGGCGGCCGCCCGCCGGCCGAAGTACGGATCCCGGAGGAACTCGCGGCCGACGAGGACGAGATCGGCCCGGCCGTTGCGGACGAGCGCGTCCGCCTGTTCCGGTTCGGTTATCCCGCCGACGGCGCCGACGAGCGTGTTCGCCTCCTCGCGCACCCGTTCGGCGAGCGGAACCTGGTAGTTCGGACCCGTCTCGCTTCGCTGGTCGGGGTGGATCCCGCCGGAGCTGACGTCGACCAGGTCGACGCCGAGGTCCGCCAGCACCCCCGCGAGGCGCGCGGAGTCCTCGATCGTCCAGGAGTCGCGGTCCGCGAGCCAGTCTGTCCCGGAGATGCGGACGAACAGCGGGTACTCCTGGGGCCAGACCTCCCGGACGGCGACGACGACGTCTCGAAGGAGGCGCGTCCGGTCGTCGAAGCTACCCCCGTAGTCGTCTTCGCGACGATTCGTGACCGGAGAGAGGAACTCGTGGAGCAGATAGCCGTGAGCGGCGTGGACCTCCGCGACCTCGAATCCGGCCGCCAGCGATCGCTCGGCCGCGGCGCGGAACGCGTCGACGACTTCGCGCAGATCGCGCTCGTCCGCGCGTCGAATCGACGGTGGCTCGCCGTAGGGGTACGCCTCCGGCGAAGGGGAGATGACCTCCCAGCCGCCGTCCTCCGGATCGATCGGCTCGTTACCCTCCCACGGGCGCGTTTTGCTGGCCTTGTGGCCGGCGTGGGCGAGCTGGATTCCCGGAACGGCCCCCTGCTCGCGGAGAAAGTCGACGACGGGCGAGAGCGCGGCGGCCTGTTCGTCGGTCCAGATGCCCAGGTCGTGCGGCGTGATCCGCCCGCGCGCCTCGACGGCGGTCGCCTCCGTCAGTACGAGTCCGGCGCCGCCCACCGCGCGACTGCCGAGGTGGACGCGGTGCCACTCCGTCGCCAACCCGTCGGGGTCACAGGAGTACTGACACATCGGGGAGACGGCCAGGCGATTGGGAACGTCGACGTCGCGAAGGGACAGCGTAGAGAACAGTTCGGTCATACCTCGGAGTTGGCGAGGACGAGTGAAAGGGGTGCGGATGCGGTCGGCGTTGCCGCGATCGGCTCCGGTCCGGTTCGAACCGGGCGGCGAGAGCGGGCCCTCCGCTACTCGCCACCCGGTTCGGTGGGAACCAGCGTCGAGACGCGGGCGTTCTCCTTGATTCGGATCCCGCCGTCCGGGACCGACAGCGGGAGCAGCGGGAGGTGCTCGGAGACGCGAAGGGAGGGGTGCGTGGCGCCGCGAGCGAGGAGCTCGTTGCGCGGCTGGAGGAACAGCGGCGACTGGGCCCCACCAGCGAGAAACTCGTTGTACTGGACGACGTACTGTCCTCCTCGCAGGTCCCACCACTCGTAGGCGTCGTCGGGATCGCGAGGCTCGGTCGGCACGGGTTCGAGCTCGGCGTCCTCGAGCTCGTCGCCGCCGAAGTCGAGCCGACCCGGTCGGGTCACTCGATAGATCGCACTCACCGTCAGATCGACGCCGCGCTCGTGGACCTGCGTCGGTTCGTAAACCAGATTGTCGACGACGTCGGAGAGTCGGTTCGGCCCGGACATCTCGGTCGGCGGTGAGGACGGCGAGGAACAAAAAACGTGGCGCTCTCGCACACCGGTAGTCCCGGGTTCCCGACGGCTCGGGCGGGGGTCAGTAATCCGGTTCGCCGTCGAGGACGTCCTCGGCGTAGTCGGCGGTGGCCGAGGTGCCGAATTCCCGGAAGCCGAGGTAGACCGTCGAGACGACGGCCCCGAGCGCCGCGGCCCACGTGGCCGCCTCCAGCATCGCTGCGGCGATTCCCGTCGTCCCGATCGCGAGCGGGCCGACGACGTGGACGGGCGCAACGGCCAGCAGAGCGAGCCAGCAACCGAGTGCGAGGGACGCGTGAGCCGTCCGCGCGGTGGCGCTCGTCCACGCGGCCAGCACGAGGCACCCGACCGTCACGGTCGCGGCGGCGGCCACCGCGTGAGCGTTCGCGCCGAGCGCCGTGTCGATCGATCCCGCGGCGGCGAACGCACCGAACGCGATCGGCAGCGAAACGACGCTTCGGGCGCGGATCCGTCGAATTGCGGTGTTCACTGTCGTTGCTGGCACCAGCACCCGGGGGTTCATATAGCTGTTGGGTCAGCGGACGCGCGTCCCTTCTCGCCGTGACGTCCCGGCACCGTACGGGAGACCGGTCCGAGAGTCGATCAGCGGAGCTTTTCGAGCGCCGCGAAGAAGTCGACCCGCGGGCCCGCGACGACGGCCGGATCGTCGGCGCGTTCGACGGTCACCGTCTGCGGCGGCTCGAGTTCGACGGTCGTGCGACCGTCGGCGATCGCCACGCCGGACTCGCACCCGTCGAGGGTCACCGCGACGGTGGCGTCCGCGTCCACGACGAGCGGCGGCATCCCTTCGGTCGGCGCCATCGGAGAGACCACGAGGGCGTCCGCGCCCGGCCGAACGAGCGGACCGCCCTCGCTCAGGTTGTACGCCGTCGAACCCGTCGGCGTCGCGACGATGGCCCCGTCCGCCGGCGTCGAGAGGTACCGGTCGCCGTCTACACCGATCTCGACCGTGGCGTCGGCCGCCGGCCCGCGCTGGGGTCCCTGGACGACCACCTCGTTCAGAGCCGGGACGAGCTCCCAGTCCGCCCCTGACGCGACGACGCGGTCGATTCGCCGCCCGTCGATCGAATCCTCCCGCAGTCGCTCGAGGAGCGACGGCACGATCGAGGTCGCCTCGTCCGGGTCGACGGCCGTGAGGAAGCCGACCTCGCCCAGGTTGACGCCGACGATCGGCGTGTCGCCGACTTCGCGGACGACGAACAGGAACGTCCCATCCCCGCCGACGGTGACGACGAGATCGCACGACGCTAACTCAGCTACCGGCCGTCCGGGACGGCCGAGCGCCCTCGCGGTCGCCTCGTCGACGCGCGTGACGACGTCGTCGGCCGCGAGTTCCGACGCGAGACGGTCGGCCAGCGACACCGCCCGGTCGCTCCCGCGCTTGGCGACGATCCCCACGGCGTACTCCCCGTCCATATCCCCACGTCCCCCGCGTTCGTCAAAAACCCGCCGGCGAACCCGGTGACGCTCGATCGGCAAGAACATATTCCCCCGTCGGATCCGCCGGGTTCCCTGAACGAGCCCGCGACCCCCACGCGGGCGGTGCCGTGGACGTCGAACGCGCACGAAATCCCCCACGAAAATCGACGACGCGAAGAGCTGGGCCACGGGCCCGCCGCGGACAAGGTGGTGTTCGTGAGCGAAGAGCTCGACGACGACTGGTTCGAACGCGCGCTCGAAGAGCGCGAGGGGGACGACGAGACCGACGCCGCCGCCGACGTCACCCGGCTTACCAGCTCGAATCCCTCGACGACCGAAGACGGATCGGCCGTGGACCTCGCGTCGTCCGTCGAAGCCGAGGGTGAAGGGATTGCCGACGCCGCGGCCGAAGCGGTCGAGGGCGACGCGGTCGAAGCGGCCGGGGACCTCGCGGTCGTCGACATCGACCCAGTCGGGATGGCGAACCGGCTCGACGCGATCCAGGAGGAGCTCCCGGCGCTCATCGAGGAGCTCGGAGCCAGCCGTCCGGTTCTCGACTCCGTCTCGTTGCCGGAGGTGATGTACGACGACCGGGCCAGGCGACGAAACGAGATATCCGACTTCGCACAGAGTCTGAAGGAGGCGGGCGAGACGGCGCTGTTGACGAGCGTGGCGTCGGCCGACACCCCCTACGCCTCCCGATACGGCATCGTCGAGTACCTCACGGACTCCGTCTTCGTCATCCAGTACGTCCGCCCGGACGACTTCGGGGAGACCCGGCCGGCGGTCGAGATCCGGAAGATCCGCGACGCCAACCACTCGCGGGAGGAACGGCCCTACGAGATCACGAGCGACGGCACCTCGAGCTACCAACAGGCGAACCTGTTTTGAACGGCGATCGCCGACGGGACGCCACCGAGTCGACGCCGGCGTGGGAGTCGAGGGTCGGTTATCGGTACCGCTCGGCGTGTTCCGGGCAGAACTCCGGCGCTCGTAGCTGGGCCCCGATCAGGTCCTCGTGGTAGTGAGCGTTGAACAGCCGGCAGCGATCGTCCTCGCAGAAGGCCTCCCCCGTCTCCAGGTAGTGGACCGCCTGCAGGACGTACCCCTTGAGGGCGTCGGTGGTCCGCGGATCGTTCTCGATCAGGAACTCGCCGTCGACCTGGTTCTCGAGGACCTCCCGCGGCGGCGTGTCGCCGGAGACGAGGGCGTGTCGCTGTTTTTCCTTGTAGTAGGCTTCCGGCTTCGCCGGCGCCTCGTAGAGGCCGGGAACGGAGACGATCGCCGGCTGACCGAGGACGTTCACGCGTTTGTGCCAGCGGCCGTCGTGGTCGCCCCAGGTGCCGATCGCGCGACCGAACAGCGCGACGTGGGCGGTCGACAGGCCGGACTCGTCCGGGGGAAGCGCGGCGTTGAGCGCCCGCTGGACTCGAACGCCGTCGTAGAGGACGCCACCCTCCCGCTCCGGATCCGCCAGGGCGCGCTCCTCGTACCGAACGATGCCGAGCATCGTGTTCCCCGTTTCGCGATCGTACGGCGAGAGGACCCGGGCTTGGGCGAATCGCTCCGGAAGCTCGTCGCGTCGGTGCCGGTCGAGGAACCGATCCTCGACGACGATCGACGGCGGATCGTCCCCGTCGGCGGCGGCCGCGAGACGATCGCGAAGCCAGTCGGCGATCTCCTCGGCGTCCGCGACCGTCGACGGCGCGCGATAGAGCGTCACTCGGTCGACCATATGATCGCTACGACCACCCGACCCGAAACGGTTGCGGTCGTCGGCGCCAGCAGTGGACGGGCTCCGATCCAACGCCACCAGCAATGCACGGCCTCCGATCCGACGGCGCCAGCAATGCATCGCATCCGCTCCGTGGGGACCAACGATGCACGGCACTCGTCCGATGGCACCATCCGAGCATCCCGCCGCTCCCACGGCGCGTCGGGCACCCGCCGACTGCCGGCGCTCCAACCTTTTTGCACCGTGACTGCGCAATCCACGGGTATGACCGACGCCAGGGAGTTCCACGACCGAACCACGCACACCCCCGAGTCGATCCGAGAGGGCGACTTCTCGCTCGACTGGGAGAACAAGCCGCGGCCGTTCAAGCGCTACCGCGAGCGTCCGCGGATCGACCTGGAGCGCATCCGGCCGCCGTGGTCTCCCGCGCTGTCGCTGGTCGCGGAGTCGCGAGCCGACCCGCTCGCATCGACCGGCGGGACGGAGCGACCGGAGTTGGATCGGGGCCTGCTCGCAGCGCTTTGCTACGAGGCGGCGGGGATCGTCCAGCGCGTTGAGACGGACGACGGTCGGGAACTGCGGTTTCGCGCGGCGTCGTGCACGGGAAACCTCCATCACATCGACCTGTACCCGGTCTGCGGCGATCTGGCGGGCGTGGACGCCGGCGTCTACCACTTCGATCCGACCGAATTCGCGTTCGAGCGACTGCGGGAGGGCGACTATCGGAGCGTGCTCGCCGAGGCGGCCGGAGAACCGTCCGTCGACGACGGTGACCAGGGATCGGCCGTCGCCACCGGGACGGGGATCGCCGACGCGCCCGTCACGATCGTCGCCACCTCCACGTGGTGGCGAAACGCGTGGAAGTACCGTGAGCGAAGCTACCGACACGCCTTCTGGGATTCGGGCACCGTCGTCGCCAACCTCCTGGCGGCGGCCCACGGTCTCGACCAGCGATCCGAGGTGGTCGCGAGCTTCGCCGACGATCCCGTCGTCGAACTACTCGGACTCGATCCGACCGAAGAAGGACCGCTCGAACTGGTTCCCGTCGGCGACGGATCGCCCGCGCCCTCGGCGCCCGACGTCCAGCCGATCGACCACGAAACCGAGCCATATTCTGAGAATCCGGTCGACTACCCGTTGATTCACGAGGCGTGGGCGGCGAGCAGACTCGGGGACGGCGGGTCGGCCCGCGGGTGGCGCACCGCGTGTCTCGAGGCTCGAGGGCTCGGAACGCGCGAGCCGGGCGACGGCGAGCGAATACCGCTCGACCCCGTCGACCACGAGACGGCGACCGCTCGACCGCTGCACCCGACCGTCGTCCGTCGCGGCTCGTGTCGCGAGTACGCCGAAAGGGGACCGTCGCGCAAACAACTCGGGACCGTCCTCGACCGAGCGACGCGCGGGATCCCGGCCGACTGGAACGGCGGCGAGGGCGACGGGCTGGACTATCTCGACGCCTACGTGCTGGCCACCGGCGTCGACGGCGTCCCGGACGCTACGTACCACTACCACCCGGACGAGGACGCCCTCGAGCGCCTGGGTGACGTCGATCGGGAGACGAAGATTCGCCTGGCGCTGAACCAGTCGTGGGCCGGCGACGCTCACGTCAACGTCTACCTGCTCGCCGACGTCGACGCCCTGGTCGAGCGGCTCGGAAGCCGCGGCTACCGACTGCCCCAGCTCGAAGCGGGGATCACGCTGGGCCGGCTCTACCTGGCGACCTACGCACACCGCGGTCTCGGCGGATTGGGGTTGACGTTCTTCGACGACCTCGTGACCGACCACCTCTCGTCGCGCGCCGACGGGCAGACGCCGATGACGCTGTTCGCGCTCGGCCGGCCGGCCGAGTGAACGGCGAGCGAGGGAAGGACGGTCGCGTCAGGATCCCCGCCGGCCGAACGGCGGCCCGTCGAGGTCCGTATCGGACTCGGTCTCGCGCCAGGAGCGGAGCGGTTCCCACCCCAACCGATCGGTCGCTTTCTCCGTCGTGAACGCCGACTCGTCGTCCTCGAGCGCACACGTCTCGGAGAGCGCGTCGAACGTCTCCTCGATACCGCCGCCGTACGACGGTCGAGGGAGTTCGCGCCGTCCGGTTCCACGGTCGGCAGCTTCAGATCGATTCCGAGGACGTCGTAGCCGGCTCCGAGCAGCACGTCGGCGATCCTGCTGCCGGCACCGCAGGTCGCACCGGTGGCGATGACGGTCACACTCACGCTCCGGCGGACGACGAAAAACGGCGTGGCTTCCGGCGAGTGGTTCGCGTCTCGCGCAACCGCGATCGCCTCGCGGCTCAGTCGTCCGCGGGCGTCGCGCGGCTGGTGATGTCGACCGGCTCGGCGTCGACGCCGAGTTCGTCGATGGCTTCCTGGGCCGCGCGCTTCCCGGAGACGAGCATGGCGCCGAAGGTCGGGCCCATGCGGGGAAGGCCGTAGGCGGTCGCGACGGCCATGCCCGTGGCGATCAGGCCGTCGTGGACGAGGCCAGTGTGCTCGACGACGGCATCTTCGGACTTGCCGACCCACATCGAGTCGTGGCCGGGCGAGTCGTGACCGGGTGCGCCGTAGGACTCGCTGTCGGTCTGGTCCATGACCCGACCGCGATCTCGGGCGTCCTGCACGCCGGGCGCCGAGAGGACGCCGCGCTCGTCGAGCTTCGTGATCGCCATGGCGTCGTGGCCGGTCGCGTCGATGACGAGGTCAGCCTCGACGGCGATCGGGTCGACGCAGGTGATCTCGCGGGGCAGCGCGTGAACCGGCGTCCAGTTCATGACGATGCCCGAGACCTTGTGGTCCTCCCGGATGACGATGTCGGTGAACTCGGTCATGTTCTGCATCTTCGCGCCGGCGTCGCAGGCGGCCTTGATGAGACCGGAGCAGGCCTCCGGGCCGTTGGCGACGTACAGCCCCTCGCTGTCCTGGGATTGCTTGTAGGAGACGTCGAGTTCGTCGAGGATGTGCTGGGCCGGGTCGCGGACGGTGACCTTGTTCATCAGGAAACCGCCGAGCCAGAAGCCGCCGCCGAGGTAGTTGTTCTTCTCGACGACCATCGTCTTGACGCCGCGTTCGGAGAGTTCTTTGGCCGCGGTCAGCCCGGAGGGACCGCCGCCGATGATGATCACGTCCGAGTCCGAGAAGTCCATGAACTCCTCGGTCCACTCCTGGCCGATCGCGCGGGTGACGTCCGCCTCGCCGACGTCGCTGAACTTGTCGAAGTCGCTCATACAACCCAGTGTTATCTCGGGGTAGTGAAAAGGGTGTCGTGACGGTCGCCGGACCGGCGGATAGCAGCGTCATCCGTCACGAAGCCGGCTCACGTCGGGAGCCGGGAGGAAGACGATTTCGACGATCACCCGTTCGACCGACACCCGACGCGGCCGCCGATCACCGAGGCGCCACGCAACCGCCTCCAGAACCCTCTTTGCGCAGCCGACCGTTCGTACGGGCATGGATCGCCGGGCGTTCCTCGTCGCCGTCGCGTCCCTCTCCGGCTGCGCCGGCTACTTCGAGGAGGACGAGCGGGAGGGCGTCACCGATCCGGACGACGTGATCGTCATCTGGGACACGCTCGTCCGCGAGAACGCCGGGACCGAAGAGGAACGCGTCACGATCTGGGGGGTCGTCCGCAACGAGAGCGACCGAGAGCTGGGATACGTCGAGATCCGCGCGCGCTTTTACGACGCGAACGACGAGGAACTCGACGCCGTCATCGAGAACGTCGAGGACGTGACCGAGGGTCGGGAGTGGCCCTTCGAGATCGAGTTCCAGCACTTCGGCGAGCGGGCCGCCGAGGTCGACCGCTACGAGCTCGAGGTCATCACCAGCCTCTGATGGCCGACGCAGATCCGACCGCACGCGGTGACGCACTGGCGTGGGAGATCCTCCCGTCAGCGATCCGCGCCACCACGCGAACCACGACGTCGAGACGCGCGCCATGACCGACGACGACCCTGCGGGGGACCGCGACGACCACGACGGCCCGGCGGGAGACCGCGACGACCCGGCAGGGGACCGCGTCGACCACGACGGCCCGGCAGGGGACCGCGACGGCCCGCAAGAGAACCCCGGATGGCAGGGCCGAGATTCCGACGGCGAGGATCGTCGGCCGGCGAAGCGACCGTCCGGGGTTCCGGGATCGGACGGAACCGACGAGCGAGGAGCCGATGCCGGGAACGGCCGACGTTCCGGAGAACCGGACCGCCGAGGATCCGACGCCGCGGACGGGCAGCCGGTGCCGAATCGATCCGAGGGTGCCCCGGCCCGAGCCGGTTCGGGCGTCGACGAGGGGATCTCGACGCTCGCGAAGCAGGGGAGCATCACGTTCGCCGGGAACGTCGTCAACGGCATCTTCGGGTTCGCGATCGTGATGCTCATGACCCGGTTCGTGAGCCCGTCCGTGTACGGGCTGTTCGTCCTGGCGACGTCGGTCATCCTCTTCATGCAGGTGTTCGCGAACCTCGGCTTGCCGCTGGCGATCGACTACTTCGTCCCGCAGTACCTGGACGACGGCGACCGCGGAAAGGCCAAGGGCGTGATCGTTCAGGTGACGGCCGCCGTGCTCGCGACCTCCACGCTGATCGCGGTGCTCGTCGCCGCGAGCGCGGGCGCCTTCGCCGACTTCTTCCGCGAGCCCTCCCTGGCCGTCGCGCTCGTCCTGCTTTCGGTCAGCGTTCCGATGCTCGCGTGCTACCGGGTGTTGCTCACCTCCTTCTACAGCATCAAGAAGCTCCAGTACCGGGTGCTGATGCGAGATCTCGTCCGGCCGATCGTTCGCTTCGCGGTCACGTACGGCTTGCTGGTGGCGGGCTGGGGCCTGCTCGGCCTCGTCACCGGGTACGTCGTCGGACTGCTCGTCGCCATCACGGCCGGTGCGATCGTCTTCACCTACAAGGCCTGGGACATCGTCTCGGCCAGGATGGAGCGGGTGGCCGCCTGGCCAGTCGTCAGCTACTCCGTTCCGCTGGCGATGACGAGCGTCGTCTTCGTGCTGATGGGCCACGTCGACTACTTCGTCCTCGGGTTCTTCCTCGACTCGGACGACGTCGGGATCTACCGCGTCGGCTACATGCTCGGCTCCGGCCTGATGATCATCTTCAGCTCGCTCGCACCGGTGTTCAAGCCGCTGATCGCCGAGACGAGAGACGACACCGCGCTCGTCCAGTCGCGGTTCCGGGTCGCCGCCCGGTGGATCGCCGGATTCACGCTGCCCACCGCGATCACGCTCTCGCTCGGGGCGAGCTCGTACCTCGCGGTCCTGTACACGCCGCAGTACGCGGAGGCCAGCGCGGTCGTCGCGCTGCTGTGCGCCGCGTTCCTCTTCAACGTCACCTTCGGCGGGCCCGACGGCTCGTTGTTGCAGGGAATGGGCTACTCCCGCGTCGTCTTCGCCAACACCCTGGCGCTGTTCGGGACCAACCTCGTCGTGTCGGCCGCGCTCGTGCCATTGATCGGGATCGAAGGGGCCGCGATCGGGTCGGCCGCCGCTCTCTTCCTCGTCGGCGTGCTCACCATCGGCGAGCTCTACTACCTCGATCGGATCCACACCTTCACCAGGGACTTCGCGAAGATCGTCGTCGCCGGCGTCCCCGCGGCGATCGCCGGCGCGCCCGTCGTCCTCTTCGTCCGGTCCGACCTCGTCATCGTCGCCGTCTTGCCGATCGTCGTCGTCGGGACCTACGCGTTGACGCTCGTCGCGACGGACGCCTTCACCGACGACGACGCCCGAATGGCCGCGGAGTTCGGCCCGAGCGCGCCGGGCTGGCTCCCCACCGGGATCCTGAAGTGACGTGTTCGACCGCCGGTCGAGTGTCTCACGAACTGCCGGACCGAGACGACCCATCGGCGCCGAGGGCCTCGGCATCGGCCCGAGCTTTCGCCAGCACCCGCGGCCGGCCGCTGACGACGACGCGTACCTCGTCCCCGTCGTAGTCGACCGATTCGACCGCCGCCTCGTCGTACAATCGCGAGACGAGCGCCATCGACTCGCCGCAGTTTGGCACCGTGAGGCGCGCGTGTTCGGTCGGCAAACGTTCCGTTACGGCCGAGACGAGCCGATCCACGTTCGTCCCCTCGCTCGCGCTCGTCGACACCGGAGCGGGGGCCGCCTCGCGAGCGATCGCCAGTCGATCGGCGAGGGCCGCCTCGGACGACAGATCGGCCTTGTTGATCGCCGTCACCACGTCGTGCCGATCGACGCCCTGTGCGTCGAGAACGTCGAGGGAGACCTCGAGCTTCTCGCGAAACTCTTCGAGCGGGTCGCTCGCGTCCGCGACCAGCACGACCGCGTCTGCGGCCGCGGCCTCGGAGAGCGTCTCGCTGAACGACCGGACGAGTTCGTGGGGCAGATCTTGGACGAACCCGACCGTATCGGTCACCAGGGCGGGCCGCCCGCGAAGCGTGGCCCGGCGGGTGGTGGTCTCGAGTGTCTCGAACAGGCGATCCTCGATCGACGCGACGGCATCTTCGTCGGGGTGATCCGACGCCGTCCCGGTCGCCGAGAGGTCGTCGGCCAGTCGGTGCAACAGCGTCGACTTCCCGGCGTTCGTGTATCCGGCGATCGTCACGAGGTCGAAATCCTGCGCTCGTCGACGCTCGCGGAACTGTTCGGCCGGGGACGCCAGCTCGTCGAGCGTGCGCTCCAGCCGGTCGATTCGATCCCGGACGTCGTACCACGGTGACCCCTTCTCGGTCCTGCGGTTGAGGACGCCTTCGTCCGCTTCCGCACGTATCCGGGGGAGCTCGTATTGCAACCGGGCGAGCTCGACCTGAAGCTGCGCCCGTCTGGTCCGGGCCTGTTCCCCGAAGATATCGAGTACCAGGCGATATCTGTCGAAAACCCGGACGCCGTCGGGAAGACGTTCGCGAACCGTCGTCGTCTGTCCCGGCGTCAGTTCGTCGTCGACGACGACCAGCGACGCGCCCGTCGCGTCGACGAGCTCGGCCAGCTCCTCGACTTTGCCCGAGCCGAGGAGAGTCCCCGGGTCTGGCGGGCGCGTCTGGGTGCACTCGCCGACGACGGCGTACCCCGCCGCCCGGGTCAGTGCGCGAATCTCCTCCGTATCGACGGGGGTCTCCCCGGCCACCGCGGCGACGACCGCCTTCGGTCTATTCCTCTCGGTCTGTCGGTGTCGTTCTCCTCTCATGTGCTGTCGAACCGCACGTGGTTTCGTCTCTGTGCGTGCGAGAGCAGGCGCTCTCCGTAATCGGTGCCGGAGCCGAAAGCGCCCGGGGGCAGAGACGAGGAGCGGTTAGCTCCCTCACCGGTCCCGGCCGAAGCGATCGACCGACCGGCCATCGCCAGGGCGTCCCGACGGCGAAGCTACGGAACGATCGAGCGCGCGACGGAGAGACGGCGTCCTACCGCGACGTGGGGCGCATCCGGCTCAGACGAGAGAAAGGGTCTCCATTCCCATCGAAGAGTTCCGGGGCGCGGTCCAAAAAGGTACCGAGACGGTTCACTCCTCGACCAGGTCGCCCGCTCGGATCCGCGCTTCCGCGGATTCGAGGGCCACGTCGGGATCGAAGGCGTCGACGACGCCCCGTAGGGTCGCCTCGTCGGCGTCGGACAGCTCACGCGCGTGGGCGGCCACGTTCGGCACCGCCCGGATCACGTTATCGACGATCGGAACGTCCGCCACCTGCGCGGAGCGCGAGAGGGGATTGAGGTCGACCACGATCTCGGTCTTGCCCATCGCGTCGAGCGCCTCGGCGCGATCCCCGTCCTCGAGCGGGACGACCACGACGTCTGCCCCGTAGATCCCGTCGGCGTCGACCTTCGCTCGCTCGTGATCGAGTCCAGGGATCCGCGCGTCGGCCTCGAGACCCTTGATCCCCGACGCGCCGTGGGCTCGCAGGTGATCGGCGATCGCCGTCATCCGTTCGGGCGTGCGATTGAAGAGGTTGATCTCGAGGTCGGCACCGACCGCTTCGGCGAGGTCGACCGACTCGCCGGGAACGAGGGCGGCGACGTTCCCGTTGATCGAGAGAACCGGCTCATCCGCGAGCAGCAGGTGGGCCGCGGCCGCGCGCTCTGCCTCGTCGGCCGACGGGATCGTCTCTTCGCCGAGCAAGTAATCGAAGGCGCTGCCCCTCCCCTCGGCGTGCATCCCCTGGAGGTGGGTGATTCCCTTCTCGACGCCTTCCTCGATCCGGTGGCGAGTGAGGAGGTCCTGATAGCGAGGGTGGTCCGCGGGGATCTCGTCCTCGCCCTCGACCGCCGCCGGGACGGTGTCGTAATCGCTCACGGCGGAACGGTCGTCGCGCGTGATAAAAAGCGCCGCGTTTGATCCGCGATCGTCGGTTCGCCGCGTACAGTCCGCGGTCCACGGTGCAACGACTGCGATCCGCGAGGGTCGGCGCCGTGCATTCAGTCCGCGGTCGTCGGTTGGACGAGTGCGGCCGGAGTCGCCGGCGACGTCCGGCGACCCGTCATCGCCGCGAACCGCGTCAATCGACTACTCCGTGAACTCGATCCAGCCGTCCGGGGCGTGGACCTTCACCGACGTCATCGCCTCGCGAGCCTCGGTGCGGCTGTCGTAGGCCATCGTGCTCTCGGACATCGACTCCCCGTGCTCGTCGACGAGCTTCCACACCCAGCCCTCGTCGCTATCGTGAAGCTCGAACGAGACGCCGTCGATCTCGAGGATGCTGGCGTCGGGAATCAGGTCCCTGATGTTCTCGAGCGCATCGCGGACGCCCGCGGTGGTCTCGAACGTTTCGGTGCTCTCGGCCACGGCGCGGCCGTCCTCGTCGATCAGGCGCCAGCTCCAGCCGTCCTCGCGGGAAATGATCTCGAACGAGGCGACGTCGAAGTCGACGCTGCCCGCGAGCGACGCCAGCCGTCTGACCTCCTCGACGACGTCGACGGCCGCGTCCCTGGTCGCGGCGGACGCCCCCGCCGTCGCCAGCACGTTGCGCTCCCGGTCTTTGAGCTCCCAGGACCAGTCGTCGCCGTTGGTAAGCCAGACGACCGCGTCCTCGACGTGGAAGATCGGCGCCTCCGCGGCCGCCGCGGTAAGCTCGTCGACCGCGCGCACGGCCGCCTCGCGGTCGTCGTAGGTGCGGCTGGAGGCGGCGATCGCGTCGCGGTCGCGGTCGAGCAGCCGCCACCGCCAGGCGTCCTTTCCGTGGACCTGGACGAAGACGTCGCCGATGCGGGAGCTGTCGGCGCTCGACGCGGCGTCGCGAACCCGGTCGAGTCCGTCGACGAGTTCGCTGCGCGTCGGGGCCCCGTCCTCGCTCTCGGCGACCACCTCGCCGGACGGGAGGACGAACCGCCAGTGCCACTCGTCGTCGGCGTAGGTCTGGAACGCGGCGCGGTCCATCGTCTCGATGGCGGTGTCGAGGTTATCGACGAGTCGGTTCATCGCGTCGCGGGCGGCGCCGCGGGTCGGGTGGGAGGCGGGATCCTCGGCGATGAGCTTGCCGCCGTCGTCGATCAGCCGCCAGCCCCACTCGCCGTCGTCGACGAACAGTTCGAACGCAGCCGTCTCGATCTCGAGCAACTCCGCGTCGGGCGCTTGCTCCTTCAGGGTCATCATCGCTTCCGCGGCCTCGCCCTTCGAGTCGTGCTCGGCGCCGCTGTCCGCGAGGACGTTGCCGTCCTCGTCGATCAGCCGCCAGCGCCACTCGCCGGTGTCGGCTTCGTAGACCTGGAACGCGGAGTTCTCGAACTCGATGAGGTCGGCCTCCTTCGCCTGGTTTCGCATGCGCTCGATCGCGTCGGCCGCGTCCGACGCGCTACCGTGGGGCTCCTCGCTCGCGGCGACGACCTCCCGGTCCTCGGTGACGAGCCGCCAGCGCCAGTCGTCGTCGACCTGGTAGGTCTCGTACAGCGCGTCCTCGATCTCGTAGACGTCCGCGTCGCGGGCGTTCGCCGCGAACTTCCGGCTCGTCGCCTCGCTCTCCTCGTAGCTGCCGCCGTCGCCGGGGTTGCGTGCGACGATCTGCTCGTTGGCGCCGACGAGCCGCCAGTTCCAGTCGGCCCCCGAGGCGTACAGCTCGTAGGTCGGCTCGCCGGCGACGGTCACCGGCGCGTCCTCGAGCTCCGGCAGGAGGGCCTCGACGGCCTCCTCGGCGTCGCGCCGCGTCTCGTAGATCGCCTCCGCGGACGCCACCTCCGCGTCGTCGGTGTCGACGACGCGCCACGACCAGCCGTTGCCGCTCTCGACGAGTTCGATGCCGACGTGATCCAGCGCGAGCAGCCGCGCGTCGTCGATCCCGTCGACGAACGTCGAGGCGCCGGCCTCCGCGTCGGCCTTGCTGGCGTAGCCCGTCGGGCCGACGGCCAGCGGGTGGCGCTCGTCGTCGAGGAGTTGCCAGTACCACTTGTCGCGCTCCTCGTAGTAGTTGAACGCCGCGTCGTCGATCTCGATGACGTCGGCGACGGGCCCGCGGTCCTTGAAGAAGCTCACGGACTCCTCGGCGCCGTCGCGGTCGACGTAGGTGTCTCCGCAGGTGGCGACGACGGAGCCGTCCTCCCGGACGAGCGTCCACTGCCACTCGCCCTCGCGAGTCTCGTAGAGCCGGAACGCGGAGGTCGTCAGCTCCATCAGCCCGGCGGAACCGATCTGGGACTTCACCTGGTCGATCCCCTCCTCGGCGTCGGGACGCGTGAGCGCGCTGTCCATGCTCGCGGCCAGCGCCTCGAGGTGGAGGATGTGCCACTGCCAGTCGCCCTGTTCGTCCCGGAAGACGGCGAACTGCGCGCCCTCCAGGGCGTCGCCGGTGAGGATGTCGGGGTTGTCGTCGACGCCCTCCTCCGAGACGTACTTCCCCCTCTGACCGGTGACGGCCGGAATCAGCGCGGTGACGCCCGCCAGAACTGCGATCCCGCCGGCGTAGAGGAGCGTGACCTCGACGCTGTAATCGTCACCGAACCCCCGCCAGTGTTCGGGGTAGACCATACCGAAGGACGTCACGCCGATAAACGCGACGAGCAGCCCGATCACGCTCGCCTGGATACCGCGCTTGCGGACCGGGAGCATCAACACGAGCCCGAACAGACAGAGCGTGAGCGCGGTCATCCCGAGCACGCCGCTGACCCGGATGTAAAAGGTCGAGGACTGATCGCCCGCGTAGAGTACCAGGAACGCGAGTAGCCCGACGGTCGCGACGATGCACCCCAGGATGAAAACCCAGTAGCCGTAGACGTCCTTTTTCGAGTCCGGTTCACCGACGTAGTGTTCGTACAACCGAAACAGAGTGTCGTTGAAATTCGTGATTGAAGACATGGGAATTCGAGCGGATAACTACAACGTAGCATAATAAATTATCGGCTAACTATCTGTCTGCGCACATGATTGCCTTCGTCTCCGGAACGCCGAACGGTCTCCGGATTCCCGTCGGTCTGGCGCGATCCACCGCAAGGATAGAACGGACGTTCGTGCCCCAGAAATTAGCCGAAGAAGCGGGGAGCGCGCGGGGAATCGCTACTGGTTCATCGCGCCCGTCACGCCCCTTCCCGGTCACTAACGAAAACGATTCGCCGCGCTCGAGCCCTTCGGAAGCCGGCGTTCACGAAGAACACGTACCGGAACGGACACGTCGGCCGCGCCCGGAATCGTCGTCCGTTCGCTACTCGAGCATCGCCCCGGCCGGATGTATCGCGCAGACGTTCGGTTCGTATCCCGCCTCGGAGAGGCCGTCGCCGAGGGCGAAGACCGTGTCCCCGAGCATCGCCATCGAGGCCTCGCCGTCGACCGCCGCGACGTCCCGGATCGCCGCACGAACGCGGGGAGTGAGCAACTCGGCCTCTCGAGCGAACCGCCTGGAGGCGTACACGAACGAATCGAGCGTCGGCTCCTCGACGATCCGTGAGAGCGCCCGCTTTCCCGCGATTGAGAGGGCCTCGGTGTCGCCGGAGAGGACGGCACGCGTCGAGAGCTCGCCGAAGGTCGCGTACTCGACCCGCGCACGTTCGGGAATCGCGTCGAGCACCCCGTGCCTGGGTGCGCCGGGTTCCAGCCTGATGGGCGCCCCGCCGCGAGCTTGGGCGACGACGTCACCGAGTCCCGTCCCCGCTCGCACCTCGGCACCGTGTGCGATGGTAACCAGTTCGTTCGTCGAGAGCCGACGGTCGAACACCCGATTCGCGGCCAGCGCCGCGCCGAGCGCAAGCGCGCCCGAGACTCCGAATCCCGATCCGAGCGGCAGTTCGGATTCTGCCGTTACGTTCGCGCTCGCACGAAGCGCGCCCAGGACCGCCTCGACCGGTTCGATCTCGACCGCCTCTCCGTCGAGCGTCAGCGACGTCTCCGTCGCGGGCTGAACCGTCACCCTCACGCCGTCGGTGAGCGTCAGTCCGGCGCCTCGCGACCCGGCCTTCGTCGGATCCTCGTCCGGGTGCGCGCTGAAGAACCCGGTGACGTGACCCGGCACGAAGGCGGTCGCCTCGTCTGCCATCGTCAGCCGGTTGCCGTGCGCCGGATATAACTGTGCAGGTTCGACGGCGAAGCGACGATTCCGGCGTTCAAGGACCGTTCGGCGAGCCGGATCCGAGCTCCCAGTCGGCGAGCCGGAACCGAGCTCCCAGTCCGACTCACGCACGGAATCACTCGGTCGGCAATCCCGCCGTGGGAATCTACGTTCCTCGCGCGTTCAACTTCGGCTGAACAGTCACGAAATATCGAAGGATCTTACCCATATCGGTCGGTGAGAGCCCCACCCTATATTTACTGGGAGTGTTTACGGGCAAGGAGACAGTATGGGATTCGTAGGGTTAACAGTCGTCGACGCTGTTCGCGGTCGATTCGCCGTAAAGCTCGTCTTGCTGCTGCTCGTCATCGGCCTCGTCGTCGGTGGGTTCGGGGGGCTGATATACGCCCAGACGGACGCCAGCCTGCAAGCGGATACCGAGGAGAAGATGGAACACGCGACGGTGCTCCAGGCCGAAACGCTGTCGGAGTGGGTGAGCGCGACCGAACGGGAGGCGGCGCTCATCGCCGAATCCGACGCCGTCCAGAGCGGCGACGAGGACCGCATCCACGACTTCCTCGCGAGCCAGCAGGCGGAGATGGACGACGCGATCGTCGGCGTACACTACTTCGACGGAACTAACGAAACGATCGTGGCGAGCACGGTCGACGGCGTAGAGGGCGAGCACGTCCACCTGCCGTGGGTACACGCCGGCCACGGCGATTTCGAACCGGCGCTGGTGGGCCCGTACGAGGATCCGCACGTCGACGCGCAGGCCGGTGCCGTGGCCGTCGACGTCGACGAGGACATGCGAGTCGCCGTCGTCTTCGACGCGGCGGAGCTCTCGGGCACCCTCGAATCGCCGACGCAGTCCGAGGAGGCGTTCACCCACGTCGTCGACGACGAGTTCGTCGTCGTCCTCAGCCACGACACCCAGACGATCGGGATGATCGACCACCATCACACCGGTCTCGAGTTCGACGACCGATCCGGATACGTGGAGGTCGACATGGACGACATGGATCACGACGATCACGACGATCACGGTGGTCACGACGACCACGACGA
>SKPV01000113.1 GCA_007119345.1 Halovivax sp.
ATCGTCGCCGGTGAAGACGAGTTCCACGTCGTCGGAAGCATCTACCAGGCCGGGACGACTGGAGGTCCGGAGGAAATCGAACTCGTCGCCACCAACACCGAGACGGACGACGAGATCAGCCTCGGTACTCAGGAGGTCGAACTCGCCCCCGGATTCTACCACCTCGGCGCCATCAACATCTCGAACACCATCGACGAGGCCGGTACCTACGACCTCGAACTCGGCGATCGCGACGCCGGCACCATCGAGGTCGAAGAAGCCTACTCCGACGTTCAGGTCATCGCCGCGTCGGTCTCTGAAATGGTCCTCACGGAGGGTGAAGAATTCCACGTCGTCGGCAGCATCTATCAGAACGGCACCGTCGACGAATCGCAGCAAATCGACCTCGTCGCGACGAACAACGAGAGCGGTGAGGAGATTCACCTCGGAAACCAGTCCGTCGAACTCGAACCCGGCTTCTACCACCTCGGCGGGATAAACATCACCACGTCGGTCGACGAGGCCGGCACGTACGACCTCACCCTCGGCGGTCACGACGTCGGTACGGTCGGCGTCGACGAGTCGCCCTCGGACATCCAGGTCATCGCCGCGACGGTTTCAGAGATCGAAGTGCTCGAAGGCGAGGAGGCGAACGTCACCGGGAGTATCTACCAGGCCGGCGATAGCGGGACGGAGGAGATCGATCTCGTCGCAATCGACCAGAATACGAGCGAGGAAACACACCTAGGCAGTCAGGAGGTCACGCTCGAATCGGGGTACTACCACCTCGGCGCGGTCGAGATCGACTTCCAGATCGACGAGCCCGGTAGCTACGACCTCGAACTCGGCGGTCACCACGCAGGAGAAATCCTCGTCGAAGCGGCGTACTCCGACGTTCAGGTCATCGCCGCCTCCGCGTCCGAAGACGAGATCGTCGCCGATGAAGACGAGTTCCACGTCGTCGGAAGCATCTACCAGGCCGGAACCACCGACGGCCCCGAGGAAATCGAACTCGTCGCAATCGATGAGGATGGCGAGGAAACCGTCCTCGGCAGCCAGGAGGTCGAACTCGCCCCCGGCTTCTACCACCTCGGCGCGCTCAACGTCTCGGCCACCATCGACGAGGCCGGCACCTACGACCTCGAACTCGGCGATCGCGACGCCGGCACCGTCGAGGTCGAAGAAGCCTACTCCGACGTCCAGGTCATCGCGGCCTCCGCGTCCGAAGACGAGATCGTCGCCGGGGAAGACGAGTTCCACGCCGTCGGTAGCATCTATCAGGCTGGAACAATCGGCGGCACGGAGAAAATCGAGCTCGTCGCAATCGATGAGGACGGCGAGGAAACCGTCCTCGGCAGCCAGGAGGCCGAACTCGCCCCCGGCTTCTACCACCTCGGCGCGATCAACATCTCGGCCACCATCGATACGCCCGGAACGTACGACCTCGAACTCGGCGACCGCCCCGCCGGTACCGTCGAGGTGCTCCCCGCCGAATCGGACATTCAGGTCATCGCGGCCTCCGCGTCCGAAGACGAGATCGTCGCCGGCGTTGACGAGTTCCACGTCGTCGGAAGCATCTATCAGGCTGGAACAATCGGCGGCACGGAGGAAATCGAACTCGTCGCCACCAACGCCGAGACGGACGACGAGATCGTCCTCGGCAGCCAGGAGGTCGAACTTCAGCCTGGCTTCTACCACCTCGGCGCCATCAATATCTCGAACGCCATCGACGAAGCTGGCACGTACGACCTCGAACTCGGCGATCGCGACGCCGGCACCATCGAAGTCGAAGCGGCTTACTCCGACGTCCAGGTTATCGCCGCCTCCGCGTCAGAAAACGAGGTCGTCGAAGGCGTCGGCGAGTTCCACGTCGTCGGGAGTATCTACCAGGCCGGAACAATCGACGGCCCAGAAGATATCGAGCTCGTCGCCACCAACACCGAGACGGACGACGAGATCAGCCTCGGTACTCAGGAGGTCGAACTCGCCCCCGGATTCTACCACCTCGGCGCCATCAATATCTCGAACACCATCGACGAGGTCGGCACGTACGACCTCTCCCTCGGCGAGCGCTCGGCCGGCGAACTGACCGTCACCGAACCGATCGTCGAACCGACGATCGCGGGCGTCGAGGGCCCGTCAGACGGCTTCGACGCGGACGCCGGCGTCGACCTCGTCTACGCGAGCGACGAGGCCACCGTCGAGATCGACGTCGACGCGGACCTCGACCTGGACTCGGTGACGCTCCGGGTGTCCTCCCAAGAGACGAGTTACACCGTCCTCACGGAAGCGACCGAAGCCGACCTGGACGCGCTCGCGAGCGGAGAGACCTGGAGCGCACCCGTCCCGCTCGACGATATTCCAGACGACGGTCGCTACGACCTCTCCGTGATCGCCGTCGACGAACGCGACACCCTCGGAACCCACGAGTGGGGCGGCGCGCTCGCGGTCGACCGTGAGGATCCGTCGATGTCGGTCCGTATCGAGGACGTCGATAGCGAGGACGCCACGGTCGTCGTCGAGAGCGATACGCCCCTGGTCGAGCCACCGACGGTCGACGTCTCGTTCACCGAACCGTCGACGGCCCAGCTCGACCCGGTCGAACTCGCGCCAACCGACGGGCAGAACACGACGTTCGAGGGAACGCTCGAATTCGCCGACTCCGGCGAGTACGACGTCACCGTTACCGGGACGGACCGCGCCGGAAAGGAAGGATCCGACACCGCCTCCGTCGTGATCCACACCGGCTTCACGCTCGCCGACGGCACCATCGAGATCGCGGAGACCGGAACGACGATCGACTTCGAACTCGTCGACGACGCGGCGCTCACCTCGGAGGAGCTCTACGTCGCCCTCTCGGAGAACGCCGTGGACGCGAACCTCGGCGGCGGGGAACTCGGCGTCGGCTTCCTGACCGCCGAACTCGACGGACTGCTCGAGTACTACCTCGACGACGGAACGATCGAGTACGCGACGATCGAACTGGCGGTAGACGAGGACGCGCTCCCGACCGGTGCCGGCGTCGACGACGTGGGGCTGTACCACTACGATGGCGGCGGCTGGAGCGACGTCGACTCGACGATCGTCTACGACGACGGCGATCCGTTCGTCACCGCCGACGTCACCGGGTTCTCCACCTACGGGGCGCTCGTGATGGACGAGGACGCGCCGGTACTCACGGGTGTCTCGCCGGGCGACGGCGACGAACTCGCCGCGGGCACCGACGAGGTGACCGTCCGCTTCGAGTACGACGACGAGCAATCGGGCGTCGACGTGGGCTCGATCGAACTCGAGATCGACGGGACGGACGTCACGACCGACGAGGCGACCAGCATCACGTCGTCGTGGACGGAACACGTCCTCACCGTCGAGGACGGCGAATCGTACGAAGCGACGCTCACGGTGGCCGACGAGGCAGGAAACGACGCGACGTTCGAGACGACCTTCGCGGTCGACGAACCGGCCAGCGTTCCCCAGCCGCCCGAGGACGATGACGACGCGGACGACGGGCCGGGCGACGCCGATGACGATGCGGACGACGGGCCGGGCGACGCCGATGACGGCGCCCCCGACGACGATCCGTCCGACGCTGACGATTCGACAGACTCGGACGACGCCGACGAGCCGGGCGAGGACGACACGCGTGACGACGCGGAGCAACCACCCACAGACGACGATGGGTCGGCCGATGACGGTCTGTCCGGATTCGGCCCGCTCGTCGCGCTCTTCGCGATCGTCCTCGCGCTGTCGGCCCGGTTCGTGACGACACGGCGATAGGGCGCTCGATCGACGATGGTCAGGAGGGAACCGATTGTTCGGACCGTCTCTGGAGTGCGGGTGGACGGCGGCCACGCCGAAGAGTCGTCAACCTCGGGACGGCCCGCTGTCCGTCTCGACAGTCCGCGAGCACGCTCGTCCGCGATCCGACGGACCGAGCCGGCGATTCGCTCGGCTTCGTTCGAGCTGTGCGGCGTTGCACCGTGGACGGATTCACCGAACATCGTCCCGTTCGGTAGACGCCACGCCGGCCGCATGCGCCGGTGACGGTGGTCTTTTGACGCCGCTTTCCGTCACTGTGGGTATGGAGCTACACCCGGTCCCGGACCTGCCCGAGATCGAGTCGGGCGACGACCTCGCCGCGCTGATCGCCGAGCGGGCGGATCTCCGGGCGGGCGACGTCGTCACCGTCGCGAGCACGGTGGTCTCGAAGGCCGAGGGGCGGACGGCGGATCTCACGGACTTCCCCGCCGGCCCGCGGGCCCGGGAGATCGCGGTCGATCTCGCGGAGATCGCCGGCGAGGAGAAGGATCCGCGCTTCGCGCAGGCGGTCCTCGAGGAGAGCACGGAGCTGATCCTCGAGGCGCCGTTCCTGCTGACCGAAACGCGCTTCGGCCACACCTGCGTCAACGCGGGGATCGACCGCTCGAACGTTCCGGACCACGACCTGCTGTTGTTGCCCACGCACCCGACCGCGAGCGCCGAGCGGATCCGCGAGGGGCTGCTGGAACGGACGCCGGGACTCGGCGGACCGGACGCCGACGGGGGCGATTCGTCCCGCCCCGTGCGGGACGAATCGCCCGCCTCCGGGCTCGCGGATCTGGCGGTGATCGTCACCGACACCTGCGGGCGGCCGTTCCGACACGGTCAGCGCGGCGTCGCGCTGGGCTGGGCCGGGATGCCCGCCAGCCGCGACTGGCGCGGCGAGCGCGACCGGGACGGTCGCGAGCTCGGCGTGACGGTCCAGTCGGTCGTCGACGAGCTCGCCGCGGCCGCGAACCTCGTCACCGGCGAGGGGGCGGACGGCACCCCGGCGGTCGTCGTTCGGGGCTTCGCGTTCGGCGACCTCGCCGGGAGCGACGAGCTCTTTCGGCCGGTCGAGAACGACCTCGTCCGCCAGGCGCTCAGGGAGTGGTCGTTCGAATGACCGCCGACGGGTCGGAACCGGCCGTCGAGGAGGCGACCGAGATCGTGCGCGCGATCGAACTCACCCCCGAGCACCCGCCGGAGCGAGTGGCCGAGCTGGCCGCCCTCGCGGAGGGCGAGGGGTTCGACGCGGCGTTCGCGAGCTCGCACTACTTCAACCGCGACCCCTGGGTGACGCTGTCGCGGATGGCCGACGCCACGGACGAGATCGCGATCGGCCCCGGCGTCGTGAACCCCTACGAGACCCATCCGGCGGCGCTCGCGGCGAAGGCGGCGACGATCGACGAGGTCAGCGGCGGTCGCGCCGTCTTCGGGGTCGGCGCCGGCGACCGGTCGACGCTCTCCGCGCTGGGCATCGAGCGCGATCGGCCCCTGCGGCGGGTGCTGGAGACGGTGCGCCTCGCCCGCCGGCTCTGGGCGGGCGAGACGGTGACGCGCGAGGACGCGGTGACCGTCCGGGACGCCTCGCTCAACCTCGAGCCGACCGAGATCCCGATATTCGTCGGCGCGCAGGGGCCGGGGATGCTCCGGATGAGCGCCGCCCACGCCGACGGCGTCCTGATCAACGCCGCCCACCCGCGGGACCTCGAGTGGTCGGCCGAGCGGATCGCCGAGGGACTCGACGAGCGGGCCGACGACCGCGGCCCGTTCCGCTCGCTGGCGTTCGCGAGCGTGAGCGTCGCCGAAACCGCCGGGGCCGCGCGCGAGGCGGCCCGGCCGCCGGTGGCGTTCATCGCCGGCGGCGCCGCGGGGCCGGTCCTCGAGCGCCACGGAATCGACGAGGAGGCGGCGGCCGCGGTGAGCGACGCCTTAGAGCGCGGCGACCTCTCGGTTGCCTTCGACCGCGTCACGCCCGAGATGATCGACGCCTTCTGCATCGCGGGCACGGTCGAGACCGTCGCCGACCGATTCGCGGCGGCGCTCGAGCACGTCGACGGCATCGTCGTCGGCTCGCCGCTGGGCCCCGACCTCGACGCGGCAATCGAGCTGGCCGGGCGGGCGCTCGAACTGGCGGCCGAGGAGACCGACTGACGCTCCGACCGAGGAGACCGACCGACGCTCGCGGAACGGGCGCCGCCCCGTCGGTCGGGTGAGGGCCGAGGCTTACTCGGGGGTGACGAGGTCGACGACGGCGCCGAGGGTCAGCACGCCGAAGACGGCCATCGAGACGAAGACGAGCAGCGTCCCGACGGGCAACAGCAGGGGCGCGAGCCCGTCGCCCGCGGCGACGTCCATGAAGTACTCGTTCATCTCGGTCAGCTGGTCGACGAGGGCGTTCATCGGCGAAACGGTGGTCATGTCCGAACGTTTCGACCGACCGTACTTGGCCGTGCCGGTCCCGGCCGCTCACGGACGAGACCGACTGGATCGGGGCCGCGACCGGAACGACCCCGTCACGACGCGCCCCGCAACCGGACCCGACGCCAACCGGGCCCGACGCCAACCGGACCCGACGGCAACCGGACCCGGTTGCGACCGACTCGAATCGGGCGAGCACCGCCGCTTAAGGTTCGCGATCCCCTACGGCCCACCAGTGAAGGAGTCCAGGCTTACCGACTTCCTCGGTGGCGAGGACGCCGAACGCGACGGCGAGAGCGATCGAGCGGGCGCCGAGACCGACGGTGAGGGCGGCGAGAGCGATCGAACGGGCACCGAGACCGACGGTGAGGGCGGCGACAGGGACTCGGCGGACGGTACGATCGACAGCGGTGCGAACGCGGAGGCTGACGCGGCTGGCAGCGGTCCGGCGGCCGACGCCGAAATCGATCCGGCCGACGGGCCGACGGTCACCTACGCGTCCGGCGTCGATCGGTCGTGCGCGGCCTGCGGGGCGGCCGCGGATCGGTTCTGGCGGGCGGACGAGGGGTTCGTCTGTCCGGCCTGCGTCGAGTGGTGACGGCGGCCATCGCGGCCGCTCGCGCAGATTTCGACCGTAGGCAGCCCCTACCGATGGGTCTCTCCCTCCAGAACATTTATGCCTCTCACGGGGCTTTGTATGAACGCAATGGCGAAAGGTACGGTTGCGTTCTTCAACGACACTGGCGGCTACGGATTCATCGAAACCGACGACGCAGACGAGGACGTCTTCTTCCACATGGAGGACATCGGCGGGCCCGACCTCGAGGAGGGTCAGGAGCTCGAGTTCGAGATCGTCGAGGCCGAAAAGGGCCCTCGCGCGACGAACGTCGAGCGCCTGTAAGGCGGATCCGAAGGGGTATCGTTCTCAGATCGTCACGTTCGTGAGCGGCTGGTGTGGCGCGGATCGACCGCCGCCTTGCGGGTGTGGCGCAGACCGACCGCGCGCCGACCGTCGCCCGGGCGGGTCGGTCGACCGGGAGAGCGACTGCCGCGCCCCGAGAGCCCGCGCTCGCTCGGCCGGTGAAACGGATCGCGCGCTCGTCGGCGATCCGCCCGTCGACCGCGACCCGATGGACCCTCGATATCGCGGGTGCAGGTTCCGTCGATCGCGGGTATCGCGAGGGTACGCCGGCGCCTAGTCGGGGGTTCGTCCCAAAGACTATTATTGTGAGACGCGAGACTGGTCTAGCGAACAGACCGTCCATCAGGGTTCCCGACAGACGACGATCTTCGCTCTCACATGACAGATACGGACGCGAAACAATTCGATGGGGTACCGCAATCGACGGGGGGCGTGAAGCCGCTCTCCGTCGAGGAGGCCGCGAGACTGTGCGAGGCCATCGAGCGCAACGTCGGCCGGGTCATCGTCGGCAACGACGAGACGATCCGGCACGTGGTGACGGCGATGCTGGCCCGCGGGCACGTCCTGCTCGAGGACGTGCCGGGGGTGGGAAAGACGATGCTCGCCCGTTCGCTCGCGCGATCGATCGACTGTGACTTCCGGCGCGTGCAGTTCACGCCCGACCTGCTGCCCTCCGACATCACCGGCGTGAACGTCTTCAACCAGCAGTCCCGCGAGTTCGAGTTCCAGCCGGGGCCGGTGTTCGGCAACGTGGTCCTCGGCGACGAGATCAACCGGGCGCCGCCGAAGACCCAGAGCGCGCTGCTGGAGGCGATGGAAGAGGAGCAAGTGACCGTCGACGGCGAGACCCGGCCGCTCCCGTCGCCGTTCACGGTGATCGCCACTCAGAACATGATCGAGCCGAACCGGACCTACGAGCTGCCGTTCGCGGAGGTCGACCGGTTCATGAAGAAGCTCTCGATGGGCTACCCGAGCGCCGACGAGGAAGCGGAGATGCTCGACCGCGCGGCGGCTCACCATCCGATCGAGGAGCTCGAGCCGGTGGCCGACCGCGAGGCCATCCGCCGGGCGCGCGAGACCGTCGCGGAGACGACGACCCGGACGGAAGTTCGCGAGTACGCCGCCCGCCTCGCGGCCTACACGCGCGAACACGCCGAGATCGGCGCCAGCCCGCGCGCGACGATCGCGCTCGTCCGGGCGGCGAAGGCCCGCGCGGTGACCCGGGAGCGCGGCTACGTCATCCCCGACGACGTGAAGGCGTCGGCCCCGGTGGTGCTCGCCCACCGGATCAAGCCGTCCTCCAGCGCCCGGGAGACCGACGGCGCGGCGATCGTCGACCAGGCCCTCACGCGGGTCAGCATCGGCTGAGATGAGGCTGACCGGACGCGGCTGGGGGGTCCTGATCGCGATCGTCGTCGCCGTACTCATGGGTGCCCAGTACGGCTCGCGTTCGCTCAACGCGATCGTCGTCCCGCTCGCGGTCGTCGGCGTCGCCGCCGCCGTGACGGTTTCGCGCGCGGACCGCCCCGACGTCGAGCGACTCCCGATCGAGGCCGGCCACGTCGGCGAGTACCGGACCGTGGCGTTCGTGCTCTCGAGCGGCCGCGGCACCACCGCGACGGTGATCGATCGGGTCGGCGACGGGCTGACGGCCGACGCCAACCGGTTTGAACTCACGATCGCCGGCGAGACGCGCGTCGAGCACCCGGTCCGCCTCGACGCCCGCGGCGAGCGCACGGTCGGCCCGACGACGGTGATCGTCCGGGACCTGCTCGGCCTCCTCGAGCGCCGGTTCGAGTGCGAGGCGACCGAGCCGGTGGTGGTCTACCCGCCGGTGTACGAGCTCCGGACCGACGCGCGCCGGGATCTCGCGTCCTTCGCGAACACCGCCCGCGAATTCGAGCGGGCGGAGTTCGATCACCTCCGCGAGTACGAGCGGGGCGACTCGCTGCGGGACGTCCACTGGAAGTCCGCCGCCAAGCGCTCGGACGACGAGCTGATCGTCAAGGAGTTCGTCGCCGACGAGGGCCTCGACCGCGTCTCGCTGGTCGCCGAGTGCCGACCGGGCGACGCCGACGAGATGGCGGCCGCGGCGGCGACGCTCGTCGACCACCTGCTCGACCTCGACGTCGGCGTCGTCCTCGCCGTGCCCTACGACCGCACGGCCGAGGGCGGTCCGGACCGGCGCGACGCGCTGTTTCGCGCGACCGCGACCGCGGACGAGGGGACGGCCGGTAGCCACCACCGCGAGGAGGCCGACGTCGTGATCCGGGCCGACGCGGACGGCGTCGTCGTCGACTTCGGCGATCGAACGGTCCCCTTTGCGGAGCTGTGCGTCTACGAGGACGGCGACGCCGGCGATTCGGAAGCCGTCGGCCCGCGCGCCGGCGCCGGGTCCGACGGACGGCTCGGGGGTGTGCGCGCATGAGCACCGGCGCAGTCGATCGGTTCGGTCGCGACGTCGGCGCCGCGTTCCCCGGCGCGGATCGGTCCCCGTCGTCGCTGGCGTTCCGCGGCCTGGCGCTCGCGTGCAGCCTCGTGCTCGTCGGCTCGACCCTCCTGGTGTTGCGCGAGATCACGGGGGTCGTCGGGGGGACGAACTCGCTGTACGCGATCGTCGCCGCCGCGCTCGCGACCGGGACGGTCGCCGCGGCGATCCTGCGCGAGCGCACCGCCGCCGCGTTCGCGCTCGTCGTCGCGGCGATCGGGTTCGCCTACTACTTCACCGCCGCCGGCGTGGGCGTCGCCGCGGCGCTCTCGCACCTCGATAAGATCGTCTCGGATACGATCACGCTGGCGACCGGCCTGGAGCTGCTGCGGATGGTCGAGGCCGGCACCTGGGCGCTCGCCTTCGCGCCCGCGCCGGCGTTTCTCACCTGGTACCTGGCGCTCCGCCGGCGGTACGCGCTCGCCGTCGTTCCCGGCGGCCTGGCGCTGTCGTTCCTCGTGCTCACGGGGGACGCCGGCACGACGGTGACGCTCGCCGGAACCGTCGCCGGAATCGGGGTCGTCGGCTTCGGCGAGCTCGAGCGCCGCGGCGGGACGATCGGCCAGGCGGACGCGCTGGCCGTTCTGCTGGCCGCGATGATGCTCCTCTCGCTGGCGATCCCGCTGGTTCCCGGCGGCTCGTCCGATCCCGCCCACCTGATCGACGGCGAAGGCCCGGGAACGCTCGAGGGGAGCGTCGTCGGGGCGGAGGATCGGTCGACGATCGAGGGGAGCGTCTCCCTCTCGCCCGAGGTGCGATACACGATCGAGAGCGACGAACCGGCCTACTGGCGCACCAACGTCTACGACCGGTTCACCGGCGACGAGTGGGTCGTCTCCGGCGAGCACGGCCCCTACGACGGCCGGCTCGCCCCGCCGCCAGGCGACGGGCGACCGCTCGTCCAGGAGGTCGCCGTCGAGGCCGACATTCAGGCGATGCCGATGGCGAACCACCCGATCGCCGTCGACGACGGCGTCGGCGAGTTCGTGGAGGTGACCGACCACGACCAGTTCCGCCCGACCGTCACGCTGACCTCGGACGACAGCTACACGGTCGAGAGCGCCGTCATCGATCCGGACCCCGACGAGCTGCGCGCGGCCGGGACGGACTACCCCGCCGAGTTCGACCGGGATCGCTACCTCCAGCAGCCGGAGGACGTCTCCACCGCGTTCGAAGAGCGGACGAGCGAGATCGTCGACGG
>SKPV01000222.1 GCA_007119345.1 Halovivax sp.
TCGCGACGACGAGCGGCGAGCTGGGGATCTCCGTTCGGGAGGCGATCGAGACCGCCAACGAGCTGCCGATGTGTCAGCTCCACGAACCTGGTCCGGGCGTCGGCGGTCACTGTATTCCGAACTACCCGCACTTCCTCCGGAGTCGGACGGAGACGCCGACCGAGCTGACGATCGCGGCCCGGCGGGTGAACGACCGGATGCCCGCGTACGCCGTGGACCTGCTTGCCGAGGAGCTCGAGGCCGCGGGCGCCTCGCTCGAGGAGTCGTCGGTACTCGTGCTCGGACTCACCTACCGACCGGGCGTGGCGGAGACGCGCCGGTCGCCGGCGATCGAGATCGTCGACCGCCTCGGCGAGCGCGCCGAGACGGTGTACGCCGCGGATCCGCTCGTCGATCCGGCCGAGTACGGCGCCCGACCCGCCTCGATCGACGAGCTCTCGGCGCTGTCCCTCGACGCGGCGATCGTCGTGACGCCCCACGCCGCCTTCGAGGCGATCGACTGGGAGCGCCTCGATCCGATGGTCGTGCTGGACGGCCGGGACGCGCTCGCGTTCGAGGACGATCGCCACCGGGTCCGGACGCTCGGCGGGCGGAGCCGGCCGACAGACGCCGTCCCGTCCGACGGGGGTCGGGTCCCCCTCGAGCGGGCGGCGGACCGGCGGTGACGATCCGATCGTCGGTTCCCGCGATACGCTTCGGGGGCATCCGGTACTCTCGCCGGCGCGTCGATCGAACGACGGCGCTCCCGCGCTATTCGACGGGGTACTCCGCGATACCGGCCCGCTCGCAGGTCGGACAGCGATAGGCGTCCGCCGCGACCGTGGTCCCGCACTGGCGACACTCGTAGACGACGGTGAGGACGTCCCCGCCTCGATCCGTCGATCGAGCTTCTCCCGCGGCGTCCGCGGAGGAACTCGCGTCGGAGAACAGGCCGGAAACGAAGTCCGAGAGAGTCATGATCGCGTTCGATCGCTCCTTCATCGAGTTTAAAAATAAGGATTCTGCGCAGAATCAGTTACTGAAGCGGCTCGTTCGGCCGAAACGGGCTCGCAGCCTGGCTCCGTCCGGTTCCTCGCACGCGATGGCGACCCGATCCATCCGACGGGGCCCGCGGTCGAAAATCGACTCGAGTCTGGCGATTCTCGGGCCAGCCGCGAACCGATTTGCGACGAACGGCAACCAGTTTACGGGAAACGTGTCGACCGAATCCGACGAACGCCGACCCGACCGTCGCGACGACGAGAGCGGGCGCCGACCCCAGGGTCCCG
This sequence comes from Halovivax sp., assembly GCA_007119345.1. Taxonomy (GTDB): domain Archaea; phylum Halobacteriota; class Halobacteria; order Halobacteriales; family Natrialbaceae; genus Halovivax. Next base: position 1,269 of record SKPV01000222.1, read on the forward strand.
ACGACGACGGCGAACACACACCCGCGCGTCCCGAAGACGACGAACGCCAACCCACGTATCCCGACGACGACGGCGAGCGCCGAATCCCGCATCGCGACGCCCCGTCCGACGTCGGTCGGATGCGAAAAGGTGCGGCTAACAAAGCCCCGTCGTCACCGGGTATCGTGACGAGCAGATGCACGTGTTGACGCTGACGACGAACGAGGACGCGCCGTTTCTGTCCCAGCAAGTCGCCGCCCTCGAACGACGCGGCGTCTCGTTCACGACGCTGGCCGTACCCGGCGATCCAGCGGGGACCGAGGGCAGAGGACCCCTCGATTACCTGCGGTACGTTCCGAGGGTGATCCGCGAGGCCGGCCCCGAGTACGATCTGGTCCACGCCCACTACGGACTGATCGCGCCGATGGCGCTCGCGCAAGCGCGACTCCCCGTCGTGCTCTCGCTCTGGGGATCGGACCTGCTCGGGTCGGTGGCGCCGATCAGCCGATTCTGCGCCAGGTTCTGCGAGGAAGTGATCGTGATGTCCGCGGAGATGCGACGGCACCTCGACGGAGACTGCGAGGTCATCCCCGACGGAATCGACCTCGAACGGTTCGAACCGCGGGACCGGAACGCTGCTCGGGCGGCCGTGGGTTGGACGGAAAACGGCTACGACGTGCTCTTCCCGTACGCTCCCAGCCGGACCATCAAAGATCATCCGCGCGCGAAGCGAATCGTCGCCCGGGCCGACGAGCGCCTCGACCGTCCCGTCACGCTCCGGACGGTGTACGGCGTCGACCACGACGAGATCCCGACGTACATGAACGCGGCGGACGCCCTCTTGCTGACCTCCGAGAGCGAGGGATCGCCGAACGCCGTCAAGGAGGCGCTCGCGTGTAACGTTCCCGTCGTGTCGACGGCCGTCGGCGACGTCCCCGAACGCCTGGACGGGATCGATCCGTCGACGGTCGGCGAGACCGACCTCGAGCTCGTCGACGGCCTGGTCTCGGTCCTCCGTCGGGGCGAGCGGCCGAACGGGCGGGCGGCCGTGCGCGAGCTGAGCCTCGAGCGGACGACCGACGCGTGGCTCGACGTCTACGAACGGGCCGTCGGTCGCGAGACGGTACGGCGGCCGCGTCGGCGAGCGTCGCGATCTCGACCGTCCGCCGAGTGACGGCGGTCGACCGCGGGGTGATGAACGTCGACCGCGGGGTGATGAACGTCGCTCGTACCGTGAGGGAGTCGGAGCTCGGCGGTGTTCGGTCGGTCGAGCTCAGCCGGCGTTCGCGCGAGCGGCCGGACCGTCCTCGAGCACCCGGCGCGCGACGTCACCCATCGTCTCGACCCGCAGGTCGGCGTCCGCCCGCCGGCGCGCGACGTACTCGACGATCCGCCGGATCCGGCGCTCGTCGCGGTCGGTCGTCACGTTGTTCGGGTGCCACCAGATGTGGAAGACGCCGTCGTTCGCGGCGGCCTGGTCGATCCCGAGGTGGGCGAGGGCCACCATCGGATCCGTCCAGACGGTCTCCGCGACGGTGCGAAGCGGCCCCTCGAACCCGAAGCAGAAGACGGAGGCCGGAAGGTTCACCAGACCGCGGTCGTCGATCGACGGATCGACGAGCAACGACGGCTCGCGCGCGATCGTTTCCAGGACGCGGGGCGCACCCTCGGGGAGCGACGTGCGCCCGCGGTAGACGCGAAATCCGGACTCGGCGAGGGCGTCGAGGTGACCGACCTCGTTGCGTGGAAAGACGAACGAGTCGGGCGAGAATCCCCAGTCCGCCGTGATGTCCCGAGCGCGCTGGCACTCGGCGCGCGCCAGCACTTCGGGCGTGTCCGGGTCACCGAAGAGGACGTGCGAGAACGAGTGAGAGCCGATCTCGTGAGCGACGGGCGACTCGCGAACGGCGGACACCAGGTCGGGGCCGAACCTGAGGTCCGGCCGATCGCGCCACTCGCCGCGCTCGCGCTGGAACCAGTCCCGGGGCGCCGGGTGGTCCGCGTGCTCGCGATCGCAGCGCTCGAGCATGAGGTGGCCGACGATGGCCCAGGTCGCCGGGACGTCGTGGTCGTCCAGGACGTCGAGGGTCGTCTCCCACCCGCGGCGGGCGCCCTCGACGCGGTCGCGGGGCGGCTCGGGAAGGTCGTGGAATCCCCAGCCGAGCTCGGCGTCCAGGGAGATGACGACGCTACCCACGTCGAACACCCCCGGATCGACGGTGCATGTCGATCCCGTTTACCCGCGCCACAGTTTGTTATGTCGAGGTTGTTCGATCGCTGCGGACCGCGATCGGATCTACCGTCCGTCATCGCCGATCTCGAAGCCCAGCGGGGCCGGATCGAAATCGAAGGGAACGGTCGCTCTCTCGACGTGTTCGCTATCCGTTCGCCCGCAAAGACTCCGCATAACAAAACGAATTTGGGCCCACTTCGCAGACAGCAGGTGCCTCGCACCTCGATGAAACACATGTCTGGATCTGTCACCGGTTCCGAGCGGGCGATCGTGCTCGGGCTCGACGGCGTCCCCTGGCGACTGGTCGAACGGTGGACCGACGACGGCGCCCTCCCCAACTTCGCCCGGCTCCGCGAGGAGGGTGCCTCGGGTCCGCTCGAGAGTACCCGGCCGGCCACGACGCCGCTCGCCTGGCCCTCCATCGCGACCGGCGTCTGGCCGGACAAACACGGCATATACGGCTTTCAGAACCTGTCCTCGGAGTACACGCACCGGATGTACACCAGTCAGGACCTCCGACAGCCGGCGCTCTGGGAGCTGCTGTCCCCGTCGGTCGTCGGTAACGTGCCGATGACCTACCCGCCGACGGCGGTCGACGGCACCGTCGTCTCCGGCATGATGACCCCGTCGACCCAGAAGTCCTACACGCACCCGCCCGACCTGGCCGACGAGATCGAAGAGCGGATCCCGGACTACCGGATCAGCATCGACTACCCCGACTACGCCGACGATCTGGACGGGTTCGAGGCCGCCATCGACGAGCTCCTCGAGAATCGGCGCGAACTGCTCCGGTTGCTGTTCGATCGGGTCGACGACTGGCGCCTGTTCTTTTTCGTCTTCACGGCGCCGGATCGCTTCCAGCACCTCGTCTGGGACGAGGAACGGTTGCTCGACCACTACCGGACGCTCGACGACCTCCTGGGCGAAGTGATGGAGCGTGCGGAAGATCGGAATGCGGACCTCTACGTGGTCTCCGATCACGGGTTCGGCCCGATCGAACAGCTCGTCTACACCAATCGCATCCTGGAGGAGGAGGGGTACCTCACCCGACGGGAGGACGAGGGAACGAGAGGCGCGTTCTCGTCGCTCGGCATCACGCGCGACGCTGTCACGAACGCCCTCGGCGCCATCGGCATCACCGAAGAGCGCCTCGCGATGGCTCTCCCGCGACGGTTCGTCGACTCGGTGGCGGAGCAACTGCCGGGCGATCACGCGCTCTACGACGTGGACTACAGCCGGACAACGGCGTTCGTCCACGACGCGGGCAACGTCTACGTCAACGACACGGAACGCTTCGACGAGGGGACCGTCCGCCCGGCGAAGATTCCGGACGTGAAAGAATCCCTTCGCGAGGTCTTCGAGTCCGTCACGGACCCGGTGACGGACGAACCCGTCTTGCGCGTCTTCGACGGCGACGATCTCTTTCCGACGGACGACCGCTCGCCCGACCTCGTCGTCAACGGCCGGGAGCGCTACGAGACGCGAACCGCGATCACCGACGAGACGTTCGGCGACACCGGCGTGACGGCCGCCAGTCACCGGAGCACGGGCATCATGCTGTGTGCGGGACCGTCGATCGACCCCGGCGCGACCCTCCGCGGGGCCCGGGTCGTCGACGTCGCCCCGACCCTGCTTCACGGGATCGACGAGCCGGTCCCCGACAACGCCGACGGCCGAGTCCTCTTCGACGCGTTCGACCGCGACTCCGGTCCGGCGACGACCAAAGTGAGCCGGCGGAACGTGACCAGGTCGGCGGCCGGGGAGGAAGTCGACGACGACTTCTCGGAGGTCGAAGACCGGCTGAAGGGCCTGGGCTACATGGAGTGAGCGCCGCCCGCAGAACGGTACGGTAGCGACGGAGCCCGTTTTATAGACCGGTTCGGTGAACGTTCTCCCGATATTCGATTGCGAGTAGCGATGCTGATCGGCCGCCTCCTGCCCTGAGCGGGGACCGATTCGGCGCCGACCGATCCGGTTGACCCGGCGCCGAAGTCACCTGATCGGTACAGCGCCGCCGCGACCGGGGCCTCACCGACTCCGGGCGAGCCGACGGCCGACTTCGTTCGCCCGCTTCCAGACCGGGTATAGGGTCCGGTACACGCCGTTCGGCGTGGTTCGGGCGCCGGCCCGGAGGAGTCGGTGGGATAGCGGCGGCGCCGAGTCGTCGACCAGTGCGTCGAGGTCCGCCTCGTCGAGCCAGTCGAAGAAGGCGCGCTCGGCGGGAGTTCGCGGCTCCGTTTCCCGCGCCCGTCGGCGGATGTCCTCCCACATGTGGCGCTCATCTTGCCCGAGAACCCACTCGTCGCGTTCGAACGCCGCTCGGATCTCGCGGTAGTCCTCGTCGACGAATCGGTAGCCGTGCTCGTTCGGGTCGAGCCCGGACAGACGGAGGCCGACGGCGGTTCGATAGCACTTCTCGCATCGGCCGCAGTTGCCGTCCATCCGATCGTTACAGGTCTGGAGCCGGAGGCCGGCGCACTCGGATCGGACGTAGTCGGCGATCAAGTCCAGCCGCTCCTGACGAGTCAGACCGTAGCCGTCGTGGTGACACTGCGTCCCGCTCCAGCGGACGTGGTCGTCGACGTCGGGTCGGGAGCCCCAGGCCAGGTCGATCCCCTCCCAGTGCGTCGCGGCGACGTAGAGGTCGTCCATTCCGGCGGCGTACGCGAGGGGGGCGCACAGCCCGGTCAGCCCGAGCCCGTGGCCGACGGAGCTGTACCAGGCGCCGTCGACGTGGCGCTTGTAGTGTGCGAGCAGCATCGGGTGGTCGAGAAAGCGGAGCATGTTCGACTCGACGAAGGCGGTGCCGAGTCCTCGCTCGGACGCGAACTCGGAGACGCGATCGCACAGCGCGGCCCACTTCTCGTCGTCGCGTTCCTCCGGCGTGACGGTCCACCCGCGGACGCTCACGAGGATCGGTTCCTCCTCGCGGTGGCGGACGTAGGACGCCGTCGAGTCGACGCCGCCGGTGAACAGCAACCCGCTCGCGCCCGATTTCGGTGAATCGTAATCGACGCGACGCTCGGCGTGGAGCCGCCCGCCCACCATGAAGTCGTGCATCCCGAGCAGCGCGGCCTTGGCGTCCTCGAGCGCCCGGGCGAACGCGGCGTCCACCTCGGGGACGTAGACGTCGGCCCCGCACGCCCAGGCGACCGGGCATATCTGGGCGAGGACCGGCACGGCGAGGACGCCCTCGGGGACGCTCTCGATGGAGCGACCGTAGCTGGTTCGGAACGGTTCGCCGCTCAGAAAGCGCTCGCAGTCGCCGGATGCGCGGACCGTACACCGGAGCGTGTCGGCCTCGACGTCGAGGGATTCGATGGCGATGGATGACATGGAACGAGATCGGGCTGTCGCGTCGAATCCAGCACGGGCGACCACTAAAGCCGACCGACGCGTCGCGTTCGGTGGGAACGGCCGTCTCGGCGTACGTCCCGGTTAGGTTCGGCAAGCGACACCTACGCCGACCCGCGGGCGGGGTGATCGCCGTCGCCCGCTCCGCCGACGATCGAGTGACGGGCAGCGAACGGAGCGTCACGCGCGGGCGTCGGGAGATCGAGTCGCCGTCGGAACGGTGTCAATCCCGGCGTTCGACTCCCGAAACGGCGTCCTTCGGCGCCGAGAGGTAGGACGCGGATAACAAACGCCGGCCTCGCGGAGGGTAGGAACGACAGATGACCGCTGCAGCCGTCCGTTCACGTCGAGTCCCTCGAGTGAGGTGCCATGGGTAAGACAGCCTCGAATCTCGCGCTCTCGGTCGGCTACGCGGCCGTCGCCGTCGCGATCGTGCTCGCACGTCGAGAGCCGGCGGCGGGGTACGAGGTCTCCGTCTACGCCGGCACCCCCGGCGCGGCGTGGGCCGCGCTGGGCGTCGCGCTGACCGTCGCGGTGGCGACCGCGCTCGCGTGTCGGGGCGTCCATCAGGCCGCGGCGATCGGCCTCGGCGGGTTCGCGATGACGGCGATCGTGAGCCTCCCCGTGATTCGGGGCTACCACTTCGTCGGGAAAGGCGACGGGCTCACGCACCTCGGGTGGGTTCGCGACTTCCTCGGCGGTGCGATGGCGCCCCACGAGCTCTTCTATCCCGGACTGCACACCGTGGCATCGCTCCTCTACCTGGTCGCCGGCGTCGACGTACCCCACGGGCTCATGCTCGCGGTCGTGGCGCTGTTCGTTCCGTTCGTGATCTTCGTGCCCCTGGTCGTCCGCGACGTGACGGGGAACGCGCTGGCCGTCGGATTCGCCGGAATCGTCGCCTGGTTCGTGCTCCCGATCAACAACATCGCGACCCACATGGGCGCTCACAGCAACTCCAACGCGCTGTTTTTCGTGCCGGTCTTTCTCTTCGCGCTCGTCGCGTACCTCGGGCGACGGTCGCCGGACGAGCGCTTGCCGTTGGGACTCTCCCCGTACGGTGCGCTGATCGTCCTCTTCGGGGTCGCGCTGTTGCTCGTCCATCCCCAACAGATGATCAACGTCGTCGTGATCCTGGCCGCGATCAGCGGGGTCCAGTACCTCGCGCGGCGACGATTCGACGAGCACCCGATCCTCGAACATCCCACCGCGCACGCCTACACCGCAGCACTCGGCGCGACGTTCGTCGTCTGGGCGGTCGCCAACGAGCGGTTCAGGAATGCGTTCGGCGGACTGCTCTACGGACTGGCGACCGCGGACATCGGCGGCGACGAGGAGGTCGGCCAGCGCGAAGCGTCCCTGGCCGAGATCGGAGGTAGCCTCCCCGAACTCTTCGCCAAGCTGTTCGGCGTGAGCGCGCTCGTCGGATTCCTGGTCGCGTGCTTCCTGCTCGTCCTCTGGGCGGGCCGGAGCCGGATGAACGCGGAGTCGCGCTCGATCGTCACGTACCTGGGGATCTCGCTGTTCCCGCTCGGCGGGATCTTCCTCGTCTACTTCGTCGGCACGCCGACGATGGCGTTCCGTCAGGTCGGGTTCATCTTCGTACTCCTGACCATCCTCGGCGCGATCGCGCTGGCGGCGCTGGTCGGCTGGACGGGGCGGTTCGTCCCGGCCGGCGCGACGACCGCACTCGCAGCGGTACTCCTCGGCGCGTGTCTGGTCCTCGCGCTGCTGACGATTTTCGGGTCGCCGTTCATCTACAGCCCGTCTCAGCACGTTTCAGAACAGACCTACCACGGCTACGAAGCGGCGATCGTGAACGGGAACGATCAACCCTACGCCGGCTACGGGTACAACGTCTACCGATACAACGACGCCATCTACGGGCCCGAGACGATGACGGACGAGCAAGCGGCCATCATGGGTGCCGGCGCGCCGGAGGGAAGCGTCGAGATGGACGCGTTCAACGACCGACAGTACGCCGACGCCTATCCCGCCGACGGCGACTACTTCCTCGCGGTCAGCGAGTTCGACACGACCAGGGAGTTCGAGATCTACCAGGAACTCAACTACGAACGGGCGGCCTTCGAGGACCTCGAAAACCACGAAGGGTCGGCGAAGTACGTCTCGAACGAGGAGTTCGCGCTCTACGAAATTCGAGAGGAGTGACCGACCCGGTGAGTGAGCGCGACCGCTCCCGTGAATCCGATCTAACGGAAATGCCAAATCATCGGCCCCTCATCGGCCGCCCGACGAGACCGATTCGTCGGAAGCTCGACCACACCAAACCGCGAACCGAGCGACCGCGGACGTAGCTGAGCCGTGGGACGGCGGCGGTACCGCTCGCGCCGACGACGGACCTCGAAGTCCGATTCCGGGCGATCCTGGCGCGCGTCGGGGCCGACGCGCGATCGAGTGATCCACTCTCCGTTCACGGTCGGGTCGTGCCCCGGCGGGTGCTCGTGCGATTCGACGTCCGAGCCGATCACCGGACCCCACTCCCGGCGGCGACCGATCCCGCGAGCCTGTTCGTCGACCCGCCGACCGACCACTGCGGGCACGACCGCACCGTCGCGAACCTCGCCGTGGACGAGGCCGCGAACTGGTCGGTCGGTTTCGCCGAGCGGAACACCAGCTAGGCCCCGGAAGTGCGTTTCGGGCGGAGTAACGAGGTGTTACGCCGGCCTGCTGGTCGCGGTTCGTCCTCCGTCTCGGCATCGTACGACCGGTAATACGCCGTTAGACGGGAGAGCACTGGGGATTGGCCGGCCGGAAACACGTTCTTATATTCAATAAAAATAAGTCAAAATCTCCTACACAGTATCCGAGAATAGACGTAACTTCTGCAAATTCAACCATCTTATCCAAGGAAAGGTTTATGACCGTAACCCGGAGTTACGCAAGTGCATGCCGCAGAACCCCCGCACGAACGAGAACGCCTCCACCCCGACCGACGGTCGACAATCCCGAATTACCCGTCGAGGTTTCGTGGGCTCGATCGCCGGGGTCGCGACCGCGACCGCGGGCGCGGCCGCGATGGGCTCCGTTGCAGCCGACGATTACGAGACGATCGTCGTCGACGCCGGCGAAGACCGGACGATCACCGTCGAGAGCGGCGAGACGTTCGAGAACGTCCTGATCGACGTCAGCGCGGACGGTGCGCACGCGACCGTCGCCGCCCAGGGTACCGACTGGACGATCCGCAACGTCGGTATCGAAGGTCGCGTCAGCGGCAAGAACGCCGTCTTCGGGGTCGCCGACACCGGGGGCGGGACCTCCACGATCGAGAACGTCTACGTCGGCGACGGCGCGGACGCCGGTCACCGCATCGGCCTGGGCATCTGGGTCGCCCCCGACCACTCGGGACACCTCGAGATCGACGGCGTCAACGTCCAGGAGATGGGCGACAACTCGTTCTACTGCTCCGCGCCCGGGGATGGAGCGGGCGGAACCGTCGACATGCGGAACTGCTACTCGGCGAACTCGTGGGTCTCGCACTTCCGGCTCGCCGAGGGGACGGTCGAGAACTGCGTCGCGATCAACGACGAACGCCACGAGGACGGCCGCGGGGTCTGGGCCTGGGCCCCCGGCGACGTCGAGGTCCGCGACTGCGACTTCGACATGGGCGGACGGCACTACGCCATCGAGTCCGGCGCGAACGGCAGCGGCGCGACCGTCGAGGTCTCCGGTACCGAGTTCACGACCGACTTTCACGGCGGGCTCAACGAGGTCGACGGTGGCACGATCGAGCTGGCCGACGACGTCGGCCACGACCCGGACGACGCACTCCCGGACGGCTGTCCCGACTCCGCCGAGGCGGCCGCGTCCGGAGTGAACTGACCGCGCCGGTCCACGATTACCGGCCAACGCGACTCCTGCCAACTTAACGGACCGTATACGCGACCCCCTCAACTCGATCACCCGCTGAACCGACTCCCTCCACCCGATCGCCCGCCGA
>SKPV01000229.1 GCA_007119345.1 Halovivax sp.
AGACCCGCTCCTCGCCGACGTCCTCGCGGAACGGACCGAAGAAGGCGCACTCCACTCGCATATCTCGTGATCGGATCCGCTCCACCATGTAACCGCCGGTCGCGACCGAACACGATCAGGCGTCGGTTCGCGCGGTCTCCCTCCGACATCGACTTCGGATGTGGCGGTTTCCGGACCCCGACGGTCTCGGTCACGTCCGATCAGGACGGCGTGATCCGATCCCAGAACGCCTTCATGTCCGACGAGGTCGTCATCGCGTCCACTTCGCGGTACGCCGTCTCGTCCTCGTCGTGGTTCGCTTCGAGCGGCTCGGTGACGCTCGTGCCGTACTCCAATCGATCGGCGAGCATCAGCAGGCCTTCGTACCCGGTCATCTCGACACGTTCGGTCATCATCCCGCCGACCATGTAGCCCATGTCGAGCATGTCCTTGTCCTCGATGGACCCTTCCAACTCGTCTCGTTCGGCTCTGATGCCGTCCAGAACCGCGTCCTCCGTCGGGGCCGGCGTGGAACCGATCTCGTCGAACACCGTCTCGAGTCGGGAGACGTGTTCGCGCGTTTCGTCACGGTGATCGGCCAATCGCTGGCTCAGCTCGTCGTTGCCGGCTTTCATCGCCATTTGGTCGAGATCCTCGACCAACTGGGTCTCGACGTAGTACATCTGACGAAGCTTGTGCTCGAACAGCTCCTCGAGTGTGTTCATGACGGATTCACCCACCTTGGTCTACGCCGACCACGCGCTTAGTCGACGGACCCGATGGTGCAAGGGACCGGAACGGAATCAGTATCCATCCAGCGCCACGGCGTCGAGTGGAATCACACGGTCGGAGATCTGCCCGCCCTCACCGTCCGCGAAGACGGCGATCTCGGACGTTCCCGAGGGGTCTCCCAGCACGATCACCCCGTCGGCTGCCAGGGGAGCGAGGATTCCCGCAATCACCGTCCGGAGATCCGACAGCGGCGCGCGCACCGCCACCCGGGTCCCCGCATCGATCCCGTACTCCTCCGCGACCGCCCCGGCCGCGGCCATCGCCTCGCCGTGGGTAACGGCCCCCTCGCTGTCGACGAGCAGCGGCGTCCCGGAATCGATCGACAACGGTGGGAACGAGGGGTTCTCGCTCCAGAGGCCCGCGTCGAAGTGGTGAACGTCGGGCGCCGGCGGGTCGCCGCCGTAACAGACCCGCTGGGCGCCCGGCGGCAGCTGGTAACGAGTAACGGCGTCGGCAGGGGCGACCAGCGTTCGGAGGTCCTCGGCGCTCGCCAGATCCATCGGTGGATCGAACCGGGTCCCTCCCTCGAGGAGGGCCGTGCCGAAGAACGCGAGCAGGGCGAGCGGCCCGTCACCGACGACGCCGACGGTGACCCCGCGCCGAACACCGGTGTGTCGCAGAAAGTTGCCAGCCTTCCAGCTCGAGGTGCAGAGCCAGTGAGCATCGTACTCCCGGCCGCTCCCGTCGACCAGTGCCACCCGGTCGCTCCGTCGGTCCCGCACGAAGCAGTCCCCGACCGTCTTCATGGCCTGTGGTTTCGAGCCAGAGATCAAAAGCACGCGGGGTATCACGTTCGGAGCCGGACGGCTAGGGTCGATGCGCTCTCACACGGCTCTCCGGGAGTGGAGCAGGTCCGGCTCCGTTCAGAACGCCCGCTTGATCCGCTCGAAGAACCCATCCTTGATTTCGATTTCGTCGCCGCCGGCTTCGGCGAACTGCTCCAGTGCCTCGCGCTGTTCCTCGTTGAGCGACTCCGGCGTGACGATCTGGACGGTGACGAAGAGATCGCCCGAACCCCGCCCGCGGAGTCGGGGCATCCCTTTGCCCTCGAGGCGGAAGGTTTCGCCGCTCTGGGTTCCCGACGGAACCTCGAACTCGACGGGCCCGTCGAGCGTGGGTACGGTCACCTCGTCGCCGAAGGTCGCCTGCGGGAACGAGACCGGGAGCCGGTACCTGAGGTCGTCGCCCTCGCGCTCGAACTGGTCGTGTTCGGTCACCGCGACGTCGATCAGTAGATCGCCCGCCGGTCCGCCCTCCGGACTCGGCGCTCCCTCTCGTTCCATCCGCAACGTTTGGCCGTCCTGAATGCCCGCCGGAACCTCGACGGTGAGCGTCGCCTCGTCGCGAACGTATCCCTCACCCCGACAGTCACCACACGTCTCGGAGTACAGCGTTCCCTCACCCTCACACCGCCGACACGTGGTGGTCTGCTGTACGCGTCCGAGCGGCGTCTGCTGGACCTGCGTGACCTGACCCCGACCCTGGCACTCCGGACAACGCTCTGCGTCCGCCGACGGCGGGTGGCCGGAGCCGGCACAGGTGTCACACTCGGCCGGTCGCTCGACCGTGAACTGCTTTTCGACGCCCGCGTAGGCCTCCTCGAGATCGATCTCGAGGGCCGTCCGCAGGTCGCGACCGGAGCGTGGCCGGCGACGGCCGCCGCGACCGCCACCGAAGACCTGCTCGAAGATGTCACCGAGACCGCCGCCCATGTCGCCACCCATCCCGTCGAACGGGCCGCCGCCCATTCCGCCGAACGGGTCGCCGCCCGCCTCGCTGGCATCGAAACCGTGTTTCTCTGCCTGTTCGTAGCGGTCGTGACCCATCCGGTCGTAGGCCGACCGTTTTTCCTCGTCCGTGAGTACCTTCTTCGCCTTCTGGATCTTCTTGAACTTCTCTTCGGCATCGGGATCGTCGCTCACGTCCGGGTGATATTCGGTAGCCTTCGATCGGTAGGCCTGCTTGATCTCCTCCGCGGACGCGTCGGGACTCACGCCGAGCACGTCGTAGAAGTCCTCGCTCATTCGTTACTCACCGATAACGCGTTGAACCACTTGAATAGAACGTTCGCGTCGTG
>SKPV01000082.1 GCA_007119345.1 Halovivax sp.
GAGGGGTTCGAGCGGCGGGTGCGCGCCGAACTCGCCGACGGCGACAGGCACGTCCGCGAGCGGCGTCAGGAACGCCGCTGGAAAGCCCGAGCGGAGCGCTCCTGAGTCCGCAGTCGACTCACTCCGTCCGGGGACGCGTCGACGGAGGGCGCCGTTACTCCATCACGTCGAGGTCCCGGTAGTAGGTGACCGGACAGGGCGCCGCGAGGATGATCTCCTGAGAGACGGATCCCAGCACGGCCTTCTCGGCCGGCGACCGTCGCCGACCGCCGACGACGATGCGGTCTGCGTCGACCTCGGTCGCGAGATCGACGACCCCCGGACCGATCTCACCGAGCCGTCCCCGCACCGTGACGTCGACGCCCTCGTCCTCGAGCCGGTCCCGGAGGTCCGCCACGGGCGCCCGGTGGGCCGCCACCGCGTCCGGATCGACCGCGTCGGGGCGCTCGTCGAAGCCGAGTCGTTCGCGGACGCTCTCGTACTCGTCGGCGGTGAAGGCGTGACCGATCACCACGTCGGCGTCGAGCGGAACTGCGAGTTCGCTGACCGTCTCCGCGAGTCCGTCGGCCCGGACGGTGTCCATCGGCCCCACTGCGAGCAAAATCGTCTCGATCGCCATAGGTGCACTCGCGCCGGCAACGGCTTACCTCTTCGCCTCGATCCTCAGTCGTCGCCCCGGACGAAGGTGACGGGTGCGGGCGCCGACAGCAACACCTCCTGGGCGGTCGAGCCGAAAACCGCCTTGCCGGTGGGTGTCCGACGTCGACCGCCGACGACGACCCGGTCTGCGTCGACCTCGGTCGCGAGCTCGACGATCGCCTCGCCGTGATCGCCGACGGCGCCGCGAATCTCGACGTCGACGTCGGCGTCGGCGAACTGGCGAGCGAGTTCCCGTATCGTCGAGTGCCGGCGGGCGACGGCGTTCGGATCGACCTCCTCGACGTCGGGGTCGAACTCGAGGCGGCGACAGACCTCCTCGTACTCGTCGGTCGTGAAGACGTGCGCGAGGACGACCGTCGCGCCAGCAGGGCCAGCCACCTCGATGACGGCCTCGGCCAGCGCCTCCGTTCGATCGACGTCACCCGGTCCGACCGCCAGCAGAACCGTACGTAGTGTCATACCCCAAATCCACTCTCGACTCGCATAAGCGTTGGCAGCTGTGCAGTTTCGACCGCGGTGGGCGAACGTGGCTTTGCGTTCGGCAAACCTGGTCTTGTACACCACCTCCCAACGGAGCGTTCGACACCACTGGCGAGCAGATCGGTGTTCATCGTCACAGTGCGCTCGTCACAGAGCCACCGCCCCGGTCGCCACCGGCTCCCCCACAGCTAACCCGCCGGCGCCCGAAGGCGACGTATGGACGGCCCGGACCTCACCGATCGAACCGTACTGGTGACCGGCAGCGCCAGAGGCGTCGGCCGGGAACTGCTGCTCGCCGCCGCCGACCGCGGCGCGCGCGTCGCGGTCCACTACCACACGAGCGCCGACGCCGCCCGCGACGTCGCCGAACTCGCCGCGGAACGCGGCGCACCGGCGACGACGACCGTCCAGGGTGACGTTACCGATCCGGAGAGCGTCGACGGCATGTTCGCAGCGGTCGAATCCGATCTGGGCCCGGTCGACTCGCTGGTCAACAACGTCGGTGACTTCGCTCCCGTCCACTGGGCGGAACTCGACGTCGACACCTGGCGCCGCGTGGTCGACACGAACCTCACCGGAACCTACCTCTGTTCGCGCCGAGCGCTTCCCGGCATGCGCGAGCGCGGCTTCGGCCGGATCGTCAACATTGGCTACGCCTCCGCCGAGAAGGGACTCGTCGACCCGGTGAACTTCCCGTACTTCGCGGCTAAAGCCGGCGTTCTCATGTTCACGCGGATGCTCGCCGCCGACACGCAGGACGACGGCATCACGGTCAACGCCGTCTCACCGTACGTCGTCGAGAACTCCGCGGAGTTCCCCGACGAGCTGCCCCGCGGCCGTCCCGCGAGCTTCGACGATGTCGCTCGGCCCGTCCTGTTCTTTCTCGCCCGGGAGACCGAGTATCTCAGCGGTGAGAACGTCGAGGTCGACGGTGGCTGGCTCCCCGAAGACGTCTGATGCGCTCACGATTCGATTCGTGGGCGATGTGTGCCGCCCGCCCTATGATTCTGTGGCGATGTGAGCCACCCATGATGTTGTGCTACCCGCGAAACTGCCCACCCGCCACAACTAACGGAATTCGGAACCCGTCCCACAACGAACGTGATCCGTCGGCCCTGAGCTGACGGTGGCGGGGCGTCAGGGGGCCAACACGTCAGCACCGAACGCGACTACCGACGCACGTCCCGCTCATCGCTCTATAGGGTGACTCGTCGCACGCACTCGTGAGGAACTCGTTCGACTCGCCAGGACAACCTACGTCTCGACGACCGTCAACAGCTCGTCGTACAGCTCCTGCTCTCGATCCGCGACGTCGTAGATCGCCGACTGGGCCTCGGCGAGCAGCGGCTCCATCTCGCTCACTTCGTCGACCTCGCTCGCGTCCTTCAGCGTATCTCCGATCGCGGTCCAGTCGTCGGCGATCTCGTGCATTCTGTCGGCGAGGTCGGGGTCGAGTTCGGAGAGCTGCTCGGTGGTTCGGTCGAGGAAGCGGGCGTAGAGCCGGCGAAAGGTGCCGCCGCCGGTGCCCCGACGCTCGACGTTCTGGTAGGCAAAGCGCACCGACCACTGCGGATCCGCAAAGTCGACGTAGGCAGGTAGCTCCTCGGCGAAACGGCGAATCCCGGCCAGTCCGTGGGCCGCCGGTCCCAGCGGGCGCTCGCGCGAGTCTGGCTCGAGCATGTAGCCCGCCACGTCCGCGATCGC
>SKPV01000095.1 GCA_007119345.1 Halovivax sp.
ACGTCCGCCTCACTCGCCGGGCCGGAACACGTCCGCCTCACTCGCCGGGCCGGAACACGTCCGCCTCACTCGCCGGGCCGGAACACGTCCGCGCGGACGTCCGTCGAGACGCCGTAGCGCGCGTCGGCGACGGACTTCGGGATCGAGTCCTCGCCGGCGTACCGCGAACCCAGCGATGCCGCGACGGCCTCCCGCACGCACGCCCTCGTCGCCGCGCCGACGCGGGTCGCGCTCCCGGAGAACTCGACCGGCGGGCCGTCGGGATCGTGCCCGACGGTGACGGCGTCGGTGGTCGTCCCCGGGAACCCCGTCGCCGCGAGGGTCGTCGCGGCCTTCGCCTCCGCGGCGACGGCGACCAGGTTGGCCAGGGCGCCGCCGGCGAGCGCGCGATCCGTCCCGACGATCACGTTGATCGTGCCCGCCCCCGGCGGGCGGGGATCGTCGGGCGAACCCGCACCGGGCGGCCGGGGATCGTCGCGCGGATCCGCGACGGAGTCCCCGCGATCGCCGTCTTCGGTCGCCGTTCGCGGCTCGGCCTCGGACGACCCCGCCGCGACTAGTCGGCCGTCCGGCAGCGCGCCACCCGAGGGTTCCGACGGAAGCGCCGCGGGATTCGACAGGCCGGCGGTCGCGAACGCCGTCACCGGCCCGCAGCGGGCGCCGCGAGCGTGCTGGAGTCCCACGCCGGTCAACAGCGTCGGTCCCGGCTCGTCGAACCCGGCCGCCGCGAGCCGGTCCGCCAGGTAGGGCGCGAGCTCCTCGCAGCGCCACCCCTCGGGAACGGAGACGTTGTACGCCGCGTCGGCGACCCGTCGGCCGCCGTCCCAGCCGGTGTGCAGCCACTCGGTTCCCGGTCGCGAGACGCGGAGGACGCCCCCGGAGCGGGTGGATTCGAACGCGTTCGCGGCACCGTCGTCGCCCGTCACGTCAGCGCCTCCAGCAGCCGATCGTTCGCCGCGCGGTCTTTCACCGCGACGCGGAGGTGGTTCTCGAGGCCGCGGAACGTCCGCGCGTCGCGGATCGCGATCCCCTCGCGCCGGGCGTCGGCGAGCACCGCGTTGGGGTCCCGGTCGACGCACTCGAGCAGGAGGAAGGGGGCGTCCGACGGGGCGACGGTGAACCCGGCGTCCGCGAGTGCGTCGCGGAGACGCGTCCGTTCGTCTCGAACGCGCTCGCGGCTCTCGCGGACGAAGGCGTCGTCTCGCAGGCAGTGCGCGCCGACGCGCGCCGCCGGCGTCCCCAGGCTCCACGCCGGTCGGGCCGTCTGCAACGCCGCCCCGAGGTCGCCCGTCGCGACCGCGAAGCCGGCCCGGAGACCGGGCAGCCCGAACAGCTTCGTGAGCGAGCGCGCCGCGACGACGTGCTCGAGATCCAACGTGGCGGCCGACGGGACGTTTGTGTATCCCAGGAACGCCTCGTCGACCAGGAGCGTCGTTCCCGCGTCCGCACAGCGGCGGGCGAACGCGGCGAGAGCGTCGGGCGCTACGGCGTCTCCCGTCGGGTTGTTCGGCGTGCAGACGATCGCGAGCGCGTACCCCTCCGGATCCGCCGCGAACAGTTCGTCGTGGGGACGAAAGCGCGGTTCGCCGCCTTGCAGGCGGACCTCGCGGGCGTACTCGCCGAAGCTGGGGGCGGGTAGCAACACGTCCTCGCCCGGCGCGACCGTCACCTCGATCGCGAGCCTGATCGCCGCCAGCCCGCCCGCGGTCGGGACGACGTGGTCCGCCTCGCAGCCGACGTAGTCGGCCGCCGCCCGCCGGAACGCCGGGTACTCGTCGTCCGGGTACCGAGTCGCCGCGTCGAGCGCGTCGCGGTAGACGGCCCCGACGCCGTCGGGACGTCGCGGGTTGACGTTCGCGCTGAAGTCGAGGACGGACGGGTCGGAGTCCCCGCCGTGGGGCACGCGCCCGGTCTCGCGTACGGCCGCGGGATCCACCGGTCACTCCACCCCCGTCGCGTCCGCCGGCTCCGGGTCGGGAGCGGACTCCCCGTTCGCGTCGGCCCCGAGGCGCTCGCAGACGGCGACGAACCGCTCCCGGACGGCCGCCATCCGACCGTCGGGGACGAGCGAGAGCGCGCCGCCCATCGCGACGCCCTCCTTGGCCTCGCCGGCGCAGTAGCGCTCCATCGCGACGCGCTCGCCCGCGTCGAAGCCGGGGTCGGTCACCCGCAACTCCAGATCCAGCCGGGAGGCTGCCGCCGCGAGGTCGGCGCTCGGATCGTCGGCGACGAACGACGTCGTCGCGACCGCGAGCGGATCGTCGACGCCGGCGTGGCGGAGCAGCGCCGCGACCGCCAGCTGCTGGGTGCCGCCGGCGAGGGTCACGTCGGCGCCCGACTCGAGCGCACCGGCGGCGATCCCGGCGACGACCGCCTGGACCGGATCGCCGACGCAGGCCACGGCTTCGACTGGGGCGCCGAGGCAGTCCCCCGACCGCAGGCCGCTCGTCCGCAGCGCCTCCTCGACGATCGATCGCTTGCGCTCGATCGGATTGTCGGGAAGCGAAGAGGAGACGCCGAGGGGCTCACCCAGCGCCGTCAGCACGGCCAGCGCGGTGGTCGTTCCCCCGGGAATCGTCTCGCCGACGAGGAGCGACTCGTCGGGTAGCGTCGCGCCGAGTTCGCGGGCGCGCTCGAAGAGGGCCGCCGCGGTCGGGACGGCCGTACGCCGGCGGATGTCGGCGCCCGGACCGGCGTCCAGGTCCACCGTCGGAGCGGCCGTCGACTCGGCGAGGCCGGCGTCGACCACCGTCACCGGGAAGCCGACGGCCTCGCGCACGGCACGCGTCGCCGCGGCGGGCGTCACGCAACCCGACGGCGACACCGGCGTGACGGGC
>SKPV01000038.1 GCA_007119345.1 Halovivax sp.
CGACTACAACGCGCTGATCGACCACCTGGGCGGGTTCGACGTCCGGGACCTCGACGTCGGCGACCCGCAACTGGACGACGTCTTCAAGCACTACTACGGGGACGACGCCCCGGCGGGGGCGGAATGAGCCCGACGCCGCGGCGCGCGGGCGGGGGCGAGGACGGGGTGTCGGCGAGCCGACGCTGGCCGGGCGGAGTCGGGTCCACGGCCGTCCTCCGCGTCGAGTCGGCAAAGCTGGTCCGCAGCTCGCTCGTCCTGACCGGGCTGTTCGCCCTCCTCGCGGCGTTCTTCTTCGTCGTGTTCCCGGCCTTCGCCGAGGAGGCGGAGCTCATCGAGGAGGCGTTCCCGGCGTTCCTCGTCGGCCTGCTCGGGATCGAGGAGATCCACACCATCGAAGGCTTCGTCGGCGGCTACGTCTTCTCCGTCGTCTGGGTCCTCTTCGCCGGGATCTACTTCGCCTACGCCGCCGCCGGGCTGATCGCCGAGGACGTCCGGGCGCGTCGCATGGACCTGCTGCTCTCAAACCCCGTCTCGCGCGAGTCGGTGGTGCTCCAGAAGGTCGCCGCCCTCTGGGTGCCGCTGGTCGCGCTGAACCTCGGCTTGCTCGTCGTCGTCTACCTCGGGGCGGCCGCGATCGGCGAGACCCTCGACCCCGTCTCGCTCGGCGTGGCCCACCTCCTCACCGTCCCCTACCTGCTGGTCTGTGCGGGGATCGGCATCGTCTTCTCCGTCAGCCTCGACCGCGTCGAGAGCGCACAGGCCGGCGCGCTCGGGCTCGTCTTCGTCCTCTGGCTGATCGAGGGACTCTCGGAGACGGCGCCGGAGTACGAGTGGGTCGGGACCGCGTCGCCCAGCCGGTACTACGACCCGTCGGCCATCCTCGTCCGCGAGGAGTACGCGCTCGGCGACGCAGCGATCCTTCTGGCGGCGTCCGTGGTCCTGGTCGGCGTCGCGATCGCCGTCTTCGCCAGGAGGGACATCTGATGGGGTCGGAACCGGAATCCGGCGACTCGGCCGCGCGCCAGGCGACGGCGAATTCCTCCAGACTGGCCGCGATCGGTGGCGCCTCGACGGCCCTCCTGCGCGTCGAGTCCGGCAAGCGCGTCCGCAGCTCGCTCGTGATCGTGGTCGTCTTCGCCCTGCTCGCCGCGATGTACTTTGCGATGTTCCCGAGCGTCCAGGAGGAGATGGAAGTTCTGGAGGGCGCCTTCCCCGCCTTCTTCTTCGACCTGTTCGGGATCGAAGCGCTGGGCACCATCGAGGGCTTCATCGCCGCAGAGATCTACTCGTTCTTCTGGATCGTCCTCGTCGGCATCTACTTCGCCTCCGTCGGCGCCGGCACGATCGCGAAGGACGTCGACGAGCGGAAGATGGACCTCACGCTCTCCAATCCGATCTCGCGCGAGTCCGTGGTGCTCCAGAAAGTCGCCGCCCTCTGGCTCCCGCTGGCCGTGCTGAACGTCGGCGTCGGCGCCATCGTCTTCCTCGGCGGGGCGATCATCGGGGAGCCGTTCGATCCCGTCGCCGTCGCGATGGTACACCTGCTCTCGGTTCCGTACTTGCTGGTGTGCGCGGCGATCGGACTCGTCTGCTCCGTCGCGATCGACCGCGTCCGAACCGCGAGGGCGACGGCGCTGACGGTCGTCTTCGCCCTCTGGCTGCTCGACAGCGTCTCCAGGCTGGACGACAACTACGAGTGGATCGGCGCCGTGGGGCCGAGCCGCTACTACGACGAGACCGCTATCCTCGTCCGCGAGGAGTACGCCTACGGCGACGCCGGGATCCTCCTGGCGGCGTTCGTGGTCCTGGTCGGCGTCGCCGTCTTGCTGTTCACGCGGCGGGACATCTGAGCGTGTGGCGACCTCTGGGAGTCCGTCCGTGGACACGGTTATTCGCGTGAGCCTCTCCGGCGACGTTCGCGAGTCAGCCCGGGAGCGGCCGGGTCGGTCGCGGTGTGGGCTATAACTCCCCGTCGGTCGTACTCCCTTTCGTGACAATGAAACGACGAGACGTTCTGCGTTCGGCCGGTCTCACGACGACCGCGATCGCCCTCGTGCCGACGAGCGTCGCGACGGCCGACGCGCGAACGGTCGGCGGTGGGCGGATCGAGGGAGACGAACACCTCCCGGGGTACGAGCGCTGGCTCGCGCTCGAGGAGGGCGCGCTCGCGTTCGACTACGTCGACTGGGCGGCCCTCGAGGAGTTCGTGGCGACGGAACTCGAGGAGGCAGAGCCGGGCGAGGAGGTCCCGGCCGAGTTCGCCGCGGATCCGATGATCGCGCCGGTGTCGGAGGGGCTGATCTCGGCGTACTTCTTCGTCGGACTCGAGCTCGCGCGGTTCGGCCTTGGCCGACTCCTCGACGACGACGGGCCGTTCACGTCCGAGGTAGAGGAGCTGGTGCAGGTCGGCGACGCCTTCGTCGTGACCGGGGTCATCGACCGCGAGGAGCTCGACGCGGAGCTGACCGCCGAGCCGGTGGCCGACTTCCAGACGCAGCTGGAACGGACGGGTGAGCAGGGTGAGTTCGACGTCTACGAGTCCGTCGAGGGCGAGAACGAGACTGCGATCGCCCTCGGCGACGACGCGATCGCGGTCGTCGACGGGGCGGAGCCCGAGACGGACGTCGAGCCGACGGCGATCATCGAGCGAACCGTGGACGTCGCGGCGGGCGACGTCGCCCGGGCGACCGACGAGTCCGAGGGGGTCGCGTGGCTCCTCGAGGCGGCCGGCGACGGTGACGTGGCGGTCGGCCAGTACGGCGGGCCCTTCGAAGCCGACGAGTTGCGCCACCCGGCGCTCGAGGCGCTCGCGGACGCGGAGGGCTA
>SKPV01000024.1 GCA_007119345.1 Halovivax sp.
CGACGCGACCGCAGACGACGACGCGACCGCAGACGACGACGCCGACGCGTACGCCGACGGCGAGAGCGACGGGGTGATCGACGGGATCACCGACACGGCCGCGTCGACGATCGACGGGCTCTTCTCCGGGCTCTCGCCGGGACTGCTCTTCTTCCTCGGCGGCCTCACCGTCATGACCGCCCTGGGCGCCTGGTGGTACTGGACGAACTATCACCGACCCGCCGCCTGAACCGGCCGCGGTCAACAGGTATTAGGTGGGCGTGGACGTACACTTTACCGATCGACACGATCGCGGCGACCGACCCGAGACCGATCCACCATGGACGAACCCTCGAAGTACCTCATCCACGCCACCGTGGTCGCAGACGGCGTCGTCGAGCGCAGCGACGTCGTCGGCGCCATCTTCGGCCAGACGGAGGGGCTCCTCGGCGACGAGCTCGACCTGCGAGAGCTGCGCCGCTCGGGGAAGGTCGGCCGGATCGACGTCGGGGTCGACAGTCACGGCGGCGAATCCAGGGGCGAGCTGACGATCGCCAGCGGACTCGACAAGGTCGAGACGGCGACGCTGGCGGCCTCCCTGGAGACGATCGACCGTGTCGGCCCCTGTCGGGCGACCCTCGAGGTCGCGGAGATCGAGGACGTCCGGGCGGCCAAACGACGGGAGGTCGTCGACCGGGCCACCGAGCTGCTCCAGACGGGATTCGACGACACGGTGATGTCGTCCTCGGAGATCCTGGCGGAAGTCCGCGAACACGTCCGCGTCGCCGACGTCACCGAGTACGAGGGGCTCCCCGCGGGACCCCGGGTGACCGACGGCGACGCGATCATCGTCGTCGAGGGTCGCGCGGACGTGCTCACCATGCTCAAGTACGGCGTCAAGAACGCGATCGCCGTGGAGGGGACGAACGTCCCCGACGCCGTCGCCGAGCTGACCGAACACCGGACCGTGACGGCGTTCCTCGACGGCGACCGGGGCGGAGACCTGATCCTCGAAGAGCTGGCCCAGGTCGGCGACGTCGATTACGTCGCGACGGCGCCGGCGGGGCGGTCCGTCGAGGATCTCGACCACCACGAACTCTTCGCGGCGCTGCGGAACAAGGTGCCGTTCGAGACGGTCGACGACGAAGAGCGCCCGCGAGAGGCCGTCCCCGCGACCGACGGTAGCGCCACGCCGGCCCCGCCGGCGTCGACCGACGCGGAACCGGACGACCCCGCGGGAGCGTCCGCCGGGCCGGAAGCCGACGCCGCGTCGACGCGGGCCGGTCCGACGCGGCGGAATCGACGCGACGCCGACGGCTCCGGTGGCCGATCGGCGGCCGCCGAACCGATCGACGCCGACGGGCAACCGATCGAGCCGGTCGACGCGAGTGCCTCGGCGGGCGAATCGATGGACGCGGAATCCCCCGCCACCGAACGGGTCGACGACGATTCCCGGGCGGCCGACGACGATTCCCGGGCGGCCGATCCGGAGACGCTGTACGACCACGTTTCGGCGGTCATCCGCGCCGGCACGGACCGCGCGCGCTTTCTCGACGACGACCGCGAGCCGGTCGCCGAGGCGGCGGCGAGCGAGGCGGCGGAAACCCTCGCGTCGCTGGAGACGGCGCCGTCGGCGATCGTCCTCGACGACATCCTGAGCCAGCGACTCCTCGATCGGGCCGCCGAGCGCGACGTCTCGACGATCGTCGCCGCGTCGCTCGGGCAGTTCGTCAAACGACCGACGGACGTTCGGGTGTACGCGGCCGACGAGGTCGCCGACTCCGCCCCGGACGACGACTGATCGTCCGATCGACCCGTTCCCGACGGCCGCGAATCGAGCACGCGCCCGACCGAACCCGACGCTCGATCCTCGAGCGGCGCTCAGCTCATCAGTCCGGCCGACGAGGCGGCGAACGCGGCCAGCGCCGCACCCGCGATCGTCGCGACGAAATTCACGCCCTGATTGCCGACCCTGGGTCCCTCGATCGTCGCGCCCAGGACGCTGTCGACGGTCATTCCCGCGACGCCGGCGAGGACGATCACGCCGAAGCCGACGGGGCCGACGGCGGGGAAGGCGACGGCGGTGATGGCGGCCACGACGGTCGCGCCAGCCGTGCCGGCGATCTCGCCCTGCCAGGTGACGCCGCCGTCGGTCCCGGGTTCGACGGGCTCGAGCGTCGTGATCAGTCGCGGTCGATCGAAGACCCCGCCGATCTCGCTCGACAGCGTGTCGGCCAGCGCGGTCGCGACCGCGCCCGCGAAGGCGTACTGGAACGCGAGCGTGTCGACGCCGAGGACGCTGGCGTCGCTCGCGGCGTAGCCCAGGACGGCCACGAGCGCGACCGCGGAGTTGCTGAAGACGTTCGCGCTCCCGCGAGCGCCGTCGTTGTCCTCCGCGACGCCCCTGGCGGCCTTCTCGGCGTATCGGTACTTCGTCGAGAGGCCGCCGATGGCGAAAAAGGAGATGAGGACGGCGAACCAGCCCCAGCCGCCGAGCACGATCGTCAGCAGCCCGAGCAAGACGCCGGCGAGCATGCCGGCGACCGACGCGGTCTCGAGGGCGTACGACGCGTAGCCCAGCGCGATCATCACGCCGAGCGCCGCCGCCAGTTCCGGCCCCGAGAGCGCCGGTTCGAGCTCCGACAGGAGCCAGAGGAGCAGGCCGACCAGCACGAGGACCAGCGGGTCGTCGTACCGCGGGAGCCGCTCCCGGAGGATCGCGGCGAACAGCGCACCGCTGGCGGCGAGAAACACCACCCCCGCCAGGACCGGCCGGACGGTGCCGCCGTCGGCCGCGTGCGTCGCCGCCTGGCCCGCCGCCGCGGCGACGGCGCCG
>SKPV01000056.1 GCA_007119345.1 Halovivax sp.
CGGCGGCGATGGCGTCGATCTCGTCGAAGAAGATCACCGTCGGCGCGTTGGCGCGGGCCTTCTCGAAGATCTCGCGGACGCCCTTCTCGGACTCGCCGACGTACTTGTCGAAGAGCTCGGGACCCTTGACCGAGATGAAGTTCGACTCGGCCTCGTTGGCGACGGCCTTCGCGAGCAGAGTCTTTCCGGTTCCCGGCGGGCCGTGGAGCAGGACGCCCTTCGCCGGCGTCAGCGCGACCCGCGCGTAGGCGTCGCCGTGTTCGAGCGGCCACTGGACGGTCTCGCGGAGACGACCTTTGGCATCCTCGAGACCGCCGACGTCGTCCCAGGTGACGTCGGGGACCTCCACGAAGACCTCCCGCATGGCCGAGGGTTCGATCCCGCGGAGCGCGGCCTTGAAGTCGTCGACGGTCACCTCGAGGGCGTCGAGCACGGCCGCGTCGATCTCCTCGTCCTCGTCGATATCGAGGTCGGGCCGGATGCGCCGCATGGCGGTCATCGCGGCCTCCTTGGTGAGACTCTCGAGGTCGGCCCCGACGAAGCCGTGGGTGTTCGCGGCCAGGCGGGCGAGGTCGACCTCCTCGGCGAGCGGCATGCCGCGGGTGTGGATGTGGAGGATCTCCTCGCGGCCCGTGGCGTCCGGGACGCCGATCTCGATCTCCCGGTCGAACCGACCGGGCCGGCGCAGGGCCGGGTCGACGGCGTCGACGCGGTTGGTCGTGCCGATGACGGTGATCTCGCCGCGCTCCTCGAGGCCGTCCATGATCGACAGCAGCTGGGCGACGATCCGGCGCTCGACGTCGCCCTGGACGTCCTCGCGCTTGGGCGCGATGGAGTCGAGTTCGTCGATGAAGACGATCGCCGGCTCGTTCTCGGCGGCCTCCTCGAACACCTCGCGAAGGCGCTCTTCGCTCTCGCCGTAGTACTTCGACATGATCTCCGGGCCGGAGATCGTCTCGAAGTGGGCGTCGATCTCGTTGGCGACCGCCCGCGCGATCAGGGTCTTGCCGGTCCCCGGCGGACCGTGCAGCAGGACGCCCTTCGGCGGCTCGATCCCGAGCGTGCGGAACAGCTCGGGGTGGCGCATCGGCAGCTCGATCATCTCTCGAACCTGGTCGAGCTCGTCGTCGAGGCCGCCGACGTCCTCGTAGGTCACGGCGGGTGGCTCGGCCGAGACGTCGTCGGCGTCCCCGCCCGAGACGGCGATCTCTTCGGGTGCGCGGTCGACGACCTCGACGGCCGTGTCGGGGCCGACGACGACCGTACCGCTCGGATCGGTGTCGACCACCGTGATCGGGAGTCGCCGGCCGCCCCGACCGGACAGGAGTCCGAAGCCGACCGACAGCGCGAGTCGGTCGCCGGCGGTCACCGCCCGGTCGGAGAGCCGGTCTCGCAGGTAGGAGCCGAGGTCGCCCTGCAACCGGACGTTCTCCGGGAACGCGACGGCGACTCGCTCGGCGACCTCGACGTCGGCCGCCTCGACCTCGACGCGATCGTCGATCCGGACGCCGGCGGCGTTTCGCAGTTCGCCGTCGATGCGGACGACGCCGCGGCCCGAGTCGGCCGAGCGGCCGGGCCAGACACGCGCGACGACGCGGCCGTCGCGACCCTCGACGGTGACGAACTCGCCGCTCGAGACGCCGAGGTTCGCCATCGCTTCGCGGTCGATCGATGCCAGTCCGCGGCCGGTGTCCTTTCGTTTCAACGGTTTTACGGTGAGTTTCATGGGTGGTAATGGGATGGATAGGGTTCGGTAACGAAACGCGGACTCGCCGGTTGGACAAGGCGTTTCGAGGGGCGCGGGCGAGCGCCGCGAGGGGTTCTTCCCCGGCCCGCCCGCTCCGGTTGGGTGGTTCGCCCGTACGGGGATCCGTGCGTGATCGATCGTCTCAACCCTGGATCTCGATCGGTTTGCCCTGCGCGGCGGTCCCGGCGGTCGGAAGCGCGACCTCGAGCACGCCGTTGGTGTATCGGGCTTCGATCTCGTCCTCGTCCACGACCTTCGGGAAGCGGAATCTGCGGTGGTAGGTCTTCTTGCGGCCGCGATCGTCGTCGACGTGTTCGGCCGCCACGTTCAGGATGCCGTCGTCCCACGCGAGGTCGATCTCCTCGCGCTCGAAGCCGGGCATGTCGACGGTGAGGACGAACTCGCCGTCCTCCTCGTACAGTTCGTAGTCGCTACCGCCGGACTCCCCGAAGATTCGGGACGGGAAGTCGAGGCCTTGCATCCAGGTGCTTGGGGGCGTCGTTCGTGGCACCATGGGTAGGTCACCTCGGGTGCAATAAATGCTTGTTCGCGGTTCTTAATAAGTCTTTCTGTTCGGTAAGGTCGTGATGGCGAGGCAAAAATCCGGCCGCGATCGGCTCGATCCGGTCCCGGCGGCGAGTGCGAACCCCCGGGTTCCTCGGTCCGACGGCCGGAGGAGAAAGACCCAATTACCTGGCCCCGGTTTGACCGAATATGGGACTCGGATCCACCGCGAAAAAAATCCAGGGCATCTCGGACAAGGCCGAACAGATGTACAAGCAGGTCCAGGAGCTCCAACAGCGGATCATCCACCTGGAGGAGGAAGTCGACGACACCCACGACACGGTAAAACGACTCGACCACGAGACGACCGAGCAGCGCGCGCTGCTGGTGGCGATGGCCGAGGAGCAGGGCCTCGACGCCGAAGCGATCCTCGCGGAGGCCGCGATTGAGGAGGCCGAAGGCGAGGGGTCCGGCGGCGCGGACGGCGAGGAGGCCGCGGACGGTGATGCAAACGCCGCCGACGGGACCGCCGACGAGTAGACCGACGCACCCCGATCCTCGGCGAGTGGATCGCGACCGAAATCGCCGGCGAGCGCGTCCGCGGAACGGCTCCGGCCGGTTTCGATCGACCGCTTCTCCCGCCCCGACACTCCCGGATAATAACAGCTAACATCCGGGGCAATGTTTGCCTACACGATGACCACGCACGAGCGACCGTTGGACTCGGTGCTCGAGGCCGTCGGCCGAACGCCCCTGGTGGCGGTTCAGGCCGGCCCGGACTCCGTGCCGATTTACGCGAAACTCGAGTCGTTCAACCCTGGCGCGAGCGTGAAGGACCGCATCGGCGTCTACATGCTGGAGACGATGCTCGAGCGCGGCGACGTCGAACCCGGCGGGACGGTGATCGAGCCGACCGCGGGTAACACCGGCATCGGCTTCGCGATCGCCGCCCGCCAGCTCGGCCTGGACGCGATCTTCGTCGTTCCCGAGCGGTTCAGCGTCGAGAAACAGCAGCTGATGGCCGCCCTCGGCGCCGAGATCATCAACACGCCCACCGACGACGGGATGGGCGGCGCGATCGACCGCGCACACCAGCTCGCCGAGGAACTCGACGACGCCGTCGTCCCCCAGCAGTTCGCCAACCCGCTCAACACCGAAGCCCACTACGAGACGACCGGGCCGGAGATCTACGAGGCGGTAGACGGCGAGGTCGGCGCCGTCGTCGCGGGCTGTGGCACGGCGGGCACGCTGATGGGGATCGCCCGCTACGCCCGCGAGCAGGACCCGGACACCTACGTCGGCGCCGTCGAACCCGAAGGATCGCTCTACGGCGAATTCCTCGACGAACCCCGCGAGGAAGGCGAGTACAAGACCGAGGGGATCGGCACCCACAACACGGACACCAACGAACTCTTCGAGCCGGACCTGGTCGACGACGTCTACGCGATCCCCGACGAGCGCGCCCAAGAGGAGCTCAAGCGCCTGGCCGCGGAAGAGGGGCACCTGGTCGCCTCGAGCGCCGGCGCGGCGAGCGTCGCCGCCCGCCACGTCGCCCGGAAGATCGACTCCGGCGAGATCGAGGCCCCGCACGACAGCGTCGTCACCGTCTTCCCCGACTCCAGCGAGCGCTACCTCTCGAAGGGCATCTACCGCTCGTTCGAGGAGTGGGCCGGCTGAGTCGCGCCTCGGATCCCGGCGGTCGACCGGCCCGTTCGCGACCATTCTGACCCGAACCCGGCGGTCGGTCGTCCCGTTCGCGACTCCCGCTGTTCCGAACCCGGCGGTCGATCGCCCCGTTCGCGACTCCCGCTGTTCCGAACCCGGCGGTCGATCGCCCCGTTCGCGACCCGGCCCACCGGGCTCGAGGCGTCGTCGGGCGAACGATTATCTAACCCCCGACGCGAAAGTCGAGCGTGGTCTACGCAACGGAGGGGCTGATCGACGTGCTGCTCGACCTCGCGAGCGAGGCCGATCCCGATCGCGTCTCGACCGGCGTCTCGACGACGCCGGCTGGCGAGCTGGTCGGGCCCGACGCCGACGCCGTGGATCCCGAGACGCCGGTGTTCACCGACTTCCTGCTCCCCGATCCCGGCAACGCGCTCACCCACGTCTTCGGGGTCGAACTCTCGACGCCCAACCGAAACGCCGGCGGGCGGTTCATCTCCCACCCGGCGGGCGAGCTGGGGCTCTCCCTGCGCGACGACCTCGCCGAGGTCGTCTTCATCGCGGTGGCGCCCTGGGAGGCGACCGACGAATCTCTCGGGGCCTTCGACCGGCGAGGCGAGCGACTCCCGCTGGAGCTGCTCGACGCCGCGCCCCCGGAGCGGCCGTTCGAGACCGACTGAACGCACCGCGAGTGGGGCCGCCTCCAGCGCGGGTCGCCGCCCGTAAATCCGTCGCCGACTCCCACCGTCCGGGGCCCGCGCCTCCCGCGTGCAGGACTCACTCCAGATACCCCAGTCCCCGAAGCTGGTCTGCGATCTCCTCGAATTCGGCCTCCGTCAGTTCGCCCGATCGCTGGTGCTGGATGACGATACTGCGCAGGAGGAACCGGACGAGGTCGCTCGTGCTCGTGAAGCTGGTCCCCTCGATCGTCTCGTCGACGCGCTCGGCGAGCTCCTTCGGGATGGAGACGGTCGTGTACTCGGTCATACCGAAGTCCTACCGGCGCGCGCCCAAAGCGGTGTCGACGGCGCCGGGAGCGATGGGCCACCCCGCGCTCGGCGACCCGCCCGACCGGTGGCCCGTCCGGTAACCTGCTCGATCGGCTCCGCGCTCGGCGACCCGCCCGACCACGACCGCGTTCGAATACCCGCCGGACGAGCGCCCGTGCCGATCGGCGACGAGGCTCGCGGCGCCGTAGCGGTTTTTTGTCGGGTCTGCGTACGAACCCCCATGGGAGTCCGGCCGCCACAGAATAACGACGACGAACCGGAGTCAGTCGAGTTCGGCATCGCCGCCGTCGACGCCCGACTGAAAGAGTCCGCGCTCTCCTTTCCGGCGACGAGCGAGGAGGTAGCCCGGGCGCTGGGCGATCGTCCGATCCCGTACGACATTCACGGGAACGGGGTGGCGCTCTCGGAGGCGCTGACCGACACCGGGTCCGAGACGTTCGAGTCGCGACAGGAGCTGATGAACGCGTTGCACCCCGTCTTCGAGGAGTACCGGGCCCGACGATCGAACGGGATCGTCGCCCGCCTCAGGGCGATGCTCCCGTTCTGAGCGGACGAGAGGGAGTACTCGTCGACTGACGCGAACGCGCACGGCAGAAGCGACCGGCCCGCCGTCCCACGCTTGCATCCTCGCCCCTCCGGGCGGAGACGATGTCAATCGCGGTCGTTCCGTTCGCCGGCCCGATCGCGTTCGCGTCCCAGCCGTTCGAGTCGACGTCGCTGCTCGCGGTGCAGCGAGACGATCATGTCCGAGAGGACGCCGAACATCAGCAACTGGACGCCGAGGAGGATCGCCGCCGCCGAGACCATCGCCAGGATGTTGTGGCCGGTGCCGTACATCAGCCAGCGCGTGAGGACGAACGCCGCGACGCCGGTTCCGAGGACGATCGCGCCGGCGCCGAGCGTGCCGAAGTAAAACAGCGGATTGTTCGTGCGTGCGAGCGAGTACAGTGCGAGGACGATGCGCCCGCCGTCTTTGAACGGGTGGAGGTTCGTCTCGGATTCGTCGGGCCTGGCGCCGTAGCTAATCGGGACCACGGCCGTGTCGAAGCCCTGCTTGACGCACTCGACGGCGAGTTCGGTCTCGATCGTGAAGCCGTCCGCGTCCGGCGCGCACTGCTCGAACGACTCGACCGTGAACGCGCGATAGCCCGAGAGGATGTCCGCGTAATCCGCCCCGTGGATGGTCTCGAACGCGCTGTTGATGAGCCGGTTGCCGAAGCCGTTGAGCTTTCGCATCGCGTCGTCCTCCATGTCGGCGAACCGGTTGCCGATCACGTGATCGTAGCCCGCCGCCAGGGGCGCGAGCATGCGCTCGGCGTCGGCCGGGTCGTAGGTCCCGTCGCCGTCGAGCATCAACACGTACGGGACGTCGACGTGCGCGACGGCTTCCCTGACCGCCTGTCCTTTCCCTCGTCCCGACTGTTCGATCACCCTGGCGCCGTGCTCGGCGGCCACCTCCCGCGTCCTGTCCGCCGATCCGCCGTCGACCACCAGGACGTCGTCGTAGCCGCGTTCGCGAAACTCGTCGGTCACGTCGCCGATGGTCGCGGCCTCGTTCAGCGTCGGCACGAGGACGCAGACGGACGACGGGGAGATCGATGCCGAAATCTCCTTCGAGGAGACCTCAGGCCCGTCCGCGACCGGTGCCACCTCCTGATCCATCGTCTCCCTCTCGACGGTCGGTCCCGAAAAGGCTACTGGTCGGCGGACTTCGTCCCGAGAAGACACTCCAGGACCGAGACCGGATTCGAACGGAGCGCGACGGACCGAAACGTCGAGAGAAGGCGATTCGCGCCGTCGCCCGATCAGAGGTAGCCGAACAGCGTTCCGA
Organism: Halovivax sp.; assembly: GCA_007119345.1. Classification (GTDB taxonomy): domain Archaea; phylum Halobacteriota; class Halobacteria; order Halobacteriales; family Natrialbaceae; genus Halovivax. The sequence goes on from SKPV01000056.1 coordinate 6,758, forward strand.
CGAGGACGAGCGTCCAGGTGGCGAGGCCGACGAGCAGCAGGCCGTTGAGCCGACGCTCCCTGGTCGCCCGCCGTGCGGCGCCGGCGGCGATCAGGCCCAGCGCGACCACCACGAGGATGCGTTGGAGGACGACGTCGAGGGGCAGCCGGTCGACGCCCAGCCAACCGTAGTCGATCCAGATCGCGACCGCGAGCGAGGTCGCGGCGACGAGGGCGGCGTCGAGACGACGCTCGAGCCCGCTGGCGATCGCGTACGTCGCGAGCGGAATCACGACGGCGATCACCGGATAGAGCAACCCGGCGATCATGTGCATCGTCAGCGCGTCGACGGCGTTCTCCAGGACGATTCCAGCCATCCGGACGCCGAGGAACAGCCCCACGATGGTCCCGGCCAGCGCGATGTGGCGCGGTTCGAACCGGTCCCGGGCCGCCGCGAGCCGCTCGCGGTCCGCGTCGGTCAGGTAGCGGTCGACGCCGTCCTCGACGCGCGTTCGCGTCTTCCCTCTCGCCGCGAGGCCGACGACGACGGGGACGAACGACGCGGCGCGCAGGTCGACCTTCGTCGCCCAGCCGTCGGAGTCGGACGGTCGACTGTTCCCGAGGTAGATCCGCTGGACGTCCTCTTGAGGATCGACGCTCGACATCGACATCAGGTCGCGCTCGACTCGCGACTGGGCGGCTTCCACCCCGTCGACCCGGTGGCGGAGGGTGAACCAGTCGAAGTGCTCGGTGTGGGCCTGCATGGCCACCCACTCGTCGTCCGGGTTCGGGCTCTCGTAGAGCCTGATGTGGTATCGCTGGCCGTAGTAGTCGCCGTCGTCGAGCTGGAGCGTCTCAGTGGTCCAGCGGGTCTCCTCGCCGGGCCCCAGATCCACGTACGCGTATCGAGTCGTGCCGGCGGCTTCGCCCCACGGAATCTCCGTCGGGAGGGCGGTGTGCGAGGCGTTTTCCTCGGCGGTTTGGTTGTCGCCGCCGATCGAGTAGGTGAACTGGTCGGCGTCTTCGTGCTCCTCGTCGGTCTCCTCCCAGTCCTCGTCGGCCAGCTGCATCATCCGGACGACCTGTTCGGCGTCGCCGCGAACGACCACGTTGATCGGACTCCGGCGATCGTGGGCTTCCCGGGCGCTGAGGTACTCCCAGAACCCGCTCTCGGAGTCCTCGAACTCGACGAGCTCGGGCGACTCCGTCTGGGAGGGCGCGACCTCCTCCGCCGAACTGCCCACGAGCAGCGACGGGCCGCCGACGAAGAGAAATCCGACCGCGAGCAGGGCGAGTCCGATGACGATGGATCGTCGCATCGATCCCATTTGGGGTACGCGGCGCTATCAATCTAGCGTCGAACGACCGTCTCGATCGGTGGATCGTTCGCTCGAGCCCCCGAGTCGATCGGGACGGCGGCTCAGAGGGCCGGCACGCCGAGCGCGTCCGGAGCGACGAGACCGAGGGTGGCGAGAACGGCGACCGCGGCGACGGCGACGAGCCAGGCGACGCCGCCGATCGCGACGGCGGTCGGCCAGCCGCCCGGATATCGCCAGTTGACGACGCCGATCCAGGTGACGAGCGCCGCCAGGGGGCCGAGCAACGGCACGGCGCCGAGGACGCCCGTCACGACGGCCCAGGCCGCGGCACCAAGGAGCGCCGTGATCGCCGCGGTGGCGACCCCGGCGTCGCGGTCGACCAGCAACCTGACCGCGACCACGATGGCGAGCGTGCCGAGCGCGAGGCTCGCGAGGAAGACGAACGCGGCGTCCAGGAGCGCGAGGTCGAGGGACGCGGCGTCGTGGAACGACACGGCTCAACCTTTCCACTCGAGGTCGATGCCGATCCGCTCGTGACTGCTCCCCCACCGGGGTGAACGCTCGACGACCTCGACCTCCGCCGTCACCGTATCCGGCGGAGTGAGGGTGACGGTCTTGTTTCCGACGGGGACCGCGACGGTCTCCTCGCCGCGCTCGAACTCGTCGGCGAGCTCCCTGAGCAGCGTCGCCACCTCGTCCCGGGCGAGTTCCTGTGAAGCGTCGGTCCGATCGGCCATACGAGAACTACGAGATTCGCGGGGATAAGGTTGGGGCCGGAATCGCGCGGTAGCGCCGCGTTACGGCCGGGCGGTCGGGGTCGAGTTCGATGGCGGTCGGCGGTTCCCGCGAGCTCGAGCCACGAGGCGCCTCGAATCGACCGTCCGTCACCGCAGCGCGTCGACCCGAGCGGCGGCGAACGGTACGAGCATCTCCGCTCGCGTCACGCCCCCGTGCATGCCGACCAGTTGCGTATCGTCAGCGCGCCAGCAGAGTCCACGGTCGCGGTGGACGGCGATCAGATCGCCGCACCGGCGCTCGAACAGCGCGGACGGCTCGCCGGGTCCGAAGAGGTCGCGTTCGAGCGCCGTCTCGCGCGTGAGGACCAGCCCGTCGACGCGCTCCTCGAGCAGTTCGCGAGCCTCCGCCCGGCGGTCGGGCCGCACGTGGAAGTGTGCGTTGCGAGGGCTGCCGGTCGGCCGGCGCGGCTCGCCCTCCTCGTCCACGCGGAACGTCCCCTGCAACGACCGCCAGCGGTCCCACGTCGTCATATCCACGTTCTCCGCCGGAACCGTGTCGAGGATACCGTGGTCGGCGGTGACGACCAGCAGCGTCCGGGCGGCGTCGCCCGGGTCGAGCGACTCGACGAACTCCTCGCGAAGGGCGCGGAGGAGGTCGGCGACGGTCGCGCGCATCCGCTCGCTGGAGGTGCCCTCGGCGTGGCCGACGGCGTCGATCGAGGGCTCGTAGGCGTGGATCAGCGTCGGTCCCTCGGCCGCGTCGACCGCCGCCCGGACCGTCGCCGCGAACGCGGCGGGCCCCTCGTAGGGAATCCGGTCGACGCCGTCGTAGATCGCCAGGCTGTACTTCGAGTCCGCGATCGACGCCGGGAGGACCGTCCGGACCGTCGCGTCGGCGTTCCCGTCGCCCTCGTAGATGGAGCAACCCTCGAAGAGGTCCGTCGCCGTCGCCCCCGGCGCCACGTCGTCGATCGGGGTGCCGTCGAGGGTCGTGAACGGCAGGGTGATCGCGTCGCGATCGGCGAACGCGAGGTACTGGAACCAGCCGAGGAGACCGTGCTCGAGCGCCGGTCGCCCGGTGTGGATCGACGTGAACGCCGCGGCGGTCTCCGACGGGTAGATCGAGGTGAGCGGCGTCACCGCGCCGGACTCGGCGAACCGGCGGAGCAGGGCGTGGTCGTCCTCCACCCGCGTCCAGTGGTCGTACCCGAACCCGTCGAGGAGCACGCAGACGACCGTCTCGACGTCGGTGAGGACGTCGTCGGAACGATACGCGTCGGCGTCAGCAGGTCGATCCCGGCCGGCGTCAGCAGGTGGACACCCGCCGGCGCCGGCACGTGGATCCCGGCCGGCGTCAGCAGGTCGATCCCGGGAGGCGACGTCGAAGCGGCCCGCGCCGACGCCCCGGAAGACCTCGTCGGGGAGGCGTCGATCGAAGCCCGCGTCGAGTAGCGAGAGCAACGTCTCCGTGACGTTCGCGACGCAGTAGTCCTCGTAGGCGGGGGTGAGGAATTCGTCGGCCCCGGTCTCGAGAAGGCGGCGTTCGATCGCCGATCGGTCCATGCCGTTCGACGGCGTACCATCCGCAGGACCTAAACTGGCGGTGGTGATTCACACCGTCGAAACCGATCGAATTGGATCGTAGGTCTCGTTTCAAAAACCGCCGTCGGCGGGCACGCGGTCGGGTTCCTCTCGGCCGACTGAGCGAGTACACGGCCGACTGAGCGAGTACACCGGCCACCGGAGGACTCGCGACCGCCATCGGGGTGGTCGATCCGACCGACCGAGGACTCGCGACTACCGCCGGAGTGGTCGATCCGACCGACCGAGGACTCGCGACTACCGCCGGAGTGGTCGATCCGACCGACCGAGGACTCGCGACTACCG
>SKPV01000090.1 GCA_007119345.1 Halovivax sp.
CGAGAGACCCCGACGCCGACCGCGAGCAACCGTCAGGTTGCGAGCGGGCCGACGACCGATGTGAAGCGAGCGGAGCCGAAGGCGGAGCGGGCCGACGACCGATGTGAAGCGAGCGGAGCCGAAGGCGGAGCGAGCGGAACGGAGGGAGGAGTGCTTTTGATCGACCTTTTGCCGAGCGTCGACGCGCCGCGGAGCGCCGGGGGCGCTCCCGGCGCGACACGAGCGCAGCGCAAAAGGTCGTCGCTCAGACGTAGGTGAACCACTCCTCGTACTCGTCGGTGCGCCGTTCGACGACCTCGAAGAACCGCGACTGGATCTCCTCGGTGACGGGTCCGCGCTCGCCGTCGCCGATCGTGACGTTGTCGACGCGCCGGATGGGCGTCACCTCGGCGGCGGAGCCGGTGAAAAAGAGTTCGTCGGCGGTGTTGAGTTCCCCGCGCGAGATGGTCGCCTGATCGTGGACGGTGTAGCCGAGGTCGCGGGCCAGCTGGATCACGGTGTCCCGGGTGATGCCGTCGAGGATGGACTGGGACAGTCCGGGCGTGAAGAGCTCGCCGTCGCGGACGAGGAAGATGTTCTCGCCGGGGCCCTCGGCGACCTGCCCCTCCTTGTTGAGGACGATCGCCTCGGCGTAGCCGTTGCGGCGGGCCTCCTCGCCGGCGAGCAGGCTGTTGACGTACAGGCCGGTGGTCTTCGCGTTGGTCGGGATCTGGCTGGAGGAGTGCTTGCGCCAGGAGGAGACCATCACGTCGATGCCCTCCTCGAGGGCCTCCTCGCCGAGGTAGGTGCCCCACGGCCAGGCGGCGATGGCGATCCGGGTCGGACAGTCGCCGGGGCTCACGCCCAGCGAGCGATAGCCGTAGAAGGCGATCGGGCGGATGTAACACGAGGCGAGATCCTGGCGGCGGACGAGCTCGACCGTGGCCTCGGTGAGCTCCTCGTGGCCGTGGTCGATCTCCATCTCGTAGGGCTTGGCGGACTCGTAAAGACGGTCGAGGTGTTCCTCCCAGCGGAAGATGGCGGGGCCGCGCTCGGTCTCGTAACAGCGTGCGCCCTCGAAGATGCCGGTGCCGTAGTGGAGGCCGTGGGTGAGGACGTGGATCTGTGCGTCGTCCCAGTCGAGGAACTCCCCGTCCATCCAGATCGTGTCGACGTCCATCTCGTCGAAGCTCATGGGCGGAAGCATGGACGGGCCGCTACTAAGTGTTCGCGGTTCTGAAGGCGGGTGAGACGGCCGGGGGCGGCGACGATGGCGGGCGCCCGCGTCGAAGCGAGCGGTTGGCGGCCGGGGGCGGCGTCGTAACGATTTTCCGGCGCACCGACGAAGTCGGGAAAATGGAGCGAATCGATCTCGAACCGGATCCCGTCTGGACCGATCGGTTCGAGGCCGAGCGCGATCGGGTCCGGTCGGTCGCGGGCGACGGACTCCTCGGACTCTTCCACGTCGGGAGCACCGCGGTCCCCGACCTCGCCGCGAAGCCGGTCCTCGACATCCTCGCCGTGTTCGGGGGCGAGGCGGGGATGCGGACGACGGCCGCGGCGCTGGTCGAAGCGGGGTACCGCCTCCGGCGGGCCGACCCGGAGTGGCACCACCTCGCGGCGGACGCCGAGCCGCCGGTGTCGCTGCACCTCCGGCCGGTTCGGTCCGACGTCTGGCGCGACCAACTCGTCGTCCGCGAGTACCTCCGGGACCACCCGTCGGCCCGACGCGGGTACGAGCGCGTCAAGCGGGAGGCCGTCGAGGCGCACGCCGACGAGCCCGAATCGTACACTGACGCCAAGGAGTCGTTCGTGCTGGCGCTCGAGGAACGGGCGTACGACGAGGGATACGGCGAACGGATCCCCGATCTTCGGAAATGAGCGGCCGGCCAGCTGACGGGCTCACCCCAGCCGCTCGACGATCTCGCTGCCCTCCAGGTAGACGAGGCCGTGACGCGCGGCGTACTCGCGGGCGTCCCGGGGCGTCCTGGCTTCGCCGGTCTCGTCGTCGAGCATCTCGCAGACGACGACGGCCGGCTCGACGCCCGCGGCGTCGGCGAGCGCCAGGCCGAGCTCCGTGTGACCCTCGCGCTGGGCGACGCCGTCCGAGGCGCCCTTCAGGAGGTGGACGTGGCCGGGCACGCGAAATCGCTCGGCGAAGTCGGCGGGCTCGGGATCGACGGCGGCGTCGGCGAGCTCGCGGATCGTCAGCGAGCGGTCCTCGTCGGTGATGCCGGTGTAGGTGTCGCGGTGGTTGACGGTGAACGAGAACGACGATCGATCGCCGTAGCCGAGCTCGTGATCGGCGGTCGCCGGGTGGTCGACCGCTTCGGTGAAGAAGGGCAGGTCGAACGCCTCGGCGACCTCGTGGGCGAGCGCGACGCAGACGAGGCCGCCGGCGTCGTTGCGCAGCCGGGCGACCGCGTCGGGCGTGACCGCGCTCGCGGGGTAGATCAGGTCCGTCTCACCCTCGCGGTCGGCGGCGTCGTGGACGCAGACGGGCTCGCCGTCGCCGAAGGCCTCGATCGCCCGGTCCAGCGCGCTCGCGCCCGCCTGGTGGCCCGACATCTCAGTGCTCCCCCACGTGGACGATCACGTGATCGCCGTCGTCGAGCTCGAGGACGTCGCGGAGCTTCCGGGGGGCGATGACCTCCAGCTGGTCGTCGTCGTGGTGGGTGCGTTCGGGCGCGATGGTGTGGATACCGTCGACGAACTCGCCCCCGGCGGTCTCGATCGCCGCCGGGTGGCAGACCGCCGGGCCGTAGGTGCGCTCCTCGTCCTCCCAGCCGTCGATCGGGACGGGTTCGATCGCCTCCACCGCGCGACGCCGGCGGACGCTGTCGTCCCGGAGCTCGACGTTCAGGGTTCCCGGGAAGGGTTCGTAGCCCAGTCGTTCGGCGAACTGGCGCTGGTAGCCCGAAAGCGAGATGTAGTGGCGACCCTCGCCCATTCCGCTCGTGACGGTCCCCTCGAGTTCGACCCGCGGGGCCGTCTCGAAGATGCGACGGTACTCCTCGTAGGCGGCCCGAAGTTCGCGCTCACCCTCGTCGGTGATGGTCACCCACTGTCCGTCGCTGACGGTGTCGCGCTCGAGGAGGCCGGCGCTCTCGAGGCGCTGGAGTCGCCGCGACGCGGTCTGGTTCGAGGCGTCCAGGCGCTCGGCCAGGTCTGCACAGGAGATCTTGCGGTCCCCTTCGAGCCCGCCGTCGAGCGCGAGGAGCTTGAGCGTGGCCAGCTCGTCGTGGCCGACGGCCGGCGCGGTCAGTGACATGTCCGGGGGTACCCGCTCCCGGGGCAAAAGCGTACCGAAAATGGAAACCATCTCAAAACTGAGATGGCGTTGTCGGGAGTTTCCCGGGGATGCCTCGTTGTCGCGATCGGAACGTAACGGTTCCGGTCGACGACCGCCCCGGAGGCGGCCGGGCGTTCGGCCCGTTGGCTACCGGTCGGCGGCGATTCGATCGGCGTCCGGGAGCAGCGGCGTCCCGTCGGCCTTCGGCCCGAGTTCGGGTCCGAACGGCGGGTCGTCGGGGTCGATCACCCGCCGTCGTTCGTAGTCCGTCGAGCGCTCGACCGGCGTCCGGCCGATCGAGGTGATCAGCTCGACGTAGTCGGCGACCGAGCGGAACTCCCCGTACTCGCCGCCGGCGCGCTTGGTGATCTCTTCGGAGAGGATCGTGCCCATGAAGTCGTCGGCGCCGCAGGCGAGCATCTTCAGCCCGCCCTCGTCGCCGTACTTCACCCACGAGGACTGGACGTGCTCGACGTTGTCGAGGAAGAGCCGCGAGACGGCGATCATCAGCTCGTCCTCGTCGCGGCTCGCGCCGCCGGCGACGACCCCGTGCTCGTACAGCGGGGTGTTCTGATGGACGAACGAGAGCGGGACGAACTCCGTGATGGCGCCGTCGACCCGTTCCTGGAGTTCGCGCACCCGCTGGAGGTGGATCGCGCGGTGAGCTTCGTTCTCGACGTGGCCGTACATGATCGTCGCGGTGAGGCCGAGTCCGACGTTCGCGGCGGCTTCCATCGCCTCGAGCCACCCCTGCGTGTCGATCTTGCCGGGACAGATGACGTCCCTGACCTCGTCGACGAGGATCTCCGCCGCGGTCCCGGGGACGCTGTCGAGGCCTGCGTCCCGCAGTCGACCGTAGACCTCCTCGTAGGACCAGTCGGTCCCGCGACGGGCGTGGTAGGCTTCCTCCGGGGTCATCGAGTGGACGTGGACGCCGCCGACGCTCATCGCCGCGATCTGCTCGACGTAGGTGCCCGGATCGGTCTCGTAGGCCGACGGCGTCTTGTAGTTGACCTCGCGGTAGGCCGCCTCGCGCCCGCGCTCGGCGGCGTAGCCCTCGAGGATCTCGCGGTGCTCGTCGTCGAGGGCGAAGGCGGGGTGCAGCCCGGAGACCGAGCAGACCTCGTAGATCCCGCGCTCGACCGCGTCGGCGACGATCTCGCGGGACTCGGCGGGGGTCTTGGTGAAACCCGCCGTTTCCCGCCCGCCGGTCTCCTCGTGGTCGTCTCGCGGTAGTTCGGAAGTCGCTTCGCCGCTTCCGTCGTCACGAGACGACTCCGCCGCTCGACTTTCCGCGGAACTCCGTTCCGCGCTCGCCTCGAACGTGTGGGCAGCGTCCTTGAAGTTACAGAAGAGACAGCCCACGTTGCAGGCGGTCGTGACGTTGTTGTTCAGGTTGGCGACGAACGTGACCTCGTCGCCGACGACCTCCTGGCGGCGGCGATCCGCGGCCTCGAGAACGAGCTCCTTGCGCCGACGGTCGATGCCGTCGACGTCGGTGCCGGTGGTCAGGAGCTCGATCGCGTCGTCGACGGTGAGCCGTTCGCCGTCGCGGGCCTTCGCCAGCGCGTTCTCGAACGACTGGTCGGTCCGGGGCGCTCGTTCGAACTCGAGATCCGCCGACTCGGGCACCTCGCTCGCCGGTTCGGCCATCCTTGGCGGGTGGAAGACGGGGCGGGAGAAAAGCGTGGTGATCTCGGTGACGGCTGCCGTTCTCCGGGACGTTCGTCCCGCACCCGGATCCCGGAACCGTCCGCGCGCCGCGTTCCGACGATGGGCTTTACGTCCCGCTCGGTGGAATGGACACGGATGGACGATCGAGAGTTCGAGACGCGCCAGATTCACGCGGGGTACGAGCCGAACGAGCACGGGGCGCTGGTTCCGCCGATCTCCCCCAGCGTCACGTTCGGCTACGAGTCGCCGACGGAGATGGTAGGCGAGTACCGCTACGCTCGCATGTCCGAGCCGACGCGCGAGGTGGTCGACGGGCTGATCGCCGACCTCGAGGGCGGCGCCCACGGGCGCGCGTTCGCCAGCGGGATGGCCGCCATCAACGCCCTCTACACGGCGGTGCTCTCGGCGGGCGACCACGTCGTCGCCGGCCAGAACCTCTACGCGGAGTCGCACACGCTGCTGACGCGCGTCTTCTCGACGTTCGGCGTCGACGTCACGTTCGCGGACACGACCGACCTCGACGCGGTCGCGGACGCGATCCGGCCGGAGACGGCGCTCGTCTACTTCGAGACGCCGACGAACCCGCTGCTCTCGGTCTCGGATATCGCGGGCGTGGTCGAGGTCGCCGCCGTCGAGGGCGGCGAGGACGCGGAGACCGACGGGCCGGTGGTCGCCGTCGACAACACGTTCGCCTCGCCGTACCTGCAGCGTCCCCTCGCCCTCGGCGTCGACGTCGTCGTCGAGTCGCTCACCAAGTACGTCTCGGGCCACTCCGACGTGGTGGCGGGCGCGACGGTAACGAACGACCCGGACCTCGACGAGGCGCTCGCGTTCGTCCAGTACAACCAGGGCGCGACGCCGAGCCCCTTCGACTGCTTCCTCGTCGCCCGAGGCGCGAAGACGCTGGCGCCGCGGATGCGGACCCACTGCGAGAACGCCCGCGCGATCGCCGAGCGTCTGGACGAGCACCCGGCCGTCGAGTGCGTCTACTACCCCGGCCTCGACTCGCACCCGAACCACGACGTGGCCGCCGAGCAGATGCGGGACTTCGGCGGCATGGTGAGCCTCGAACTCGACGCGACGCTGGAAGAGACGTCGGCGGTCCTCTCCGAGACCGAGGTGTTCGCGCTCGCCGAGTCCCTGGGCGGCGTCGAGAGCCTGATCGAGCAGCCGGCCCCGATGACCCACCAGGATCTGACGGCCGACGAGCTCGCGGCCGCCGGCCTCTCCGAGAGTCTCGTGCGGCTGTCGGTGGGAACCGAGCACGTCGACGATCTGATCGCCGACCTCGAGTCGGCGATCGAGACGGTGCTGGGGTGAGCCGGGATGGGTGAGACCGAGCCGGACCCCGAACTCGCCGCGCTCGCGAGCGACCTCGTGTCGATCCCGACGGAGAACCCGCCCGGAAACGAGGCGGCCGGCGCCGAGTTCGTCCGCGAGTGGCTCGCCGACGAGGGGATCGACGCCGACCTCGTCGAGGAACCGGACCCCGACCGACCGCAGGTCGGCGCGACGATCGGGACGGGCGAGCCCCGCGTCGTCCTGAACGCCCACCTCGACGTCGTCCCGGCCGGCGATCCCGACGCGTGGTCGGTCGACCCCTACGGCGGCGTCGTCCGCGACGGTCGGCTCTACGGCCGGGGAAGCGCGGACGTCAAGACCGGCCTGGCGATCGGGATGCTGGTCGCCAGGGATCTGGCACCCGATCTCGAGTCGGACGCGCTCGCGGGCTCGCTGGTCGTCCACGCGCCGATGGGCGAGGAAACCGCCGACCCGGGAACGTCGACGCTGCTCGAACGCGGCTACGGCGGGGACCTGGGCATCGTGATCGAACCGACCGACTTCCGGGTCGCCACGGCCACCAAGGGGCTGGCCGTCTACCGGCTCGTCGTCCGGGGCGAGGCGACTCACGCGAGCCACCCGGACGAGGGGGCGAACGCGATCGACGCGAGCCGACGCGTGCTGGAGGCGATCGACGCGTACGACCGCGAACTCCGCGGGGGCCCCGACTCGCTGTGCGGCCCGGCCCTGGCCACGGTCACGGAGATCGAGGCGGGGACCGACTCGAACCTCGCGGTCGTCCCCGACCGGTCGGAGCTGGTGCTCGACCGGCGGGTGCCGCCCGGCGAGTCGATCGAGTCGGTCGACGAGGAGGTCGAGGCGCTGACGTCGGACCTCGCCGCCGACGAGGGCGTCGACGCGGAGTGGACGCGCATCCAGGCGTACGAGCCGTCGTCGATTCCCGTCGACCACCCGCTGGCGGAGACGCTCCGCGGGCGATCCGCGGCGATCCCGGCCGACGGCCGGACGGAGGAGACGACCGGTGACGGCGCTGGCGAGGACGGTGACCGCCGCGTCGGCGAGCCCTGGGGGATCGAAGCCGCGACCGACGCGCGCAACTTCGTCAACGACGCCGGGATCCCGGCGGTCACCTGGGGTCCGGGCCGACTCGAGGAGGCTCACACGGTAGACGAGTCGATCGCGCTCGCGGACGCGGCCCGCGGGCGGGCGATCCTCGAGGAGGCGCTTCGGGAGCTGCTCGCGTGAATCGGTCGGACGGACGTTCGCTGGGCTGCTCGCGTGACTCGGTCGGACGGACGTTCCTGGCAGTGTGAACGAAGTCTTTTGCCGAAGACGAGCGCACAGTACGGTATGGGACGCACCGGTCCACTTCTCGTCAAGGGGTTCGGACTCTTCCTGGCCGCCCTGTTGCTCCTCGCGGCGGTGGCGACGATCGTCGGGATCGTGCTCGCGGTCGTGGCGACGGTCGTCTCGGCGATCGTCTCGCTGGTCGTGCTCGGACTCCTCCTGGCGGCCGCCTACGGCCTGTTCGTGTTCTTCCGGAACGGCGCGGATTCGCCGTCGAACGTCGGGACTGAACCCGTCCGCACGGAGCGAGCGGACGCGCGCGAGCCGTCCTCGGACCGAGAGCTGGCCGACCGCCTCAGGGAACGCTACGTCGCCGGCGAGCTCGACGAGGCCGAGTTCGAGCGCCGGATGGAGCTGTTGCTCGAGCCCGGCGGTAGCGTCGGGCCCGGGGAGGATCCGGCGACGGCGCTCGACCTCGATCGAGAGCTCCAGCGCGAGTGAATCGGCGTCGGCCGTACCGTCGTATTCGACGCGCCGAGCGCCGTCTGGAACGGGTCTGCCGCGAGACCGGACCCGCCGTCGACCCGGATTGAAACCTTCTTGGGGTCGGCCCCCCGCATCACCGGTATGGTACCAGCCGGTCCCGCGTCGGGGGTGCGTCTCGCGTGACGAGCGTCAAGGAGTTCGAGATCGAGGAGCCGGCCGACGCCGACGAACTCGGCCGCGGGTCGTTCGTCTTCACCGACGATTACTCCGTGTTCGACTGGGGGAAGATGCCCGACGAGATTCCCCAGAAGGGCGCGAGCCTCTGTGCGATGGGCGCGTACAACTTCGAACTGCTCGAGGACGCCGACGTCCCCACCCACTACCGCGGCGTGGTCGAGGACGGCGAGGTCGTTCCGCTCGCGGCGACCGCGGAGCCGCCTCGCGAGATGGCGATCGACCTGACGCAGGTGCCCGACCTGCCCAACGAGGGTCGCGACTACGACTACGACGCCTACCACGAGGCGGCGGGCGAGAACTACCTGATCCCCCTCGAGGTCGTTTTCCGCAACCGCGTCCCCGTGGGGTCGAGCCTCCGCCGGCGCACCGATCCAGCCGACCACGGGCTCGACCTGGACGGCTGGCCGGACGAGCCGGTCGACCTCGACGAGCCGATCGTCGAGTTCTCGACCAAGTACGAGGAGACCGACCGCTACCTCGCGCGCGAGGAGGCCGACGCGATCGCCGGGGCGGCGTCGATCGAGGCGCTGGCGGACCTCGCACGCGAGGTGAACCGACTCCTCACGGAGCGGGCCGCGGAGGCCGGCCTCGATCACCAGGACGGCAAGATCGAGTGCCTGTACTTCCGGGGAGAGATTCGCGTCGCCGACGTCGTCGGCACGTTCGACGAGAACCGCTTCGCTTACGAGGGGACCCAGCTCTCGAAGGAGGTCCTGCGCCAGTACCACAAACGGACCCAGCCGGAGTGGGTGCGGGCCGTCGAAGCCGCCAAGGCCGAGGCCGAGCGCGAGGACGTCGCCGACTGGAAGTCCCTGTGCGACCGCGAGCCCGAATCGCTCGACCCGTCGGCGCTGGAGACGGCGCGGGACATGTACTGTTCGGGGGCGAACGCCTACACGGGGCTCGAGCTCTTCGAGGCGCCGGCGCTGTCGACCGCGATCGGCGCCGTGAGCCGGCTCTAGGACGCGCCGGGGCGCTCGACGCCGACGGCCCGGACGACGCGAGAGGTACTCTCCCGATCGGTCGACCGTCCGCCGAGCGTCGCCCCCGCGACGAGCCGGCGCCGATCGCGGCCCCGGCCGTCGACGTTCCCGACTCGCTGAACGACCGTTTTGTCGCTTGCGGGCGTAGAGCCCTTCGTGGCTCCGCGAATCCTGCTTCCTTCGTGGCTCCACGAATCCTGCTTCCTTCGTGGCTCCACGAATCCTGCTTCCGTACGACGGATCGAAGCCCGCCAGGGACGCGATCCGGTACTCGTTCGATACCTTCGACGATCCCCGGGTGACGGCGCTGCACGTGATTCCGCTCGCGGATAACTACTGGACGGTGTTCGAGGGGATGGAGGCTCGCGTTCCGAACTACGACGAGGCCGTCGAGCACGCCGAGGCGCTCTTCGACGAGGCCGCCTCGATCGCCGCCGAGACGGACGGACGCGACGAGACCGAGAACGAGACGGGCGAGCCCGAACGGACGATCATCGAGCGCGGCGAGGCCGGCGAGTTCGACCTGATCGTCATCGGGAGACACGGCCGCGTGGGGCTCTCTCGGATGCTGCTGGGCAGCACCGCGGAGAAGGTCGTCAGGCGGTCGCCGACGCCGGTGCTGGTCGTGCGCTAGCGTCGCTCGCTCACACCTCGCACCGCTTGCAGTCGATTGCAACGCTTACACCCCGCTGGTCGGCATCCGTCCGGTTGAACGATGGACAGATCCGAGTTCGAGGAGCTCGTGGACCACTCCGACGCCGTTTCCGAACCGGTACCGATCACCGAGGCGGTACTGGAGACGCTCGGCGAATCGCTCGCCGCTGGGCAAGCCGAGGCGGTGGCGAAGTGGCTCCCCGACGAGTACGCCGAGACGCTGACGGCGCCGGGCGGCGAGGCGGAGTCGCTGTCCGCCGAGGACTTCACGGACCGCGTCCGGGAACGGCTGGACGAGCGAGGCGCCGAGTCGGACGGCGAGATCCTGGCGCGAGCCGGCGCGGTCACCGACGCGCTGGCCACGACGGTCCCCCACGACGAGCTGCTGGACCTGCGTTCGCAGCTTCCCGACCGGATCGGGTCGCTATTTACTGGGGGCGTCCGTTGAACGGCTGATCGAGGGAACCGATTCGGAACCCGCCGTTCCCGCCCGTTCTCTCCGGTACCCGTCGACGCCAACATCGGACCGAACGCCCGGTCGCCCCACGCTTGCAGCCGACGACCGGACCACGATGATCGTCGCTCCCCGCTCGGGACGCATCCAGGAAACCCAGTTCTACGCGCCCGTCCAGGAGGGGAACCCGGCCGAAGGTATCGACCGCGCGCAGGTCGCGACCGAGGCGGTTCTCGAGACGGTCGGCGAGCCGTTCGCGGTTCCGCCGTTCGCGAGTCCGCAGTTCGCGGTTCCGCCGTTCGCGAGTCCGCAGTTCGCG
>SKPV01000127.1 GCA_007119345.1 Halovivax sp.
AAGACGGTCAACGCGCCCAACGACTCGAGCCTCGAGGACGCCAAGGAGGTCTTCGAGTGGGTCTACGAGCACGGCGGCAAGGGCGTTACCTACTATCGCGACGGCACCCGCAGCAAGCAGGTGCTCACGACGCGGGCGGACAACGCCGAGTTCGCCGACGAGGACGAGGCCGCCGAGGTCATCGTCGAACAGATCCGGGAGGTCTTCGGCGGGTTCGAGCAGTTCCTCGAGAGCGAGGAGGTCCGGGCGGTCGCCGAAGCGGAGCTCTCCGCGCTGCTGACCGGCGAAGTCGACTACGCCGAGAAGCGCTCGCGACCCGACGCCCTCCAGGGCGTCAGCCAGCGCATCGACACCGGCTACGGGAAGGTGTACGTGACGATCAACGAGGACCCCGAGACCGGCCGGCCGTTCGAGCTGTTCGCCAACATCGGCCACTCCGGCGGGTTCACCAACTCCTTCACCGAGGCGCTCGCGAAGGTCATCTCCACGGCGCTGCGCAGCGGCGTCGACCCCGACGAGGTCGTCGACGAGCTCTGTGGCACCCGCAGCCCGAAGGTCGCCTGGGACAAAGGCGAGCAGATCCAGTCGATCCCGGACGCCATCGGCACGGCGATGCGCCGGTACCTCGACGACGAGATCGACAAGCCCTACCCGCGCCAGAAGACGCTCGAGGAATCCGCGGACGACCTGACCGACGAGCCCGGCGTCGATCGCCCGGCCGTCGACGGCCCCGAAACCGACGGCGGCGCGACCGCCCGGGAGTCGACCGACGCCACCCAGGACCTGATCGACGCCGGCGAGTCCCCCGAGTGTCCCGACTGCGGAGCGCTCTCGCTGTACTACTCCGAAGGCTGCAAGAGCTGCGAATCCTGTGGCTGGAGCGAGTGCTGAGCGAGTAAGCGTCCGTTAACGGCGATTTCAGGCCGAGTCCCTTTCCGTTCTCCGACCGTCTTCACGGACATGCTCGAACTGGCAATCCTGTTCTTCGTGATCGCACTGATCGCCGCGGCGCTCGGAGCCGGCGGCGTCGCCGGCCTCAGCATGGCCATCGCGAAGTGGCTCGTGTTGATCTTCCTGGTGCTCGCCGCCCTCTCGCTGCTGCTCTAGGCCGCGAGAGGATCCGAAAACCCACCGGCCCCCGGGCCGTGATTCGGGAGACCGGCCGGACCGTCGTCGATCGACGAGACGAGCCGCTCGAACGCCTCCAGCGCGTCCGCGGTCGCGTCGCCGTCAGCCACGGCAGGTTCACCTCGCAAAGTCGGTCGTAGCGTTCGTCGATCACCCGTTCGGCGGTGCGGGCGTCCGAACCGCACTCGATGTCGAAGTCGCGGTGAGGACCCCACGCGGTGGGTCGACGGCGCAGGTGCGAGCCCTCCTTGCAATCCTGTGCGCGGAACCGAACGCGGACGCCGACGGGAGCCCCGACCGGACGGCAGGTTCATTTTTCTCCCGCTCGAGAGTTCGAGCGTCGCCTGACCCATGACCGACCGGCCCGACCCCGAGTCGTCGCGAGCGGACGAGGATCGCCGCGGACCGCCGTGTCCGTTCTGCGAAGCCGGGATGGACAAACGTCACTGCAAGTACGTCTGTCCGAATCACGGCGTCGTCTACGACTGTTCCGACCCCTTCCGGTGAGGACTCGGCGTGCGACTCGACCAGTGAGTCGTTCGATCCGAATAGGGTGTCCACGCTCGCTAGTGGAATCGAGCGTCCTCCACGGCAACCCAACCGACCATCCTGGTCGTCGGCGACGACCGATCAGTTGCCGGGACTCCACCGGCGGTCGTCCGACCGCGCGACCAGTCGGTACGTCGGCCCGGAGAGCAACAGCGCCGCCGCGAACAGGCAGGCCAGCGTGAGCGGCGGACCCAGCTCGCCGAGTCCGTCGGCGGTGATCGTCGCGGCCGACGCGCCCACGACGACCGCCGCGACCGTCCACGGCAGTTCGCCGATCGCCGTGCCGACCAGCAGCTGGCGCAGCGTGACGCCGCTGGCCGCCGCCGCGCACGTCGCCGCGTCGGAGGGAATCGGCGCCAGCCGCGAGACGACCACGCCGCGAGTCGGCCCCGCCGTCTCGTAGTAGCGACGGACGGCCCGGCCGGTCCGACGGACGAACCCGTCGAACGGGAGCGCGGCGAGCGCCTCGTCGTGGGCGCCGTCGAGCACCCAGCGAGCCGCCAGGTAGGTCGGAATCACCGTGAGCAGGACGCCGGCCATCGCCACGGGCAGGCCGATGGTCACGCCCAACCCGTAGCCGACGACGACCGCGAGCGGCGTCGTCGGCCAGGCGAACAGCGGCCGGAGGAGGTAGAGGCCGGCGACGACGAGCCCGAACGCGACCGGATCGTCCGCGACGGATTCGAGGGCGCCGACGGTCGCCGACGGGGAGACGACGAGTCCGGCCGCCACGACCGCCCCCAGGACGAGAACCCCGAGGAGAGCGCGTCCCGGCGTCGAGGGAGGCATCGACCGCGATTCGCACGGGGCCGTTGAAGGCTTTGTGCATCGCGCCGACCCGTCACAATCCTTATCGGGGTCCGCGCCAGATCCTGCCTCGATGGACGAACGGGTCGAGCGCGGCCTGGCACTCCTCGAGCGCCTCGAGCACGAGTCCCTCGAGCTGCCCGACGTCGTCGACCGATTGGAGGCGGTGACGACCGATCCGACGGCGATCCGAACGATCCTCGACGAGGCCGAGCGCCGCGGCGTCGTCGAGCGCGCGGACGGCGTCGTCCGTCCGCGAAGCCGCCAGTACCTCCGGTTCGGCCGCGACGTGATCACGAAAGACGGCGAGTTCAGCTGTCGGCGCTGCGGGTCGACCCTGACCACCGGCTACTTCATGGACCTCGACGCCGGCGAGATCGGTCCGTTCGGCTCGACCTGTATCAGGAAGGTGACCGGCCGGGAGTAGATCCGTCGATCCGGCTGGCCCGATTCGACGACCGCGGCTCAGCGACCGCGGCGGAGCTCTTCGATCAGCTGCTCGATCGTCTGCTGCTGGCGTTCGAGGATCGCCGTCTGTCGCTCGACGGCCTCCTCCAGCGCGTCCAGGCGTTCGAGGACGTCGGCGTCGGCCGACGCGGTCGCCGGCTCGAACCCGCCGGCTTCTACGTCCATCGCGGAGTCTTCCCCCGTGGTCGCGGTCGAGGCCCGCTCCGCCGCCGCGGCCGTCGGCTCCGTCGACGCCGGTTCCGCCCGGTCCGTCCGATCCCGACCGGCGTCGTCTCGACCGTTCGGCCCCGATGTCGTCTCGGGCGCCGGATCGGCGGCTCCGGCGCTCGGTTCGTCGGTCGTCGACTCGGTCGCGCCGAGTTCGGCGGCGGCGGGCTCCCGCTCGATCGAGTCGTGCCCGTCGTCGGGCTCGCCGGTCGACTCGGTGCCGAGCGGGGCCGGTCCCTCCCCGAAGTCGACCGTCGGCGAGGCGTCGCCGTCGTCGGCCTCGTCCTCGCCGATCTTCTCGTTGAGCGCCTCGAGGGAGTCGACGTCGTGGAACGCGAAGATCGCCCGCTGGAGTCGCTCGCGGAGGTCTGCGGCCTGTTCGTTCGGCGCCTTGATTCGCTGCTGGCGGCCGTCGACCTCGAGGACGACCTGCGTCGCGACGCTCCCGGACTCGAAGGACAGCCCCGTCACGTCGGCGTACCGGAACTCCTCGTAGTCTTCGTCCCAGACGGCCTCGCCGATGTGCTTGACGAGGCGCTGGCTCGTCACGATCACCGTCAGCTCGCTGAACCGGTAGGTCTGGACCACGCTCTCGCCCGCCTCGGTGATCCCGTTGCCGTTGAGGACGCCGGCGATGACGGGATGGGCCACGGCGTCGACCTTTCCGGCCGGAATCGTGAACTCGCGGGCGCCCTCGAGGGAGTACTCCAGGGTGAACCGGGCCTTGCGCCGGCCTTCGGAGATCGACACGCGATCCGCCTCGTGGGAATACTCCTCGACCGACTCGTCGCTGAGCAGGCCGTCCGCGCGGTAGATGATGGTGCTCGAAGGAGAGACGAAGAGCTCGTCGTCGCCGCCCAGGGAGACGCGGGCGACGATCTCCTCGCCGTCGAGGGTAGACTGTACGATGCCGGGTACGCTCATGACCCGCCTTTCGTAATAGCATGTGATAAATCCGTGGGTGCGAACCTCACGACGGCCCCGAATCGGAAGGGTAAAGAAACCGACCGCACAACCTCCGAGTGCGCCCGGGTGGCTTAGCTGGACATAGCGCCGCACTCATAGGGTTTAGAGATTCGGTGCGGCACAGCGAGTCCGTATCCCGCGGGGCCCGCCGAGCCTCGGACCTGGGATATGCGGAGATCGAGGGTTCGGAGCCCTCCCCGGGCACTTTTCGATGCGAGTCACGAACGCAGTGAGTGACGAGTCCGAAAAGTGCCCGGAAGAAGCGGAGAACCCGGTGGTCTTCGCGAGCGCGTGAAACGAGCGAGCGAAGGCTCGGGAGAGCGAAGCTCTCCCGTAGGTTCGGAGCCCTCCTCGGAGAGCGTTGGATGGGGGAGCACCTCCGTGCTCACGGTGGGTCGGTGCCCTTCGACGACGGTGGTGCTCAGTGCCAGAAAGGAAGGACCAATAGCCGCCCGAGCGGTGGCGTCCGTGGGATCGCCACACTTACTTCGCCGTGCACACCCGTCGGTGCATGGAACAGTGGTCTTCGCGGGCCGGATTCGTCTTCGCGGCGGTCGGGGCCGCGGTGGGGCTGGGGAACATCTGGCGGTTTCCCGCGGTCGTCGGACAGAACGGCGGCGGGGCGTACCTCGTTCCCTACCTGATCGCCGCGTTCGCCTTCGCGGTCCCGCTGATGATCCTCGAGATCTCGGTCGGGCGGTCGCTCTCGGCGGACGTCGTGACCGCCTGTCGCCAGATTCGCGCCGAGTTCGAGGTCGTCGGATGGCTCATCGGCGGGTCCGTCCTCGCGGTGTTGAGCTACTACCTGGTCATCACCGGGTGGGTCCTCGCGTTCGTCACGTTCTCGCTCACCGGCTCGGGCACCACGTTCGAGGAATTTTCCGGGACGTACCGACCGATCGGGTTCTTCCTCCTCTCGACGATCGCCGTCGGCGCGATCGTCTCCCTGGGCGTCCAGAAGGGGATCGAACGGATGGCGAAAGTGCTGATCCCGCTGACGTTCGTGGTCCTCCTCGGGCTGCTCGCGTACGTCGCCACCCTTCCGGGGTTCGGCGACGGGGTGCGCTTCTTCCTGACGCCCGACGTCTCCGTTCTCTCGGATCCGATGATCTGGAGCGCCGCGTTCGGGCAGGTCTTCTTTTCGTTCTCGGTCGGGATGGGCGTGATGCTCACCTACGGGAGCTACCTCGATCGGGGGGCGAACGTCCCGCGGTCGGCCGTGACGATCGCGCTCGCCGATCTCGCGGTGGCGCTCCTCGCGGGGCTCGTCATCTTCGGGATCGTCTTCTCGGTCGGGGGCGAACCGGCGGCCGGAACCGAGCTCGCCTTCTCGACGCTGCCGGCCGCGTTCGAGACGATGCCGCTCGGCTCCGCCGTCGCCGTCTGCTTTTTCGGCCTGCTGTTCGTGGCGGCGCTCGCGCCCTCGGTCTCGATGCTCGAGGTCGGGGTCGCGGGCGCCATGCGGACGACCGGCTGGTCTCGCACGCGTGCGAGCGTGGCGATGACGGGCGTGATCCTCGTGGCGGGACTCCCGTCGGCGCTGAGTTACAGCGCCGTCGAGCTCTCGGCGTTCGGTCGCCCGTTCCTCGACGTCCTCGATTCGACGGTCGGGACGCTCGGGCTGCCGCTCGGGGCGCTCGCGCTGATTATCGTCTTCGCGTGGGTCCAGGACGAAGCGAGCTTGCGCGCCCAGCTCGGCGACTCGATCGTGCTCCCGCTGGTGAAGTACGTCGTGCCGCTCGTGCTGATCGTCGTCACGAGCCTCCGGCTCGCGACCGGGATCCCGACGGAAAGCTGGAAGCGGCTTCCCGACGTCGCCGCGCTGGGGAGCGCGAGCGCGGCGGCGGTGACGGCGGCGACCGCGCTGGGGTTGGTCCTCGTCGGGTGGGTCGTCCACCAGTGGCGCCGGATGCGACCGGGGAGGCCGGCTCCGGAGATCACATGAAACCGTAGTCGTCGGTCAATCGCGACCGGGATCGGCCCGCGGTCCGGGTCTCTTCGTGGGCTTCGATCTGGGCCGCCAGCCCCTCGTAGTGCTGCTGGGTTCGGTCCGCGAACTCACGGAGCTGGGTCGTGTCGACGTCGAAGCCGTAGAGCAGATCGAGTCCCTCGACGAGGCGCAGCGTGGCGTTCGCGTCGAGCGGGATGCGAGGGTCGACCCCCGTCGCGATCACGCCGGTCCGGAGCGACGTGTCCATCGCGCGGGCGACGAGGCTCGCGTTACTCCCGGTCAAGAATCCGCCGTGAAGCGGCGAGATCTCGACGTCGGTCAATCGGCGCTGGCGGTAGTCCTCGGAGGCCACGTAGCAGAGGGCGTCGGCCGAGTCGAGCGACGGGATCGAGGTCAGCAGCGTCACCTCCTCGACCGCCCGCTCGTCGATCCAGTCGAGAAGGACCCGACCGAACGGTTCGGACAGCTGGAGCGGGATCGGGAGTTCGCTGATCAGGAACGTACACTCGAGGCTCGGCTCGGAGAAGAGCCGCGTGTGGTGGTAGGGTCTGCCGTCGGCGTACGGCGTGATCGCCGGCAGCCCGGCGGTCTGTACGTGCCCCGTCTCCGCCAGTCCCAGTCGCTCGATCAGGTACTGGGTCGCGGAGATGCCGGCCATCCCGGGGCCGGGAAGCGCGACCACCAACGTCGGCTCGGGCGGTTCGTCGGCGTCGATCTCGAGCGTCAGTTCGTCGGTCATCGGTCTCCGTATGTCCGCCGTCCCCACATCGGTGTTTCGGGACGGGGCGCGCGTACCCCGAGTCGTCGGACCGGCGAGCGATTCCGGGCCGAGGCCGGGCGTGGGTCGAACGTCAGGACCAGACGAGCGGGATCCACCAGACGGCGAACGCGGAGATCACGAGAATCGCCGGAAGGGTGATCACCAGGCCGACCTTCGCCATCTCGGGGATCGTCATGTATCCGCTCCCGAAGACGATCGCGTTCGGCGCCGTGGCGACCGGGAGGACGAACGCGAAAGAGGCGGCGAAGGCGGCGGTCGCCATCAACGTCAGCGGCTCGATGCCGGTCGCCTGACCGATGCTCAGCGCGATCGGCATGAACAGCGACGCGGTGGCGGTGTTCGACGTGACGTTCGTCAGCAGGCAGACGACGGTCGCGATCAGGAGAACCATCCCGGCGATCTCGAGCGTCCCGAAGCCCGCTATCGCGTCCGCGACGACCACGTCGAGGCCGCTCGCCTGAAAACCGCGCGCGATGGAAAAGCCGGCGCCGAGCAGGAGCAGGACGCCCCAGGGAACCCGCGAAGTGTACTCCCAGTCGAGCAATCGCTCGCCGTCGACCGGGACCAGAAAGACCAGCACGGCGCCCGCGACGGCGATCATCGCGTCGGTCACCGTCGGCAGGACGGGTTCGATGACGAACGGCCGTAGGACCCACGCGGCGGCGACGAGTCCGAACACCGCCAGCACGCGCCGCTCGCCGGTCGTCATCGGGCCCAGCTCTCGCAGCTGTCGATCGACGACGTCCGCTCGTCCCGGCTGTCGATCGACCGTCGGTCGGAGGACCGCCACGATCAGGAGCCACGTGACGAGCAGGAAGACCGCCCCGAGCGGAACGCCGACCAGCATCCACTCGAGAAAGCCGATCTCGACGCCGAGGTTCGACTCCGCGACCCCGGCCAGCACCGCGTTCGGCGGGCTCCCGATCAGCGTCGCCGCCCCGCCGATCGACGCGCCGTAGGCGATCCCGAGCATCAGCGCGAGCCCGAACGAGGCGTTCGGGAGCGAGTCGGGGTCCTCCTCGATCCGGTGCAGGAGTTCGCCCTCGACGTCGAGCGGATCGTTGGGCTCGAGGATATCCTCGCGCTCGAGCGGCGGCGTTCGCCGGCCGCCGACCGCGGTCAGTTCCACGATCACCGCGGCCCCGATGGGGACCATCATCATCGCCGTCGCCGTGTTCGAGATCCACATCGACAGGAACGCCGTCGCGGCCATGAAGCCGAGGACGAGCGCGTGTCCGCGGGTTCCGACCGCGGAGAGGACCAGCAGCGACAGTCGGTGGTGCAGGTTCCACCGTTCGATCGCCAGCGCGATGAGGAACCCGCCGAGGAGCAAAAATACGATCGGGTCGGCGTACGGCGCGGTCGCGCCGCCGACGGTGCTAACGCCGGTCACCGGGAAGAGCACGACGGGAAGCAGCGAGGTAACCGGGATCGGGATCGCCTCGGTCACCCACCAGACGACGACCCACGTGGTGCACGCCATGACGGCCGTCGCATCGGGCGAGAGGCCCAACGGCGCCCCGAGGAGAATTCCGAGGAACCCCGTCGGTCCGAGTACCAGTCCGACGGCCCGTCTGGATAGCCGCGTCCGATTGGTCACACCTATCCCTCAGAGAACCGACCCATAATTCGATCGAAACGGCGTCGGGCCGGTTCGTCCGCCGCACCGACCAGCCGATCAGTAGCCCAGCTCCTCGCGAACGGCCTCGAACGGGACCGTCCCGTCCGCCTGGATCGGCCCGGAATCGAGCGCGGCGGCGTCGAGCACCTCGACCGGCGTCAGCCACGGCCACTCGCAGTCCTCGTTTCGCTCGCTCAGCCCGTTCAGCTGGTCCTCGAGCGCCTCGGCGCTGAACGGCGGAAGCAGCGGCGGGTCCGCCTCGAACGTGTCCTCGTAGTCCGGCACGTCGGCCTCGGTCAGTTCGCCGACGACGATCCGCATCACCATCCCGAAGAGGTGGTGGGGGCCGCAGTAGAAGTCGTACAGCCCCGCCGTATCGAACTCGAAGAGCCAGGCCGCGCCCTCGTTGAGGATCGGCGACGAGATCGGCGGTCGGCAGTCGGGAACGCGATCCTGGAAGCCCAGTTCGTGGTGATAGGCCGTGACCGTGTGGTCGGGCGAGCGGAAGGTGAACTGCACGACGTCGCCGGGCGCGACCTGCAGTCCGGTCGGATCGAAGTAGAACAACGGCGGGTGGACGTCGCCGTCCGCGTTCGCGCCGTCTTCGAGCCCCGTCGGCAGTTCGGTCCGGAGTTCGACCTCGTGATCGGGGGCGAGCCGCTGCGGGACGTCCTCCGCGAACGGGGTCGAGTAGCCGTAGATGCGGTCCGCGTGCGGCGGGTGCGGGTCGTCGTGATCGGCGGCGGCGACGCCACCGGTCGCGAGTGCGGTTCCGAAGCCCAGTGCGCCCAACAGCGAACGCCGTCCGAGCGCCGCTCGACGATCCGTCGATCGATCGCGGGCGGAAGTGTCGTCGCCGGAGCCGTCGTTTCGTGACATGTTTGCTGGAAGTCCCCCGAAACCGTACCACGGACGGCGGGTAGTTTCTTTTTTGGTGATCGTCCGGTGAGTCAATCGCGGTGATCACTCCGGTTCGAGGGCCCCGTGACGGCCACTGGAGGCGATCGGAGGCGGCGAACCGACGGACGACATCGCCCCCGGCGCACGCGGGACCGCGATACCGGACCACGGTCGCGACGCGGATTCGGCCGGCGACTTCGGCGTCCCGACGACGATGACGCGACCCCCTGACGCGGGAAACGATCCGACGATCGAACTCCGGGACGACGAGAAAGGGTCGATCGATCCCCGACGAACCGTCGGACGATCGCCGCGGTCGGATCTCGACACCCGACGAACCGCGAGCGATCGCCGCGGTCGGACCTCGACACCCGAGTCGCCGACGGGACGACGCGGGTCTCAGAACCCGCCGACGCCACCGGGCTCGCACCGAAACAGCCGTCGCATGCCGGCCATTCCCGACACCCGCTCGACCTCGGTGACCGTCCCCTCGTAGACGTGCTCGTAGGCGCCATCTTCGAGTCGGGAGACGAAGACGCGCCAGCCGTTCACGTCGGCCGGAACGCCCCGGGTTCGGGCCCGACCGTCGGACACGGTCAGCCGCGCGAACCGGCCCTCGTCCGTGATGATCCCGTCGCGGAGCTTCACCCGCTCGGCGCGACGGTCGTCCGGCGGCCAGAGCGAGACGTGCGTGACCTTCATGCCTGGCCCGACTCTGGGCCCGGCGCTCATCCCCTCGAGGCTGTCCACGTGAAGGAGCTAAAACGAGACCCGGGAACGGAGCCCTCCGACGCCGAAGCGCCGCCGCCGACCGGCGCGATCGGTCGTTCGTCCGGCAGAACGGTCGATCAGGATCGATATTACGATATCCCAACGCCAATCCCCGATATTACACTACGTTCACCAAGGTATTCTCCTTAGCTATGCGAATATTGGTACAATAGGTTCGCTTAACCGCCGACACACCCACATTCCATCCGTCGGCGTCGATCCCCCGATCGTCCGTCGACCGACCCGGCGTCTCGACGACCGGCGCCTGGCTCGTGCTCCGACCCGGTGACGACGCGTGGCTGTGCCGTCACCCTCCGGCCCCCTCTCCCGAGGGAGCGTTTTCGAGCGATCCGGCCAGTCCCCCTGTCGAGCGATCGATCCGATCAGCCTTTCGAGTAATCGATCCGAATAGCCTTTCGAGTCGATCGATCCGATCAGCCTTTCGAGTCGATCGATCCGATCAGCCTTTCGAGTCGATCGATCCGAT
>SKPV01000088.1 GCA_007119345.1 Halovivax sp.
CGACGCCAGCGAGCGCGAACTGAGCGAGAGCGACCGCAGCGATATCGACAGCGAGCGCGACTCCGCCGAGCACACCGAGTCGACGTTCGACGAGAGCGAGACCGACCGGCAGGGCGCCGAGACGTCGCTCGACGAGAGCGAGAGCGACAGCACCTCCGCGGAGAGCGACGCCGCGGAGAGCGACTCCGCACTCGAAGAGAGCGACCGCGACAGCAGCAACCAGGAGAGTGACCGCAGTCAAAACGAAGTAGACACGTCCGACATCAGCGACGAGAGCAGCGCCAGCGAGCGCGACGAGAGCGTGACCGAGAGCGACCGGACCTACTCCGAGATCGACGGGAGTACCACCTCCGACGAGCGCGACGAGTCCGCCAGCGACCGCAGCGAGATGACCGAATCCGAAGTCGACACCGACAGCGAGACCGACTCGGGCGTCGACGAAATCGACAGCACTGACACCGCGAGCGAATCCATCAGTGAATCGGACAGCGACCGCGACGAGAGCACGAGCGATCTGAGCGAGAGCACCACCGACAGTTCGAGCGACAGCGAGCGCACCGAGAGCGATAACGAGAGCGAGCTCGACACTCGCGACCGCGACCGCTCCGACTCCGACGCCGACGCCGAACGCGAGGCGTCCGCGATCGAGAGCGACTCGAGCAGCTTCGAAGACGGATACGAATCCGACTGCGAATCCGGATCGGCCAACTCGTCGGTCGACAGCATCGACCAGACGAGCGTCGAGTCCGACACCACCCAGGGATCGACCCTGAGCTCGGCCGTCAACGCGGTCGTCGACGCACTCATCTCGCTCGTCGCGAGATAACGACGGAGCGACCACCGCGGCATTTTTTCGGTCCCAGCGTTTCGGAGCGGCGGCCTCGAACGATCTGGACGATATTTCCTTCCGTGGCGAGACCGATCGGTGCGGCACTTCTCTGGTGGTCGAGACCGATCGGTGCGCCAGTCGCTCCGTCCTCGGTATCGATCGGGGACGGTGGTCGAAACATGCGCGGGATCGATCGGGACCGGAGGTCGTCTCGTGATCTGGACCGACAGCGTCGCGAGCGGTTTCGAATCTTCGTTTCGCAGCCGACAGTCATCACCGGGAATGGGATCGTCCGGTTTTCATGTCAATCGAGTCATGTTTATTGCCACCCGAGGCGTCTATACTCCCGTACCATGGCAACAACTACCGAGAGTCCCGGCCACACGGGCGACGAATTCGACACCGACCGACCGGACGAACGGCGCTCCGCGCTCGCGACGGTCCGGCTGGGAGCGTTCTCGCTCTCGCTCGCGCTGGCCGGGCTGCTGAGCGTGCTGTTCCTCCCGGACCTGCTCGCCACGCTCGTGACGGGCTGGACCGCCGAAGGGGCGGCGGAACTCGGCATCCACCGACTCCACGTGATGGGCATCGCCGCGGTCGTGTCGGTGTTCCTGCTCGGCCTGTTCGCACAGGCCTACCAGCCCAGAAAGCGGATCGCCTCGATGTGGGGTGCGTTCCTCGTCATCCTCGCCGTCACCGCCGGCACCGTCTGGTACGGCGTCGGTCGGCCCGAAGAGGTCATCCCGTTCTTCCTGCTCACGGGGATCGCCCTCCTCGCGCACCCGGCGGGTCGGCGGCTCTTCCGGCGCGACGACAGTTACAGCCCGGCGCTGCTGGCGCTGGTCGCCGTCGCCGCGGTGCCGCTGCTCGCGTTCGTCGCGACGCAACTGAGCCTCACCACGAGCGCGGTCGATCCGCACGCCCTGGACGGCCACTACGTCATGATGGCGGGGCTCGCTATCGCGCCGCTCGCCTACGGCGCCGTCTCCGCGCTTGGCTTCGTCGGCTGGCGCCTCGCCGCGTGGCTCGCGGCGCTACCGATGGCCTACTACGGTCTGATGGCGATCTCGTTCCCCGACCAGAGCGGCGCGGCGGGAACGGTGTGGGCGGTCGCGGCCGTCATCTGGGCGATCGCGTTCGTCGCGGTGGCGGAGTACTCGCGCCGCGGGCCCTCTGGGGTGCGCCGACGGGAGATCGAGCGATCGAGCTGACGATTCGACCCCGTCTTCGCCCTTCAGGACGCGGCGTTTTTCCCTCCAGCGTACGAATCCCACCCATGCCCGTAGAAACGGACGAGGAAGTGCGAGCGGCCCTCGAGCTGGAAACGGTCGCCGTCGTCGGCTGTTCGTCGACGCCGGGGAAGGACGCCCACGAGATCCCGCGGTATCTCCTGGCGCAGGGGTACGAGATCGTTCCGGTGAATCCCAACGCCGACGAGGTACTCGGGCGGCCCGCGTACGACTCCCTCGCGGACGTCGAAGGGGAGATCGACGTGGTCGACGTGTTCCGGCCGAGCGACGAGGTGCCCGGCATCGTCGACGACGCGCTCGCGCGCGAGGACGTCGACGTCGTCTGGCTCCAGCTCGGGATCCGCGACGACGACGCCGTCGCTCGGGCCGAATCGGCCGGTCTGCGGGTCGTCCAGGATCGGTGCATGAAACCCGAACACCGCCGACTCGTCGCGTCGGCCTGATCGTGCGGATCGATCGACCCGGCGATTTCGGCACCCATCGGATCCGGTCCCGGATGAGGGACGCCGTCGGCAGCCGACCGATCCGGAGCGCACAGTTTCACCAGAATTCCGTCGGTCGGCGTAAATGTCCCCCGCTCGTTTTTCGTCGTGGGGCGTCTACGAACCCCGAGGTTGGGTCAGTGACCGATCTTCGATATGGTGGAGCGGCGCGGTCGGGACGCCGTCGTGAGGATACGGTACGAAGAACCATCTCCGGAGCGAGTCGGTTCGTATCGCGTCCGGAACTCGCGTCGACGGGGACCACTCGCCGCCGCTCGCCCCGCGATCGACGCCCGATCGAGGCCGGCGGATTCCCGCTGCCCGTCGCTGGCCGCTCGCCTCGCGCTCGCTCTACCAGTTCGGCCCTCGCCACTCGCGATGGTATCGATACCACATGATAATCACAGACATCTCGGTCCCGACGGCTTCGTTCCCCCTGGGACGGCTCCTCGAGGAGTACCCGGACGTGTCGATCGAACTCGAGACCATGGTCCCGCTGCACGACTCGATCATCCCGCTGTTCTGGGTGGAAGACGGCGACGAACGAGAGATCGAGGAGACCCTCCGCGAGGACGCGCTGACGGATTCGGTCAGGTTGCTCACCGAAACCGACGGCCGAACCCTGTACGAGATTCACTGGAGTTCGGACGTCAACAGCCTCGTACAGCCGCTCATCGAGGTCGGCGCGGAGATCCTGAGCGCCGAGGGCGCCGCCGACGAGTGGGACTTCCGGTTGCAGTTTCGCAGTCACGAGGATCTCGACGACTTTCGCAGCCGGTGCCAGGAGAACGAGATCGGGATCGAACTCCGTCGACTGTACAATCCGTCGGTGCCGGTCGAAGGGGGCCCGCTCTCCATCGAACAGCGCGACGCGCTCGTCACGGCGTACCTCCACGGCTACTACAAGGTCCCCCGGGAGGCGAACCAGACCGATCTCTCGGCCCAGATCGGGGTGAGCGACAACGCGCTGTCCCAGCGGCTTCGTCGGGGCACCGCGCGCCTCATCGAGGAGTCGCTCTTCCCCGAGCGTCGGGGGTCCTGACCGGCGGTCGAATCGGGCCGTCGACCCGGGACAATCCGGTATTTGGCCGTTCCTCTCGCGCCCGCCCGTCCCACTCCCTCCGGAGCGACGACCGTCGAGAGCCCGTCATCGCGCGGCGTCCGTCGCTCCACTTCCAGAGCGACGGCCGTGAGCCGCCCGTATTGCGCCCATCCTCGAGCGTCGCCGACCGCTCGCCGCGTCGCTCGGCTTCGAGGTCGAAGCCGACCGTGAAAATCGCCTCGAAATCGAGAGTCGTACCTATCGGCGTCCGCCGGACTAGGCTACGTATGTCCCTCACATCTCCGCTCGTCGGCGATTCGTTCCAGGAAGAGGTGGTCGAAGCGACGCCGGGCGGGATCGTCTCCGTCGACGAGCGGGGGACGATCGTCTTCGCGAATCGGCGTATCGAATCGATGCTGGGGTACGCGCCGGACGAGCTGATCGACGAGTCCCTCGACCGAATCGTCCCGGCGGACGGGACGGCTACCCCTCCGCTCGGCGACGTCGATGCGATCGCGGCGGCGGTGGAGGAGGCCACGTCCGGACGATGGACGGGCGATCACGCGTTCCGACACGCCGACGGCCACGACGTGCCGGTCGCGCTCGTCGTCGTGGAGTTCACCCACGAGGATCGCCGGTTTCTCGGACTGGCGGCGCGCGAACGATCGGAACGCGAGCGTTCGGAGGTGAACGTCGATCGCTACCGGACGATCCTGGAGACGATCGAGGGAGCCGCCTACGTGCTCGATGCCGGCGGACGATTCGCGGTCGTCAACGACCCGTTCGTCGAGTGGACGGGCTACGCACGTGAGGAGGTGATCGACACCGAGGCGTCGGTGGTGATCGACCGGACGGACCGAGTCGGTGCCGACGCAACCGGGCGGGATCCACGTCCGACCGATCGTCGGGTCGAAACGTACGATGCGTCGGTGCGGGCGGCGGACGGGTCGGAACTGTCCGCCGAACTGCGACTCGCGCCGCTGTTCGACGCACAGGAGCACGCCATCGAGGGGACCCTTTGCGTCCTCACCGATCTCGCCGAGCGTACCGCCTACGAGAGCCGAATCGAAGCGCTCAACTCGGTCAACGCGGAACTCTCCCGGGCCGAAACGGCCGCCGACATCGCTCGAACGGGACTGAACGCCCTCGAACGGGTGTCCGGCGTCGACGCCGGGTGTATCCGGCTGTACGACGCCGAGACGAACTCGCTCGAACTGGTCGATCTGTCCGACGCGGCCGCCGACCTGGTGGACGCCGCCGTCGCGTTCGACCTGGAGCGGACGCTCGCCGGACGCGCCTACCGCGAGGAAACGATCGTGCGCAACGATCGGGCAGGAGGGGGGCGGACCGGCGCCGATCCGGATCGCACGAGCCTGCACCTACCCCTCGGCGAGCACGGCGTCGCGACGGTCTTCGCCCCGAACGGCGAGAGAATCGAGGAACCGGGCCTCGCCGTGATACGGGCGCTGGCGGCCGGCGTTAGATCGGCGCTCGATCGATCCGAGCGGGAGGAAACGCTCCGGACCG
The DNA here is from genome assembly GCA_007119345.1 of Halovivax sp. GTDB lineage: Archaea > Halobacteriota > Halobacteria > Halobacteriales > Natrialbaceae > Halovivax. The sequence continues at coordinate 5,131 of SKPV01000088.1, forward strand.
CCGAGCGCCGGCTCCGAACGCAACACCACCAGCTCGACACGTTACATCGGATCACGACGCTCGTCCGTGAGATCGGCGATCACCTCATCGAGGCGACGACGAGGGCGGAACTCGAGCGGACGGTTTGCGAGCGAATCGTCGGATCGGAGTTCTACCGGAGCGCGTGGATCGCCGACGTCGGCGCGACCGGCGAAACCGTCGACGTCGCGGCCGGAGCCGGCCTCGAGGAGCGGTACCTGGACGCGCTCGATTCGATGTCCCTCCCGACCCTCGGCGGCGGAACCGTCGAACGAGTGCTGCGAACGGGGAAGACCCAGGTCGTCCGCCACTACCGGCGGGTCGGTGCCGCCACGGAAGCGGAGGCGGTCGACACCGTCGAGCCCGTCGACCGAATCGAAGCGCTGGCCGCGGTTCCGATCGCCTTCGGGGACCGGGTCGACGGGGTGCTCGTGGTGAACGGCGTTCGAGGGGACGTCTTCACCGAGAGCGCGGTCGACGGGTTCGAATCCCTCGGCAAGCTGATCGGCTTCGCGCTCACCGCGCTCCGAACCAGGGACCTCCTCCTGACCGATTCGGTCGTCGAACTCGAACTCGCGATCAGGGATTCGTCGGACGTGTACGCGTCGCTGACGGCGGAGCTCGGCTGTCGGATTCGGTTCGAGCGATCGGTCTCCACCGAGGCTGGGAAGGTCATCACGTACCACGTCGTCGACGGCGTCGAACCGGGGCGCGCCCTCGAACTGGCCGAGGAGGCGCCCGAGATCGAGCGTGCGCGAGTCCTCTCGGTACGGGACGAGGGGTTCGTCCTCCAGACCGTGACCGCGGACTCGCTGGGAACGATCGCGCTGGAAGCGGGTGCGACGATTCGATCGGCCGTCGCGGAAGGCGGCGAGATGCGGGTGACGCTCGAAGCGCCGGGGACGGCGAACGTCCGCGAAATCGTCGCCGCGTTCGGCGAGCGGTCCGAGACCGTCGAACTACTGGCGAAGCGAGACCGCGACAGCGACGTCCAGACCGCCGCGGATTTTCGCGAACGCCTCTCGGGGCGACTCACGGAGAAACAGCGCGCGGCGATCGAATCCGCCATCGCCTCGGGCTACTACGACTGGCCTCGCGCGATCACCGCCGAGGAACTCGCCGAATCGATGGGGACCTCCTCCGCGACGCTCCATCAACACCTCCGAAAGGGAGTCTGGCACCTCGCGTCGGCGTTCGCCGGCGAACCGGCCGGCGCGAACGCGGAGGAGAAACGATGACCACGCACGTCAAACTCTACGGCGACAAGGCGGAACGGTTCGAGGAGATCAAAGCCCACCTCACCGAGCAACTCGGCTACGAGCCGAGCAACCCGGAAGTTATCGGCCTCCTGATGGCGACCGACGACGGCGAGCGACCGCTCGGGACGCCGATCTCCGCGCCGACCGAGCGCGAGTAGCCGGCGGCGATGCGAGCCGTTGGCCCGGCTCGCGTCCGTCGTTCGAGCGTCGGTCCCGCGGGGACCGGGGCGGACGCCGACCGGTCCGTAAGGCGCCGAAATCGAGTTTCCGGCCCCGAAGGTCGATCCACCCTTCGACCCCGTTCGAAGGGGATTCAGGGAACACCTTCCCCCAGCTGCGGCGTTCGTGTCGATCCTTCCCCACCCTTCGTTTCCCCCTTTTGAACCCCTCGTCCGAAGTATCTGTAGTCTAGCGTCCACCTCGGCGCGAACGTAACGACGAAGCTAGATTCGATGACGTGAACAATGATAGACCAATTCGGCGTAATCGCATTGGCCGGCCTCCTGGTGTTAGCCGGCGTGATCGGTGCCAGCAGCGTGATGCTGCCCGGCAGCGATCAGACGGTCGTCTACACGCTGGACGACGAGCGATGCGACGTGAGCGAACACCTGGACGAGACGGTCGACTACACCAACGAGCTCGAAGAGAGCGAGAGCGCGAGTGAGAGCGACCGGGACAGAGCGAACAACGATCACCGCGAGAGCGATCGCGAGCGCGACCTGAGCGAGCGCGACAGCGAGCGCGACAGTTCGAGCGCCCTGGACGAGAGCGAGCGCGAGGAGAGCGAACGCGATCGCAGCCACGACAGGGACTACGACCGCGACGGGAGCGAGTCCGAAGTGAACGACCGCGACGAGCAGCGCGATAGCTCCAGCGAACGCGACGTCACCGACGTCGACGAATCCGAACGCGACGAAAGCGAACGAGCGATCGACGACGCCGACGTCGAGATTGACGAGAGCGAGAGCGATCGGGAGCGCGACCGCAACGAACGCGACGAAGCCGAGAGCGCGAGCGACGGGACGCACGTCGAGAGCAACGCGTCCGAGAGCGAGCGGTCGGACGACGCGAGCGAGCGCGACGCGAGCGAGCGCGAGGCCACCTCCGCGGAGACGGACGACTCCTCGAATGAGAGCGCGAGCGATCGCAGCGAGCGAGAGGTCGACCACGACGACGCCGAGCGCGACCTGAGCGAGCGCGATCGGAGCGAATTCGCCGAACGGGATCGTGACGCCACCGCCGAAGCGAGCGACGTCGAGGCGAGCGAGCGCGAGGAGAGCGAACGTGAGGCGAGCGAGAGAGACCGCGAGTCCCAGGAGAGCGAGCGGGAGGCGAGCGAGAGCGACGGGACGGAGCGCTCCGAGAGCGCCGCAGACGCCGAAACCGATGAGAGCGACCGGTTCGCCGACGACGACGAGAGAGCCGATCGCTTCGATCGCGACCGCGCCGTCGACCGCGACGAGCGCGCCGGAAGCGACCGCGACGAGCGTGACCGCGACGAGCGTGACCGCGAGTCAGAGCGCGCCGAGAGCGAGGCCGACGTCGCAGAGAGCGAGCTGAACGAGAGCGAGCGCACCGACGTCGAGAGCGAACGCGATCGGAGCGAAGACGCCGAGTCCGACCGCGCCGAGAGCGAGCGCGAGCGCCAGGGTGCAGAGCGCGACGTCGACGAGAGCGATCGGACGGCGAGCGCCGCCGACGGCGATCGCTCGACCGCCGAGAGCGAGCGCGAGGAGAGCGAACTCGATCGCAGCGAGTTCCGAAAAGACGCGGGCGAGAGCGAACTCGAGACCACCGACAGCGCCGACGAGCGCGCCGAGAGCGACCGCAGCGAGCGCGAGCGCGAGCGCGACCGGACCGCGAGCGAGCGGGACGGAAGCACGTCGACCGACGAACGCGCCGAAAGCGAGCGCGACCGCAGCGAGTTCGCCGAATCCGAGCGCGACACGGTGAGCGAGCGCGACACCGGCCTCGACGAGCGCCGCACCACCGACGCCGAGCGCGAGTCGGTCAGCGACGCCGACAGCGAGCGCGACCTGAGCGAGCGCGACCGCAGCGAACGCACCGACGACAGCGAGCGCGAGAGCGAGCGCGACGAACGCGAGCGCGAACGCAACCTCGACACCCGCGACAGCACCCGGAGCGACAGCGAGTCCGAGAGCGAGAGCGAGCGCTCCCAGAACGAACGCGAGCAGACGGACCGCGAGCAGACGACCGACTCCGACTGCGAGACGATCTCGGAGCGCCTGATCGTGACCGGCGACAGCATCGAAGAACTCGAGCGCAAGGGCGTCCTGACCGAGAACGAAGACGGCACCTTCGACGTCGACGTCAGCAAGCTCGACTGAACGACTCGTTCGAGCCGTCCGGTTTTTTCGACGCCGGTCGCGTCAGTACTGTCCCCGCCACCGTCGACGGCAGGCGGTGACCGTTCGGCGGATCGCGGGCGCAGTGCTCACGAATCGTTCACAGTAACGTGCTCCGACCGGGGTTGGAACAGGTGGCTGACGTTCCGGGTCGCGCCCTTCGGTCGCTTCCCGGGCGTGGGACTTCCGTGTGCAAACCCCGCAGTCACGTATCCTCGCCACATCGCTCGCAGCCTGACGGCTACTCGCGGGTTGCGGTCGGAAAATGCTCCGACGGGGATTTGAACCCCGGTCATTGCCTCGAGAGGGCAATATGATTGGCCGGACTACACTATCGGAGCGTACAACCTATCGTTGCTCCGTACGGTGTTTAAGGGTTCCGTTTCGCGCCGGGAGTGCGCCCGTCTCGCACGCAGACGACCGTCACTCGTCGAAGGGGGACTTCGTCGCCTCCGGTTCGAAGCCCTCGAGACTGATGATGTTCTCGCGGCCGACCCGGAGCTTGCTGATCGTCCCGTCGTCTTCCATGTCGGACAGGAGCATGCTGACCTTCGACTTCGACCAGCCGGTCTCGTCGACGATGTTCACCTGCTTCATCCGGCCGCCGTTCTGGCGGATCAACGAGACGACGCGGTCCTCGTCGGACATGAGTTCCTCGTCGGCGACCGATTCGTCCGGCGAATCGGTCGGGATCGGCGCCGCCGATTCCGAGGCGGCCGTCGAGTCCGGGTCGCGCCGACCGCCGAGCGGCCAGTCGTCGGACCGGCGCCAGGCGAACGCCGCGAGTCCGATCACCGCCAGAACCAGGGCGACCGAGGCGAGCGTCACCCCATCGACGCTACTCCCGCCACCGTTCTCGCCGCCATCGCCGGCGCCGGCCTCGTCCTCGGGGATCATGAGGACGTAGGGGTGGGAATCGGCGAACTCCATCTCGCCGAGCCACGTGACCGCCTCCGCGTGATCGAGGTTTCTCGCGGCGTACTCGGGTTCGGGTCGGGCCTCGTCGAAGGCGAGTCCGTCCCCCGCTCTGATCGTCAGCGCCTGATCGCTCATCAGGTAGAAGCCGCCGTCGAAGACGTCGGAAACGACGACGCGGCCCTCGTCGTCGACGACGGCGAAACCGTTCCAGGTGAACGACATCTCCACGACGCCCATCCTGTTGACGCGACCGTCGTCGACGTGGGTCGACCGGTTGAAGTCGTCCACCGTCATCTCGCGACCCGTGTGCTCTTCCCCGGAGGCCACCAGCGCCGACGCCTGTTCGGTGAACCGCTCGTAGAGTTCGGTTTCCTCCGACTCGAACCGGTCGGCGAAGTCGCGGAACTCTTCGACTTCCTCGTCGGTCGCGAGCGAACGCTCGTACTCGAAGGTCCAGACCGCCGACCCGTCCGATCGGACCTCGATCACGAAGGTCGTCCGATCGAACTCTTGGTCCGTGTCGTCGACCGACGACTGCGACGCGGTGGCGAGCGCGGCGTCACCGTCACCGGTCGATTCGAACTGCGCCGAATCGGACGGCGTGGCATCCTCCTCGACGAACGTCATCGCCGCACCCATCCCGGACGCTAGGAGCGCCAGCACGACCAATCCCACGAGCACCGACCGATGCATTCGTTCTCATGTACGTGGGCCACCTCAAAGACTTTGTGAATAGCACAGGGCGTGAACCACGATCCCGACGGCTATCGACGACGCGGTCGATCGGTCATCGCTCGCGGGTCCCAGCGGCGAAAATGAGCGTTCCGGAGGAAACCGGACGGAACGCCAGGCGTTCGAACCGGCCGTCCCACCGAATCCCGGCACGGAGTTTCGCTCGGCGACCGACATCCGAGCGGATC
>SKPV01000213.1 GCA_007119345.1 Halovivax sp.
CGTCCCGGCGCACGATCACGCGACGATGGACGGCTTCGCGTTCGACGCCACCGACGACTATCCGCTCTCGGTCGTCGACGAGGTGTATCCGGAGGACGAACCCCCCTCGATCTCGTCCGGCGAGGCCGTCCGCATCGCGACCGGGGCACCCCTCCCGGCGGGCGCGAACGCCGTCCTCAAACGCGAGGAGGCGGAGGTGTCCGACGGCCAGCTGCGCGGCGCGTCGATCGAGCCCGGCAGCTACACCTACGAACGCGGGAGTAACCTCTCGGCCGGTGAGACGCTCTTCGAGGCCGGCGAGCGGCTGAGTCCGAAAGACGCGATACTGCTCGGCGACCTGGGACTCGACTCGGTAGCCGTCCACGAACGGCTGTCGACGGCCGTCCTCGCCACCGGGACGGAGATCCACGAGGGGCGGACCAGCGACCTCGACTCGGCGATGCTCGCGGGACTGATCCGGTCATGGGGCCACGAGGCGACGTACGAAGGAAGCGTCCCCGACGAGTACGACCGCGTCGAGTCCACCATCGATCGCCTCGCCAGCGAGTACGACGTCGTCGTCACCACCGGCGGCACCTCGGTCGGTCGAAAGGACTACGTCGTGCGGGCGCTGGATTCGCTCGGACGCGTCGAGTTTCACCGGGTCCGCATCCGGCCCGGCAAACCGATCGCGATGGCGACGCTCCCCGATCACGACGCGACGGCGTTTGCCATCCCGGGGAAGCCGATCGGCGCCCACACGATCGCGACGCTCGTCGCGCGGCCGTTTTTTACGGGCTCGGCGTCGACACCCGCAGTCCCGGCTACCTTCGCTCGTGACGTCGATCTCGGTCCTGACGGCTTCGAGTACGTGGTGCCAGTCACGCTGACCGAGGGCGATGACGGCTGGGATGCGATGCCGCTCGGTCACGTCGACTCGCCGTTGTCGGTCTACGAGACGACGTTCGATCCGAGCGTGCTCTCCTCGAGCACGCGGGCGAGTCGGGCCGACGGGGTGGTCGTCACGCAGTCTGCGCTCGCGGCCGGCGAACGGGTCTCCGTCGTTCCCTATCCGGTCGTCGAGTGAGTCTGTGCACGGTCTCTCGCACCCACCGCGTCGCACGCTTGCGTTCTCCGTCGTGAAATCGAATCCTGGCCCTGAGAGCTTTATTGTCGTCGGCGAGGTAGCGCTCCCCATGGTCAACACCGGCGAGCGTCCGACCGAGAACGGCGAGCAAGAGGCGACGGAGCAGGTCGACGCGGTCGGTCTCGGACAGCAGGTCTACGATGAGTCCGGCGCGGCCCTCGGCACAGTTCGTGGCCTCGACGCGAGCGGCTTTTTCGTCACGACGCGGGAGGGCGCCGAGGCACTCTCGGTCGAGCACGCCCGCGCGGGTCAGGCGTTCGGCGAGGCGGAGCTGATGTGGCGCTGTACCGAATGCGGGGAGATGGGCGAGCTCGATCGGGGCTTTCCAGACCGCTGTCCCAACTGCGACACCGCACGGGAGAACCTGATGTACTGGACCGAGGACTGAAACGGGAACCCCGGTCGCCCGCCCGAAGAAGACGGACCCGAACCGCCCGTTTGGACGACGACGGACCCGAACCGTCTATGGGCTGGCGCGCCGAGGGTGGCGTATGGAGATCGTCGTCTTCGGCGCGGGCAGCCTCGGCAGCCTCGTCGGCGGGCTGCTCGCCCGCGAACACGACGTCACCCTCGTGGCACGTGCCGGCCACGCCGACCGCGTCGACCGTGACGGTCTGGCAGTCACCGGCGAACACGAGTTCGAGGTGTCGCCGTCCGCGACGAGCGATGGGACGGAACTGACGGCCGACCTGGCGATCGTCACGGTGAAGTCGTTCGACACGTCGAGCGCCGCCCGGGCGCTCTCGTCCGGCTCGGTCGACGCGGTCCTCTCGCTACAAAATGGGATGGGGAACGAGGAGCGTCTCTCCGAGGAGCTCTCCTGTCCCGTTCTGGCCGGCACGGCCACCTACGGCGCCGTCCTCGATCGACCCGGCCGTGTCCGCTGTACGGGCATCGGCGAGGTCGTGCTCGGTTCGCGTACGGGCGGTCACTCGGCGGTCGCCGACCGGATCGGCGAGGCGTTCGCGACCGCCGACATCGAGACGCTGGTCGCCGACGACATGCCGCGACGGCTCTGGGAGAAGCTGGCGGTCAACGCAGGGATCAACCCCGTCACCGCGCTCGCCCGGGTCGAGAACGGAGCCGTCCTCGAAGAACCCGCGGCCGAACTCGCCGCCGAGGCGGCCCGGGAAACCGCTCGCGTCGCCCGCGCCGACGGCGTCGACCTCGCGGACGAGACGGCCGTCGCCGCCCTCGAACAGGTGGCCGAGGCCACAGCCGGCAACGAGTCCTCGATGCTCCAGGACGTCCGCGCCGGCCGGCGGACGGAAGTCGACGCCATCTCGGGGTACGTCGTCGACCGCGCCGAGACAGTCGGCCTCAAGGCCCCGACGAACCGGACGCTCGCCGCGGCGCTCAGCACGTGGGAACGGCAGAAAAACGTCCGGTAACGGTTACTCTGGGTTTCTCGACCGGGATCAGAACGGCGCCTGTGGACCTTCGTCGTCACCGTCGTCGACGGTCTCGCCGGGGAACGACGGACTCATGCCGCCGCCCATGCCGCCACCGCCGTCCATCCCGGTGTGGGCGTTGACCTGCTCGATTTCGGGGATCTCTTTGACCATCCGGCTCTTGATCGCCTGGATCGTCATCGGCGAGATGCCACAGCCGCTGCAGGCACCGCCGAGGGCGATCGTGA
>SKPV01000125.1 GCA_007119345.1 Halovivax sp.
AGCCACCCGAAGCACGTTTCCACCGCCCGGATCCGCCACGATCACCTCGGTTCCCTCGGGAATCTCGTCGTCCATCGACCGGGCCTGGTAGTGTGGGGAGAACCCGCCTCGATCGAGTTTCACCACGCCGCTGGTCGGCGTGACCCGTTCAGTAACCCGTCCGGTCGCGCCGCGGAGGGAGGTCGAGTCGCTGGTGCGGGCGACCCCCTTGCCGCCGTAAAAATCGAACTCCCTGTAGACGAACAGCGAGATTGCCCCCGTGATCAGGACGGTTAACGCGAGCACGAGCGACAGCCCCAGTCCACCGAGGAGGCCGATTTCGGCGAACAGCAGACCGACGATCCCCGCGACGATCAGCGCGACACCGAGGACGATGAGGTGTGCACCCGGAGCGAGCGCCTCGGCGATGGAGAGCGCGATCCCGACGGTAAGCAACAACACGGGCAAGCCGCCCGGAACGATCTCCTCCACCATGCCCCCCCTTGGGAGGCTGCGGGAAAAACACTTTCCCACCCCGACGGGTCGTTGCGGTCGATCAGTCTCTCGGCTACTGTGGGTCCATGTCTCCCTCGTAGAGGACGCCGCGTTCGCCGTCGACGGTGACGACCGTTCGATCGGGGACGCTCTCCTCGACGTGCGCGCCGCTGATCATCGGGATACCGATCTCACGGGCGACCATCGCGGCGTAGCCGGTCAGGCCCGGCCGTGCCGAGACGATCCCGCCGAGTCGGGAGAGGTCGCCCTCGAACCGCTCGGCGAAGTCAGCGCCGAGCGCGAGGATCGCACCCTCGGGAACCGCCCCGATCGCACCATCGGCCGAGCGCACGAGCGGACCCGTCGCCCGCCCGCCGACGACGCCCCGGCCGACCGCAATCGTCTCCGCCGCGACGTGGACTTTGAGCGTGTTGGTCGTTCTGGTGCCCTCGAGTTCGGTCATCATCCCCGCGAGGACGACCACGGTCCCGCCGCTCTCAGCGACACCCGCCGCGAGCGCGGCGCGGACGGCCTCGTCGATCACGGCGTCCGCCCCCTCGTCGGCGAAGGTCACGCCGGTCGGCCTGACGCCACCGGAGAGGGCGAGTCGACGACGGACTCCGTCGTCTGGGGTCGCGGCCACGACCGGGACGCCCGGACGGAACTTCGCCGTTTTTAACGCGGTGTACCCCGACTCGCTTGCGGCAACGACGGCGCTCGCTCCGATGTCGCGGGCGAGGTAGCGCGCCGAGCGTGCGAGCGCACCCGTTCGTGCCTCCGCGGTCGGCACCCGACTCTCCCGGAGTTCGACGTACTCCTCGCTGGCTTCGGCCTCGCGGACGATTCGATCCATCGCCTCGACGACCCGGACGGGATGATCGCCGATGGCGGTCTCGCCTGACAGCATCACCGCGTCGCTCCCGTCGAGGACGGCGTTCGCCACGTCGGAGGCCTCGGCACGGGTCGGCCGGCGGGCCTGAATCATCGAGTCGAGCATCTCCGTCGCGGTGATCACCGGCACGCCGGCCTCCCGACACCGCCGGATGATCCGCTTTTGGATGACCGGAACCTCCTCCATCGGGCACTCGACGCCGAGGTCCCCGCGGGCGACCATCACGCCGTACGCCGCCTCGACGATCCCGTCGAGGTTCTCGACGGCGTCCGCACGTTCGACCTTGGCGATCACCGGGATCTCGCCGCCGAACGATTCGATCGCCTCGCCGACGGCGTACAGGTCGTCCGCGTCGCCGACGAAGCTTGCCGCGACGAAGTCGGCGTCTGCCTCGACGGCGAGTTCGAGTTCTCGTCGATCCGACTCGGTCACCGGCTCCAGTGCGAGGTCGACGCCGGGGACGTTCACCCCCTCGCGGCCGTCGATCTCGCCGCCGGCATCGACGTGGACGACCACCTCGCCGCCCTCGACCGCCGTCACCGTCGTTTCGAGCCGACCGTCGTCGAGCAGGATCCGATCGCCGACGTCGACGGCGGAGACGTCAGCCGTCAGGCCAATTCGCCCCGGTGGATCACCCGCGCCGTCCACGAACCGGATCTCGGAGCCGGCATCGAGAACGACGGGATCGTCGAGCGGCCGGGTTCTGACCTCCGGTCCCTGGAGGTCGAGCATGGACGCCAGCGGCTCGTCGGTAGCGGCGTCCACCGCTCGAATCGCCCGGAGGAGCCTCCGACGGTCGGCCGTCGAACCGTGACTGGCGTTGAGCCGCGCAACCGCCATGCCGGCGTCAGCCATCGCCCGAATCGTGGCCCGGTCGTCGGACGACGGTCCCAGCGTACAGACGATCTTCGCGTTCCGCATGACCCAGGGGTAGGCGACCACTGTGCAAAAACCCTCGGGGATGGGGAGTGTATGAAACTGGTTCGGGGGCGTCTGAAACGACCCCGAGGACGGAGCGTGTACGAAACGATCGAGGCGTTTCGGTCCGGAACGTCGCGCGGACAGAACGGCTTTTTACGACTGCCGCCGAAGATGCCGGTATGCCGACGTATACGTCGCTCGTCAACGTCGATCGCGACTTTCAGAACGTCCAGGAACTCGCCTCGATCTGGGGAGAACTCCGGGCCGACATTCGGGAACTCCAACTCGACGTGGAGTTGCTCGACACCTACGCCGTCCTCGGGGATTACGATTTCATCGTGATCTTCGACGCCGCCGACCGCGACGCCGCGTTCCAGCTTGCGCTCGCCCTCCAGGGTCGTGGCTTCGACATGCAGACGATGGAGGTCGTAGACACCGACCACTTCGCGACGC
>SKPV01000156.1 GCA_007119345.1 Halovivax sp.
GGCGGCCGCGGCGTAGGCGAGGTGGCTCACGAGGTCGTGGGCGGGGGTGAGGTGGGGCCGCTCGAGGTCGATCACGGCCAGGTCGGCGGGCGCGCCCGGCTCGATCCGCCCGCCGGGCAAGCCGAGCGCCTCGGCGCTCCCGCGAGTCGCCATCTCCACGACGGCCTCGGCGGGGACGGCCGCCGCGTCGCCGGTCGCGAGCTTGCCCACCATGGCGGCGTCGCGCATCTCGTCCAGCATCGAGAGGTCGTTGTTCGAGGCGGCGCCGTCGGTGCCGAGGCCGACCGTGACGCCGGCGTCGAGCAGCCGCTGGACCGGCGCCATCCCGCTCGCGAGCTTCATGTTCGAGGCCGGACAGTGGGCCACGCTCGCGCCGGTTTCGGCGAGGAGCTCGATCTCGCGTTCGTCCAGGTGGACGCCGTGGGCGAGGAAGTCCTCGGCCTCCAGCACCCCCAGCTCGCGGGCGTACTCGAGCGGCCGCACCCCGCGGTCCTCGACGATCGGCGTCACCTCGTCTTCGGTCTCGTTCGCGTGGATGTGAATCGGCAGGCCCGCCTCGCGGGCCCTCGGGACGAACTCCTCGTAGAGCTCGGGGTCGACGGTGGTCAGCGAGTGGGGCATGAACGCCGCCCGAACCCGGCCGTCCGCGGCGCCGTCGAGGTCGCGGGCGATCGCCAGCCCCTCCTCGGCGTCCTCGCGGGCCGCCTCGAGGTCCTTCCCGGCGGAGATGACGCCGTGGCCCAACAGCGCTCGGACGCCCGACTTCTCGACCGCCGCCGCCACCCGGTCCATCTCGAAGTACATGTCCGCGAAGGCGGTCGTTCCCCCCGCGATCATCTCCAGGATCCCGAGCTCCGCCCCCGCCTCGACCGCCTCCGGCGTGAGCGCCGCCTCGACCGGCCAGATGTCCTCTCGCAACCAGGCGTCGAGGCGCTTGTCGTCGGCGTACCCTCGCAGGAGCGTCATCGAGACGTGGCAGTGGCCGTTGACGAACCCGGGCGTCACCAGCGAGTCCGACGCGTCGAGGGTCGCCTCGGCGTCGCCGGCGAGATCCGGGCCGACCTCGCGGATCTCCCCCGTCTCGCGGTCGACGAGGACGTCTGCGCGCTCGACGGTCAGGTCCGGACCCAGTACTCGGCCGTCGGTGATTGCGAGCGTGGTCATGCCCGGAGGATTCGCCCCCGTTCGCCTTATAGCGTGGCGATCCGCTCCGGCCGTGTGGGGCCGTCGAACGCCGATCAGGTGGAATTCGTCGAACGTCGATCAGGTGGCGGTCGTCGAACGTCGATCAGTCGGGACCGTCGAACGCCGATCAGGTGGAGGTCGTCGAACGTCGATCAGTCGGGACCGTCGAACGCCGATATCCCGAGGACCGCCGCCCCGCTCGGCGGAGCGCCGCGGCGACCGCGTCGTCGCTGCGGAACGACGAGGCTTTACCACCCGTACCACCTAACGGCCGCCATGGACGAGCGATCGCGCGAGGACGGTCGGTCGGGGTCGACCGACTCCGGGGACCCGCCCGCGGACCGCCCCGTCCGCCGGTCGCCCCGGGTGCCGGACGTGAGGGGCGATGGGTCTTCCGGGGCGGGGAACGGCGACGGGCGGCGCGGCGACCCCGTGGACGGACGTCGCGGCGACCCCGGCGAGGAGGGCGACCGGACGGCGACGCGCCCCGGGACTGCGGAACCGAACCGACCGACGGCCGACGAGGGGGAGGCGTCCGAAGCCCGGGACGATCGGATTCCGATCGACCCGTCGCTGGATCTCGACGTCGACGCGCCCGACCGCGTCGGGGACGAACCGCCGGAGCGAGACCCGCCGCCGTCAGCGCCCGGGTTCGACGCCGATCCCGATCCCGAGACCGTTCGCCGCTGGGCGGCCCTGCTGAGCGCGCTCGGGGTCGTGTCGTTCCTGACGGCGCTCCTCGTGCAGTTCCAGGGGGAGCTGCCGGCGGCCCTCGGGGCGGCCGGGCTCGGCGTCGTCTTCCTCGCCACCGGGCTGTTCGGCCTGCGCGAGCGCCCCGAACTCCTCCAGCTGCTCGCCGACGGCTGGGCCGAGCACCGCCGCTACGTCGGCTTCACGGTGGCGCTGTTCGCGTTCGGCGCCGCCGTCGGCCTCGCGATCGGCGCGGCCGGATACGACGTCCTCGAGTTGATCGCGGAGGCCCTCGGGGAGCATCCCTTCGAGGGCATCGAGGAGGAGGACCTGACGGCCGAGTGGTTCCTCCGGAACAACTCGGTGCCGTTCCTCATGGCCATCGCCGGAGCGATCACGCTCGGCATCCTGACGGCGTACATCCTCGTCTTCAACGGGATCATCGTCGGGAACGTCGCCTGGGTCGTCGGCGGCGTCGTCGGGGCGGATTTCATCGTCGTCGGCCTCGCGCCCCACGGAATCTTCGAGCTGACCGCGCTCTTCATCGCCGCGGGCGTCGGCTTCCGGCTCCTCCACCGGTTCGGTCAGCGGGTGCTCGGTCGCCGGGAGTCGTTCGCCACGAAGCCCTACCTCGTCCGAACCGCGCTGCTGGTCGTCTTCGCCTGGCTCCTGCTCGCGCTCGCGGCGTTCGTCGAGGCCCACGTCACCGGAATCTTTCTGGACGCGCTCTTCGCCGACCGGATCGACGAGCGCGCCGACGCCCTGAACGAGACGGCGTCGGCGGTCGTCGCGGCGCTGTTTTGAGTTCGCCCCGGCGTCGGCGGTCGTCGCGGCGCTGTTTTGAGTTCGCCC
>SKPV01000091.1 GCA_007119345.1 Halovivax sp.
CTGCCCTCCCCCGGGTCGCGCCCTCGGCGCAGTGCACCGAGAGACGCTCCCGGCCCCGGATTTCAATGGAGCACTGCCTTCAGGAGAACCGGTTTCGGGCGGGGAGCGCGCTCGCCGGAATCCGACGAGCGCGCGACCCGGGGGAGGGCAGGCTTCCGTCCAGCATTCCCGCCGCGAGCGAGTCCGCCGCGCGGACGAGCGAGCGGGTCGACGACCGACCCAGAAGCCGCGCCTCGCGCGGCTGGCGGGGAGGGAGGAGTGCTTTTCATCGAAGTTTTACCGAGCGACGACGCGACGTGCGCCAGCAGTGCTGGCGCCGTCGCGCCCGAGCGCAGCGTGAAAGTTCGTCGTTAGTCGTCGTCCTGTTGCTTCGCCGCGCCCTCGTCGACCACGTCGATCGGGACGCCGGCGTCCATGCTGCGCCCGCGGTCGGCGTCGCCGAATCCCGCGCTGAGGACGCGTGTGAGCGCGTCCTCGACGTCCTCGTCGAGTTCCGTGAGCCGCTCGGGCTCGACCTCGATGACGAAGCCGGTCGTGATGTTCGGCGACGTCGGGAGGAACAGCACTTCCCGGCCGTCGTCGGCCGACTTGCCGGTCCGGAAGGCGGTCATGCGCAGCCCCTCCCAGACCTCGAGCTTGACGGGTTCCTGGAGGCTCTCCTGTTCGCCGAAGGCGGTCTCGGCGGCCATCTTCGAGGCGTTGTAGACCACCCGAAGGCCGGGAAGTCGGTTCGCCACGTCGTCGAGCAGGCGCTCGACCAGTCCGCCGACGGTGGTCCGCATGAGGTAGCCGATGGCGAAGATGAGGATGGTGAGCACGGAGAGCGTGACGAACACGCGCAACAGTCCGGTGAGACGCTCGGCGAGGTTCTCGTCGTCGACGATCCCGTGAAGAAGGTCGTCCGGCAGGATGAACCCGGGAGTCAGTCCGGCGACGAACCCGTAGAGCCAGTAGAGGACGAAGAGCGTGATGAGGATGGGCCCGAGGACGACGAGCCCGCTCGCGAAATCCCGCTTCCACGACGTCATATTCGGGTTCTCTCACCGTGAGCGTAAGAGCGCTTCCATTCGTGACGCGGCGAGGACGTCTCTCCGATCGGCGGTCCCTGCGGTCCGTCCGTCGAGCGACCGGATCTCGCTTGTGCGGCCGACCGGCGAACCGTCGCGCGTCGTCGTTAGCGGTCGGCCGACTATCGGCCGAGAATCGCCCGCAGGGCGAAGGTGAGGTTCTCCTTGCGCTCGCGGATCCGCCGCCAGAAGTACGACTTCCACTTCTTCCCGTACGGGGCGTACTGCCAGACCTCGTAGCCCTCGGCCGCGAGCTCAACCTGGGCGTCCTCGCGAACGCCCATCAGCATCTGCACCTCGAAGTCGGCGCCGCGTTCCTCGTGGAGCTCCTTCGCGTAGTCGATCATCTCGGGGTCGTGGCTGCCGATCGCGATCCCGCCGTCGTAGCGGTCGAACGCGTACTCCAGGAGTTCGCGGTAGGCCTCGTTCACCCGCGATTTGTCCGCGTAGGCGACGTCCGCGGGTTCGTCGTAGGCGCCCTTCACGAAGCGGACCTTGCCGGGGACGTCGGCGAGGCGCTCGACGTCCTCACGGGTTCGTTTCAGGTTCGCCTGGACGCAGAGACCGATCCCTCCGTCGGGTCCCTCGCCGCTCCAGTGCTCGCGGGCCAGGTCCTCGAAGGCGTCGAGCGTCGCGTCGGTCGTCGTGTGATCTTCCATATCGACCCAGACGAAGACGTCGCGCTCGGCGCCGCGGGCGACGACCTCCTCGAGTAGCGCTCGGAACCGATCTTCGCCGAGATCGAGGCCGAGCTGGGAGGGTTTGATCGAGACGCATGCGTCGAGGTCCGCGTCGGCGATGTCGTCGATCAGCTGCCGGTAGGCCGCGGCGTCGGCCTCGGCGGGTTCGGGATCGTCGTAGTGTTCGCCGAGCAGGTTCAGGATGACCGCCACGTCGCGCTCGTTCAGTTCGCGAGCGTGTTCGAGCGCGGCGGCCGGCGACTCGCCGGCGACGAAGCGGCGGGCGATCGGCGGGAGCATACGCGACCCATTCGGGGCTGGATATATGGGCGTTGATGATTCGGCGCCGCGGCCGGTCGGGTCCGGGTCGATGACCGGGCGGTCCGGCCCGGCGTCCGGCTGACGTCCGAGTCATCGTCGGTCGGATTCGACCGGGCGTCCGGTGGGAGTTAGAATCAGCAGCGGGTCGGAACGCCGAACGGGCGGCGCGTCGGAACGCCGAACGGGCGGCGCGTCGGAACGCCGGCCGCGGAGCGAGCCGGTTTGGATATCGTTTAAGGGACGGGGGTGCGTTCGCCCGACCGACATGGCACTCGTGGAGACGGTCATCGTCGCGTTCTGGCTGATGTTGCCCGCGTACGTGCCGAACAACGCCGCGGTGCTGGCCGGCGGCGGGCGGCCGATCGACGGCGGCCGAACCTGGGGCGAAAAGCGCGTGCTCGGCGACGGTAAGACCTGGCGAGGGACGGCCGTCGGCACGGCGGCGGGGGCGCTCCTGGCGCTCGCGCTCAACGCCGTCGCCGGCGACGTCGGGAGCGCGATCGGCGCGGATCTGCCGACCTTCCCCGCCGCGGCCGTCCTCGCGCTCCCGTTCGGCGCGATGTGCGGCGACATATTGGCCTCGTTCCTCAAGCGCCGGACCGGCCGCGAGCGCGGCGCCCCGTTCCCGCTGGTCGACCAGCTCGACTTCGTCGTCGTCTCGCTCGCGTTCGCGTTCGTCGCCGCGCCCGGCTGGTTCACGGATTGGTTCACGCTCGGCGTGCTCGTCGTGATCTTCGTCCTGACCCCGATCCTGCACGTCTCGACGAACGTCGCGGCGTACTGGCTCGGGTTCAAGGACGAGCCGTGGTGACGGACGTCGACGATAGTCGTTCGGTACCCTCCGTCCGCTCGGCTAGCCGCGCTGGCGAACCGGAGACCGAATCCCCGAGCCGCAGGGGATCGCCAAACGGCCGTCGTGCCGCGCCGGGCGCGTCATCGCGAGAAGCGGCCACTCGGGTGAACGTTGCCGGCCCGCGTTCCACACCGCTTATCTCGCTGGACTGTGCCCGTTCGACCATGGCCGATCGGGAACTCATCGACGCCCTCAGGGAGGCCGACGCCGTCCGCTTCGGCGAGTTCGAACTCTCCCACGGCGGGACGAGCGACTACTACGTCGACAAGTACCTCTTCGAGACGGATCCGCGCTGTCTGGATCTGATCGCCGAGGCGTTCGGGGAGCGAATCGAATCCGACGACAAACTGGCCGGCGTCGCCCTCGGCGGCGTCCCGCTCGCGGCCGCGACGTGCGTCGCCGCGGGCGTCCCGTACGTCATCGCGCGCAAGCAGCGCAAGGAGTACGGCACCGGAAACCTGATCGAGGGCGCCCTCGAGGAGGGCGAGGCGGTCGTCGTCGTCGAGGACATCGTCACGACGGGAACGAGCCTGATCGACGCGGTCGAGGCGCTGCGCGAGGCGGGCGCGACCGTCGAGCGCGCGCTCGTCGTCGTCGACCGCGAGGAGGGCGGGCGCGAGAACGTCGAGGACGCCGGCGTCGAGGTGGAGGCGCTCGTGACGGCGAGCGAGCTGCTCGCCGACGCCGACCGGGACTGAACCCGCACCGCCGTCGGTCCCGATCCCCGCCGTGGCCGACGCCCGGTCACCGGCTACCCCTGCCCGTACGATTCGAACTGCTCGCGGACGGTCGCCAGCTGTTCGTCGGTGAGCGTCCGCGGCTCCAGGCCCGCGGCCCGCGTCCGGAGGTACAGGGCCGCGATGCTCTCGACGTGGACAGCGTTCTCCAGGGCCGTCGCCGCGTCGTCGGCGGTGACCACCAGCCCGTGGTTCTCGAGAAAGCAGGCGGTCGACCCGGCGTCGTCCATCGCGCGAACGACGTTCTCGGCCAGTTCGTCCGTCCCGTAGGGCGCGTACTCGGCGACCGGCACCCGATCGCCGACGGCGACGATCATGTAGTGGATCGGCGCCAGCGGTTCGCGAGCGACCGCCATCGCGGTCGACCAGGGTGAGTGCGCGTGAGCGATCGCGCCGACGTTCGCCCGCCGGTAGATCGCGGCGTGCATCGGCACCTCGCTGCTCGGCGCCATGTCGCCGGTGCGGCGCTCGCCGTCGACGCCCACGACCGGTACGTCCGCCGCGTCGAACGCGTCGTACGGAACACCCGTGGGCGTGATCGCGAACGCGTCCCCGTCCGTCCCGTCGCGGACGCTCAGGTTGCCGGTTCGGCCCGGCGTGAGGGCGGCGAGGTCCGGGGCGCGCTCGACCACGGTCCGGCGCTCGGCGTCGAGGATCACGAGACCACCTCGAGGACGTCGGCGAAGTCGTCGATCCGGTGATCGGGTTTCCGCGGTTCGGCCAGCGGTCCGTCGACGTCGGCGTTGAACAGCACCGTCTCCAGGCCCGCGGCGTTACCCCCGACGACGTCGGCCTCGACGTCGTCGCCGACCATCGCGGCCTCGGAGGGCCGGCGATCCAGCCTCGCCAGCGCACGTGTGATGGGGGCCGATCCGGGCTTTTCCTGCCCCACCTCCTCGGAGGTGACCAGCGCATCGACGTACTCGCCGATCCCCAGGCGGGCGAGCTTGCGCAGCTGGATCCGCGTCGTGAGGTTCGTCACGATCGCGACGTCGATCCCCCGATCGCACAGCTCGGCCAGCGTCTCCTCGGCGTCGGGGAAGGGCGACATCGCGTCGAGATACCCCTCCCAGTAGGCCTCGCCGAGCGCCAGCGCGTCGGCCGGCCGGGCCGTCCCGGTGCGGTCCTCCAGCGCCGCCTTGAAGTAAAGGAAGCGCTCGTGGGAGGCGGCCGTCCCGGGAACCTCCCGCTTTACCGCCGCGCGTCCCCGGCGGTAGAAGGTCTCGAACGCCTCGTCGTCCCCGAACTCGTATCCGCGCTCGCGGGCGACCTCCCGCGCGGTCGCCTTCCCGGCGCGGTTGCACGGCGGGTAGGGGTAGAGCGTGTTGTCGAAGTCGAACAGCACGGCCCGGATCGTCCGCCCGCGCCCGTCGCCGCTCGCCCGATCGCGTCGACTGGTCATACCTCACGCACGACGCCGCGCGAAAAACGCGTATCGGTCCGACGGACGGCCGACAGTCGGCTGAGCGGCCCGGGGCAGCCGGGAGCCTCGCAAGGGGGCGACGCGCCGGGCCGGCCCCGAAGGCCGCTCGCACCATCACAATACTTTTATCCCGGTCTCATCTACGCGTAGCCACGATGGTAGGTGTCCGCTTTACAGGGCTCGTCGCCCGCCTTTGACTTCCACCTACCGTGTGCTGGGTCGAACTCGATCGGACAGCCCGCGGTGCGGGCGGACACGCCACCAGAGCACGTACGCAATCCATGTCAGATTCAGAATCAGCGTCACAGATAGCGGTCGTACTGCCCGACGGATCCGAGCTCGCGGTCGAGCCGGGCGCGACCGTCGAGGACTGCGCCTACGAGATCGGCCCCGGCCTCGGCCGCGACACGGTCGCGGGCAAACTCGACGGGGAGCTCGTCGCCAGGGAGGAACCCGTCTACGACGGCGCCGAACTCGAGATCGTCACCGACGGCTCCGAGGAGTACCTGCGCGTGATGCGCCACTCGGCCTCGCACTGTCTCGCCCAGGCCGTCGAGCGCCTGTTCGACGAGGACCGGGTGAAACTGGCCATCGGCCCGCCGACCGACGAGGGCTTCTACTACGACTTCGACGACCTCGACGTCGACGAGGATGACCTCGAGCGCATCGAGGCCGAGATGGAAGAAATCGTCGCGGCCGACTACGAGATCGAGCGCGAGGAGGTCTCGATCGCGGAGGCCCGAGAGCGACTCGCCGACGAGCCCTACAAGCTCGAGCTCCTCGAGGAGTTCGCCGAGGACTCCGAGACGGTCTCGTTCTACAGACAGGGCGAGTGGGCGGACCTCTGTGCCGGCCCGCACGTCGACTCGACGGGCGAGATCGGCGCCCTCACGCTGCTCGAGATCGCGGGCGCCTACTGGCGCGGCGACGAGGAGAATCCGATGCAAACCCGCATCTACGGGACGGCCTTCGAAGCGGAGTCCGCCCTCGAGGACTTCCTCGAACGGCGCGAGGAGGCCGCCGAACGCGACCACCGGAAGATCGGCCGCGAGATGGATCTCTTCTCGATCCAGGACGTCACGGGTCCCGGCCTGCCGCTGTACCACCCGCCCGGCAAGACCGTGCTCCGCGAGCTCGAAGACTTCGTCGAGGAGCTCAACCGCGAGGCCGACTACGAGTACGTCGAGACCCCGCACCTCTTCAAGACGGACCTCTGGAAGCGCTCGGGCCACTACGAGAACTACCGCGAGGACATGTTCGTCTTCGAGCTCGGCGACGACGAGTTCGGCCTGAAGCCGATGAACTGCCCGGGCCACGCCTCCATCTTCCAGGACCACTCCTGGAGCTACCGCGACATGCCGATCCGCTACGCGGAGAACGGGAAGGTCTACCGCAAGGAGCAACGCGGCGAACTCTCGGGTCTCTCGCGCGTGTGGGCGTTCACGATCGACGACGGCCACCTCTTCGTCCGGCCCGACCAGATCGAGGCCGAGGTCGAACGCATCCTCGACATGATCTCGGACGTCCTCGAGACGTTCGACCTCGAGTACGAGATGGCGCTGGCGACCCGACCCGAGAAGTCCGTCGGTAGCGACGAGATCTGGGAGAAAGCCGAGTCCCAGCTCGAGGCCGTCCTCGAGTCTCGCGAGCACGAGTACGAGATCGAGGCCGGCGACGGCGCCTTCTACGGGCCGAAGATCGACTTCGCCTTCGAGGACGCCATCGGTCGCAGCTGGGACGGCCCCACCGTCCAGCTGGACTTCAACATGCCCGAGCGATTCGACCTCTCCTACGTCGGCGAGGACAACGAGTCCCACCGGCCCGTGATGATCCACCGGGCGCTGTACGGCAGCTACGAGCGCTTCTTCATGATGCTCATCGAGCACTACGAGGGTAACTTCCCGCTCTGGCTCGCCCCCGAGCAACTGCGCGTGCTCCCCATCTCCGACGACAACCGCGACTACGCCCGCCAGGTCGCCGACGAATTCGAGGCCTTCCGCGTCGAAGTGGACGAGAGCGACGCCACCCTCGGCCGAAAGATCCGCGCGGCCCACGACGACCGCGTCCCCTACCAGATCATCGTCGGCGGCGACGAGGCCGACGCCGGCACGATCTCCGTGCGCGACCGCTTCGAGGACCAGGAGTACGACGTCGAGATCGACGAGTTCCGCGCGCACCTGGAGTCCGAGCGCGAGGAGAAGCGGACCGAGCCGGACTTCCTGCGGAACTGAGACCCGAACCCGGACGCCGACGGCGGGACGGATTCGGGTCTCGCGGACCGACCGACCGGACCCGTCCCGCCGGGGCACTGAAATCGATTTCAGGAAACGAATACGTATCGCGCGGGCCACCCGTCCGTATGGAAATCGTCGACCGAACCCTCGAGGACGACCTCGACGCGGTGCTCGACCGTCCGCTGTTTTGCTTTCTCGCCCAAACTTCATCCGAGGGCCATCCGCGGCTCTCGCCGCTGTGGTACCTGTGGGAGGACGATCGCATCTGGATCATCGCCGACACCGTCGAGAAGTCCTACGCCACGCGCGTCGAGCGGACGCCGGAGACGGCGGTCGCGATCGTCGACTTCGACGCCGAGACCGGGCGCGTCCGCCACGTCGGGATGCGCGGCCGAGCCGAGATCGTTCCCTTCGACGAGGAGCGGGCGAACCGACTGCTAGCGCGGTACCTCGGACCGGATCGAGAGGCGTGGGACGAACGCTTCGTCGACATCGACCCCGACCGCTGGGGGTTGATCAGGTTCGAGCCGGAGACCGTCGTCGCGAGGGATCAGTCGTTCTCGCCGAGCCTGGAGCGGACTCTCGACTGAGCGGCCCGCACGCGCCCGCGCTCGATCCGCAGCGGGCGATCCGCAGCGGGCGATCCGCAGCGGGCGATCCGCAGCGGGCGATCGTTACCGGAACGGACGAGCCTCAGCGGACGATCGTTACCGGAACGGGCGACCGGCGCGCCACCGTCTCCGCGACGCTGCCCAGCAGGATCCGCCGGGCGCCGGTCCGACCGTGACTGCCCATCACGACGTGGTCGACGTCGGAGTCCTCGACGTACGCGATGATCGACCGCGAGACGCTGCCGACGACGTGGTCGGTGTCGAGCTCCCGGCCGGCCCCCTCGGCGAGCTCGGTCGCCTCGGCGAGGAGGTTCTCGGCGCGCTCGTTCTGGTGGCTCATGATCTCGTCGTAGTTGGCCATCGCGCCGCCCTCCATGCCGGTCGCCGCGTAGAAGTCGCTGGGATCGACGACGTGCAACGCGGTGATCCGGGCCTCGGGGTGTTCTCGCAGGGCGAACTCGAGCGCCTGGGTGGAACGTTCGGAGTCGTCGAACGGGACGAGGATGTGGTCGGTCATGGTGACGAGTACGCCGGCCTGTGGGTTAAGGCCACGGGCGGCGTTCCCGACGCGAGATCGCGAGCGGTCGGTCCCGGATCGTGCGCTCACCCGCGTCGCGCCGGACGGCGAATCCTCCGGTGTCGAGCCCGGACCGTCGACGATGGCGGTCGCTCGAGACCCATCGATCGGCCGCGCTCACCGC
The DNA here is from genome assembly GCA_007119345.1 of Halovivax sp. Lineage (GTDB taxonomy): Archaea > Halobacteriota > Halobacteria > Halobacteriales > Natrialbaceae > Halovivax. Next base: position 8,628 of record SKPV01000091.1, read on the forward strand.
GGGTTAGCCCCGGAACGATACCCCGCGAGGAACGACCGCCCGCCCCGCACCAGCGCCCAGCCCCCGGCCAGCGCGAGGAGGCCGCCGAGGACCGCGGCCGGCGGGCCGAACTCCGCCGCGGCGGTCCCGAGTCCGACGACCGTGACGAACGCGAGCACGAGGAACGCGCCCCCAGCGAACGCCGCGTGCCGGACGATCGCCTGCCGCCTCGATCCGCGATGGAGGGCCTCCACGCCCCCCAGCTGGAGGGCGGCGGCTTCGACCGCGAGCTGGAGCGCGATCAGGAACGACGCCGCGAGGACGAGTCCGTGCGCCAGGTGGTGGTCGACGCCGAGCGCCTCGAGTCCCGCCGACCCGAGGGCGGTGAGCACCATCGTGGCGGGGAACGTGATCAGGATGACGGCCCCGAGGTACACCGCTGCCGGCACCGCGTACTCGCGACGGAGGAGGGTCATGGGATGCGTACTCGCCGCCCTTACAAGTACGTTCCGTTGACACGAATCGGCGTCGGGCGTGGCGAACACGGGGGATCTCGGCGACGCGAGACCCAGGTCGGGCGTGCGGCCTCACAGCCGGACGATCGTGTCGCTCGCGTCGATCGCGGCCGTCGCAAAACCCGGCCGCCATCCGCGTCGATCGCGGCCGTCGCAAAACCCGGCCGCCATCCGCGTCGGCTGCAAAAACCGGGCAGCGTACCGCGCCGTTACTTCCCGCCGCCCTTGCCGCGCACGTTCGACGGGCGAACCTTCTCGGTGCCCTTGCCGCGGTTGTAGAGGCCCCGGTTGGACTTGCCCGCGTTGGTCAGGCCGCGGAACGCGCGGTTCTTGTGGCTGTCGTCGCAGATCCAGTTGAGGTCGTCGTCGTTCTGGATCGCGGGGTGTTCCGGATCCACGAGGATGATCTCGTACCACTTCTGCGAGCCGTCCTCGCCGACCCAGTAGCTACCGAGCACGCGCAGGTTGGGGTACTTGCGCGAGGCGCGCTCCTCGCCGATGCGCTGGATGTTCTTGCGCCGGCCGATCCGGTTGACGCCCTGGCGCTTCGAGCGTCGGCCCGCGGTGAACCGCTGCTTGCGCGCGGTCCCCTTGCGGACCGACACCCGAACGAGGACGATGCCCTGCTTGGCCTTGTAGCCGAGCTCGCGGGCCTTGTCCAGCCGGGTCGGTCGGTCGATGCGCTCGATGGCGCCCTGACGGCGCCACTCCTGTTTGCGTTGCCACTGGAGCTCCCCGAGCTTGCCGTCCCCGGGGTTCTTCCAGGCGTCCTTGATATGGGAGTAGAAGCTTCGTGCCATCTGTCTCACCGCGGGCGTTTCCTGGTTCAGATCGCGACGCGATCCACATCCCGACCCGTGGCCGGAGCCGAACGGGTGCCCGCTGGTGCCCGCCGCCCAGCGAGTCTGTCGAATCTATCCAACTGCGATGTATAAGGGCTTCGAACCGACCGCGCCGTGCGCCGTCGTCCCGCGGACTCGATCGGCGACGAGGGCGACGAACGGGCCGGTCGTCGGGAACGGCCTATGGATGGCGCGGCGGTGAGGGCGGTTCGGGCAGGGACGACGTCCCCTGCATCCGACCGACGTAGATGAGGATCGCCGTCAGGCCCGCCAGGAACCCGAACGGGTAGAACCCGGGGTTGAGGGCGGCGCCGAGGGCGAAGCACGCCAGCGCGGCGAGCGCGGTCGCCTCGGCCGGATCGGTGACGGACCGACGGATCGCCGCGGCGACGCGGTCCGGACCGAACGACGCGGGCGACGGCGGCCGGAGGGCGGTGGCCGCGAAGGCGAC
>SKPV01000207.1 GCA_007119345.1 Halovivax sp.
CGACGGGGCGAGAGTGTACCCGGCGCGGAACGACGGGGCGAGAGTGTACCCGGCGCGGAATCGTGAGCGTGCGTCAGCTCCGCATCTCCGCGTCGACCGCCGTCCGGACCACCCTGGCCACCCCCAGCATCGCCACGAACGTCCCCACCAGCACGAGACCCGAAAAGAGAAAGGCGCCGAGCGCCGTCGGCCCGAAGTCGCCGTGGCCCATGAACTGGTCGGCGAACCGGTAGCCGAAGACCGAAAGCAGGACGCCCGCGGCGATCCGCACCGACCCGCCCCAGTAGGCCCCGTACTCCTCGGGGGAGAGATCCATGGCGAGGCATCTGCGCGCGCCCGGTAAAATAGTATCTGCTCCGGTTCGGGCGCGCCGTCGTCCCCGCACCGCTCGCCGGTCGATCGGCCGGGCCCGCCTCCGGTTCGGAGGGGCTCACTCGCCCCCGAAGTCGCCGAGACCGGTCTGGGCGGCCGCCGCGAGCACGTCCCGACACGTCGCCCACGACCGGCGGGCGCACCGCGGGAGCTCGCCCTCCTCGGCGACGTAGGACTCCAGAAAGGCGCGCGTCGTCGGGTCGCTCGGATAGCCGCTTCCCACGTCGCCGTACTCGGCCGCGAGCTCGTCGACGTGCGCGTCGCGGGCGACCTTCGCGATCACGCTCGCCGCGCCCACGAGCGGGTCGTCGCCGTCGGCGCCGTGGCGGGCGTCCACGCGAACCTCGAGCGCGCAGGCGTCGGCGACCCGGCGGGCGAAGCGATCGGCGTCGGTGTCGCAGGCGTCGCAGAGTCCCCCGGGAACGACCGGCCGACCGTCGGTCGGAACGGCCTCCAGGGCGGCCTCGATCGCGCCCGCGTGGGCCTCGACCGCCAGGCCGTTCATGTCCGTCTCGGGGGCGTCGATGCGCGCAGGCGGGGTCGAGCGAACGCCGACGGCGATCCGATCGTCGCCGCGCAGCCGCGCCGCCAGCTCCTCCCGGCGGGTCGGCGAGAGGTCCTTCGAGTCCGCGATTCCCCCGGGGAGGTGCGACCGATCGTCGACCCAGACCGCGGCCGCGACCATCGCGCCGATCGCCGGCCCCTTCCCCGCTTCGTCGACGCCGAACGGCATGCTAGGCGGGCGGTCGTCGCGGGGGGAGATAAATCGGGGCGATCGGGACCGCCGGACTACTCGCCCGCGATCATCCGGTAGCGGAACATCAGGTAGAGGATGATGAACGCGAAGGCGCTCGCGAACAGGTACTCGCCCTCGTCGACCGAGAAGGCGAGCGCGACCGCGTTCAGCGCGATCCCGAACAGGTAGAACGCCTTCAGCTGGCCGTCCGTGACGTTCATTCGTCGGTCACCTCCCCCGATCCGTCGTCCGCGGAGTCCCTCGGCTCGTCCCTGAAGTACGCCTCGCGTTCGAACGGCTCGGCCTCGCCCTCGACCGCGAGCACGTCGAGGGCGGTCACCGCCGCCGCGGTTCCGAGCAGCCCCGCCAGGCTCGGCTCGGTGCGGCCGTCGTCCCCGCCGATCAGCTCCTTGACGTAGAGGCCGCCCTCGCCGTGGATCTCGACGACCGCGGCGTCGCTCTCGGAGCCGCCCGCCTCCCCGACCGCGTCGGCGTCGTCGAGATCGAGCGGGTCGTCGCCCCCCTCGACCGTCCCGTCGGCGACGAGCCGCCCGTCGATCCCGTAGACGGTGCGTTCGCGGGTCAATCCGGCCCGGCGGTGGTCGACGCGCTCGGGCGTGTACTGCTCGACCGTGGTGCCGTCCAGCTCGTCGAGGGCCGCCCCGAGATCCGCGGCGACGACCGGCTCGTCGAACCGGACCGCGGCCCGGTAGCGCTTGCTCGCGTCGTGCTCTTTGACGCGCTCGACCGTCTCGTAGGTCGCCAGTCGCAGACCCTCGACCTCGACGGCTCCCGCCGCGGCCTCGTTGATCTCGCGTTCGAGCGCCGCGACGTCGGGGGTGCGCTCCCGCGGCCGTTTGACCTCCAGGACGAACGGGCGCCCGGTGCCGAGCATCCGGGCATCGACGTCCTCGCGGCCGGCGCCGTGGAACGTCCCCTCGTCGCCGTCCATCGCCTCGACGACGTGCGGGCGGACCGTCTGCTCGACGCTCGTCTCGTACATGTAGCCGGAGCCCCCGCAGTACTCGCACGGTTCCTCGCCGTCGTCGCCCAGCTGGACGCCGCTCCCGCCGCACTCCCGACAGGGCCACTCCGTCTGGGGAACGTCGCGTTCGAGCTTCCGATAGCGGCCGTAGACGAACGCCGGGTTGACCTGGCGGTCGACGGCGTGGCCCGTCACCGCCTCCCCCTCCTCGAGGACCGCCAGCGGGTCGAACGCCTCGAGGTCGAGCACGAGGAGGACGTCGGGGCGCTCGAAGTCGACCTCGGCGCCCGTGCGCGCGCCGACCCGACGGCCGACCTCGCGGTTGACCTCCCGCTTGAGCGACTCCCCGCGCTCGGGGTCGATCCCGGCGTCCTCGCGGAGCAGCCGGTCGTTCTCCTCGCACAGCGGCGGGACGCCCGTTCCCACCTGGTAGGTCGCGAAGTCGATCCCCTCCAGGGAGTCGGCGACCGCGTCCGCGAGCGCGTCGAACGTTCCGCAGTAGCCCTCACAGACCCAGCACTCGACCGGATCGACGGGCTCGAACGGCTCGTCGTCGGCCATCGCGAGCGTCGTCCGCAGGGCTCGCCCCCGCTCGGCGTTCGTCAGCCCGAAGCTCCGCTCCGCGAACGGGCGACCGAGACAGGAGTCACAGACCGGCCCCGTCTCGAGCAGCGCGGCCGCCTCCTCCGTGATCGTCATTGCCGGCGTATCGGGGCGGCGGCCGTAACACGCTTTCCATTTGCGAGGATCGAGCGAACGCACTGAGCGAGATCCTCGGGTATGCGAACGGCGTGGGACCGTCGGTCCCGCGGACCGTGCGAACGGGCCGGATCCGCGACCAAACGGCGGGCGGGTAGACCCCCGACACCCGGACGGAAACGGGTCGTTCGACGCCATCCAGGGGTTCAAGGTGCTCGACTCCTTGTAATCGGTATGGACGAAACGGACGTCTCCCGCCGGCGACTCCTCGCGACGGCCGGCGGCGGTCTCCTGGCCGCCGTCGCGGGCTGCGCCGAGCCCGGTTCGACGACGCGAGCGGGCGCCGGCGGCTCCTCCCTGGACAGCGACTTCGACTACGACGAGCGCGCGGACGGGTCGGTGTACACGGAGGTCTACGAGGAGCTCATCGACTCGGTGACGATGGTGACGGTCGCGGGCGTCGGCGATCCGCTGACCGGCGAGGAGGGCGAAGGTCAGGGCTCGGCGTTCGTCTACGACGACTACGTGGTCACGAACGAGCACGTCGTCTGGGAGGCCGACGCGATCGAGCTCCAGTACACGAACGGCGACTGGACCGGCGCCGATCTGGTCGGCTCCGACCCGTACAGCGACCTGGCGGTCCTCGAAGTCGACCACCGGCCCGAGGCGGCCGAACCGCTGGCGTTCGCCGACGCGCTGCCGACCGTCGGCCAGGAGGTGCTCGCGGTCGGCAACCCCTTCGGCTTCGAGGGGTCGATGTCCCGCGGGATCGTCAGCGGCGTCAATCGCTCGCTGCCCGGCCCGGGGACCGGCGACAGCCGGTTCGACATCCCCAACGTCGTCCAGACCGACGCGGGAGTGAACCCCGGCAACAGCGGCGGGCCGCTCGTCGACATGGACGGCGCGGTCGTCGGCGTCATCAGCGCCGGCATCGCGGAGGGCGTCGGCTTCGCCATCTCCGCGGCGCTCGCCAGTCGCGTGGTGCCGAGCCTGATCGACGACGGGGAGTACGAGCACTCCCGCATGGGAATTCAGCTCCTGGAGGTCGGCCCGGCGGTCGCCGCGGCGAACGACCTCGAGGAGGCCGCCGGCGTCATCGTCGTCGAGACCGACGAGCCGGCCGAGGGCGTCCTCCAGGAGAGCGACGACGTCGAGCGACGGGACGGCGAGGAGGTCCCCGTCGGCGGCGACATCGTCGTCGGCCTCGCCGGCGAGGAGATCCCCGATCAGCACGCGCTCTCGCGCGTGCTCGCGCTCCAGACCAGCCCCGGCGACGTGGTCGACGTCGAGGTGCTCCGGGACGGCGAGCGGACGACCGTCGAGCTGGAACTCGGCGCCAGACCGACCGACCCGCCGCGCCCGTACTGATCGGACGCCGCTCCGCCATTTTACTCCCCGAGCGCCTCCCCGTCATCGTTCCGACCGGGCGCCGCTCCGCCGTTTCACTCCCCGAACGCCTCCCCGTCGTCGTTCCGACCGGATGCCACGCCCGCGCCGTCGCCGTACCGGCCGGATGTCACTCCCGCAGCCTCCCGCGCCGTCGCCCCGGCGTCTCGGCGGTACGGACGCTCACCGGCGGTACGCACCTCCTACCGCGGCCGTCGGCGCCGTTCGCCCGCTTCAGCCCCGGCCTATGACCGACGTCGGCGCTCGCAGACCCGCCTCGGCGCCCCGGCTGACCGGACGGGTTCACCCTGGCCCCGGGGTAGGTCGTAACCGCTCGATAACAATGGTCGGTTCCGGCGTAGATTCGTCGCCCCACCGACACCCATGACCGCCGCACCCGACACCACGAAAACCGACCGCTCACCCGACGACGTCCTCTTCGAGCACGTCGTCGTCGAGAACGGCGACCTGCCCGACGAGTGCGCGTTCGTGCCCCCCGAGGACGCGCCCGAATCGGAAGCGACCGCCTGGATCATCGCCAGCGGCGAGGGGTTCGTCGACCGCGCGTCGATGCGTTAACCATGCGCCTCCCGTCGACCATCACCGCCGTCGCGTTCTGGCTCGCCGCCCTCCTCCCGCTCGTCTACCTGCCGGTCCTGCTCGTCGGCCTCGACTCGGCCGCGCGATTCACCCTGTTCGTCGGCCTCCTCGGTCTCAACGCCGTCGCGCTCGTCCTCGGCCACGACTACCCGGAGTCCCGGAACCGTCGGCCGACCTGAGCCCCGTGGTCGAGCCGGCGCCGCCCCGCTCCTCCCGACCGTCCGCGACGTGACGGCCAGCCGTATGAAAGGATTAACTGGTGGCCCGTGGTAGCCGTTCGCATGAAGACGACGTGCCCGCTCTGTGAGCGACGGTTCGCCCCCGAACGGCGGTCGTGGTGTGCGTGCGGTTGCGCGATGGATCCGCGGTGTAAGGACAACCACGAACTGTGGTGTCCGGCCCACGGCACGGAGCGGTGGCTCGGCGCGGTGGAGATCTGACCGGCGCGACGAACGCGGCGCCGATCCTCGAGCGGCGACGGACGGAGCAGACCCGTCTCAGGCGTTCAGCACCTGCCGAAGCACCTCGGGCGCCTCCTCCAGCGCGTCCGCCAGCGCCTCGACATCGGGGCCGCCGCCCTGGGCGAAGTCCGGCGGGCCGCCCCCGCCGCCGCCGACCTTCGCGGCGAGCTCGCCCACGACCTCGCCGGCGTTGACGCCGACGTCGTCGGGGACGGCGACGACGAACTGGGCGCTCGAGTCGGCGCCGCTGCCGATGACCGCGATCTGCCCGTTCTCGGCGAAGGCGTTCGCGGTCGCGCGCAGCTCGTCGACGTCGGCGTCCAGGCGCCGGATCACGGCGGTCGCTTCGCCGAGGTCGACCGCCTCGCCGTCGCCGGCGTTCCCGGCGCGGGCCTCCGCCAGCTGCGCCTCGAGCTCGTCGATGCGCTTGCCGCGGGCCTTCCACTCCTCGAAGAACCGCTCGGCCGTCTCCGGGACGTCCGGCGGATCGACGTCGAGGACCTCGGCGGCCGCGTAGAGGGCGTCCTCCTGGGCCTGGGTCGACTCGACGGCGGCCTCGCCGGCGGCGAAGACGATGCGCTCGACGCCGTCCTGGACGCGCTCGGTGGTGCGGATCTTGATGGCGCCGATGTCGCCGGTGCGGGCGACGTGGGTTCCCCCGCAGGCCTGGACGTCCTCGGCGACGTGGATCAGCCGGATGTTGGTCCCCGGCGGGATGCCGCCCTGGTAGAGGTCGAAGCCGTGCTCGGCTTCGGCCTCGTGGCGGTGGGGCCACTCCTGGGTGACCGACGTGTTGGCCATCACGATCTCGTTGGCGACGCGCTCGATCGCTTTGACGTCCGCGCGGTCGATGCGCTCGTAGTGGCGCACGTCGATGCGCGAGGAGTCGACGCCCTTCTGGGCGCCGGCCTGACGGACGTGCTCGCCGAGCACCTCGCGGGCCGCGTGGCCGACGACGTGGGTCGCCGTGTGGTGGCGCATCAGCTGGCGGCGCCGGCCGGCGTCGACCTGGCCGTTGACGAACTCGCCCTTGCCGGGGTCCTCGTCGGTCCGGTGACGGACGACGCCGCCCTCGATCTGGACGTCGCGCACCTCGACCGTCGTCTCGTCGGTCGAGAGGGTTCCGGTGTCGGCGGGCTGACCGCCGCCTTCCGGGTAGAACATCGTCTGGTCGAGGACGACGTCGTAGCCGTCCTCGCGCTCGAAGACGTCGAGGACGACCGCCTCGAACTGAGTCCGGCCCTGGTCCTCGTAGTAGAGTTTCTCCGTCTCCGGCAGGTCGGCGAAGCGCTCCGCTTCGCCCTCCTCGCGCTCGTCGCCCTCCTCGCGCTCGTCGTGGCGGGCGGCGACGAGGCTGTAGAAGTCGTCCGGGACGTCCACCGCGGCGCCGTGCTCGGCGGCGATCTCCTCGACCATGTCCGGCTGGATGCCGTGGGAGTCGTAGAGCTCGATCAGCTCCTCGACCGGGATCGGCTCGCCGCGCTCGGCGTAGCCCTCGGCCAGGCCTTCGACCCGCCGTCCCCCTCGTTCGAGGGTCTCGCGGTACTTCTCGACCTCCGTGCGGACGACGTCGCGGATCGTATCGCGGTTCTCGTAGCCGAGGCGTTCGGCCTGCATGTCGACGAGTTCGTCCAGCGGCGCGTCGACGCCGACGGTGTCACAGAGGCGCTTGGTGCGCCGGAGCACCATCCGCGCGAGGTAGCCCGTCCCCACGTTGGAGGGGACGATCCCGTCGCCGAACATGTAGGCGAGGGTGCGGCTGTGATCGGCGATGGCGTAGATGGCCTCGAGCGGCTCGAGGAGCGCGCGGAGCTCGTCCGTCGAGACGTCGAGCTGGGCGGCGAGTTCGTCGCGAGCGGCCTCCACGTCGTCGACGTCGTCGATGTCGAGTTGACCCGACAGCCGGGCCGCCCGGTTGACGAGTGCGGCCTCCTCCTCGGAGTGGTCGATCCCGGCGTTCTCCTCGAGGAACGCGATCATCTCGGGGTAGATCGCCTCGTAGACCGTCGGCGTCCCCTGGCTCATCCAGGTCCAGCGCTCGAGGCCGTAGCCCGTGTCCACCACGTAGGTGTCCATGTAGGAGTAGCGGTTGCCGTCCTTGAGCTCGTACTCGCCCTCGGGGTCGAGCTCCATGCACATGAAGACGAGCGTCGCCAGCTCGAGGCCCTTGTAGATGACCTCGATCGCCGGTCCGGCGTTGCCGCCGCCGACCCACGGGTCCTCGATGTAGGTCACGTCGGTGACGTCCGCGCCCAGCGACTCGAGCAGCTCGTCACAGAGTTCGACGGTGCGGTCCTTCCAGTACACCTCGCCCTCGTAGGCGTACTCCTCGTCGGCGTCCTCGCGCACGTTGAACGCGTGGTGGGCCATCATCTCGAAGGCCATCGTGTGTCGGCCCGTCTTGCCCACGTTGTCGATGTCCTGCATCCGGATACACGGCTGGGAGATCGTGAGCGGATTGGCGGGCGGCGGCGTCCGGCCGGAGGTCACCAGCGGCTGGAAGTCGTAGATCGACGCCTGCGTGAGCAACACGTCGTCGCGCCAGCGGTTGGCCGCGACCGGGTAGGGGTCGATCCGCTCGTGGTCGCGCTCCTCGAAGAACGAGAGGAACGCCTCCCGCATCTCCGCGAGCGTGTACTCCTCGTCGAATCCGGGGTCGTCGACGAACTCGTAGTCGGCACACGGCGGCTCGCCGCAGGTCTCCCGATCGGGATCCCGGGTCCAGAAGTGGGCCCCGCACGACGAGCACTCCACCCGCTCGAAGCCCTCCGCCGCGAAATAGTCGAGACGATACTCGTCCTCGAGGTCGCTCATCGTTGGCCCTTGGCTCTGCAGCCGGTAAAACAGTTCCGGGAGAGCCGTCGAGCGGCCCGTCCGCGGGCGGAATCCGTCGACTCGGTCGTCGTCGGCGACGTTATCACAAAGATATTGACTGTTCAATCTGAAACACGTTCAGATGACGCGGAACGAGAACGAGAGCGAGGTCGCCGGATGCGGTGGCCGGCGGGGGCTCCGCCCGACGACTCGCCGCTCGTGGGTCGCCCACGCGGGCGTCGCCGGACTCGCCGCCGCGGGCGGACTCGCGCTGACACCGTCCCCGCCGGACCGTCCCGCCACCGTCGACGCGGCCGAGGACGCGATCGACGCCCCCTACCAGGGGGAGCGGGTCGCCGACGAGGACGACGCACCGATCGCCCGGTATCAGTACCGCGCGGGCGGCGACGAGTACGTCGCGACTGCGCCGATCAACGTCGTCTTCCCGCTCGCCGAGCGGGCGGCCGGGCTGCCCGCCGTGATGGCCGTCCTCGCGGAGGCCGGGTGGACCCGGGACGTCGAGGAGTACGCCCGCTACGCTTGGGACCGCGAGCGCGAGCGCTACGTCCACCAGGAGGCGACCGCAGCCGAGACCTACCTCGGCCTGCACGGCCGGAACCACGTCCGCTGCTGGGAGTTCGAGGACGTCGTCTCGATGCAGGCCCACGAGGACACGCCCGCCCGGCCTCGCCACGGCATCGCCTCCTACGCCGACGGCCGGGCCGCCGTCGAGGACCTGTTTCGGGAGGCCGGCTGGCGCGTCGCCCCCGATCAGGTCGACCTGGCGAACGAACGGGGACCGGATCACGACGGAACGGCGTCGATCGTCGTCCCGGGGGAGGAACGGTGAGCGCCGGCGCTCGGGGCGCGACCGGCGCCGACGCGGAGCGAACGGTCTCGATCCGCGTTCGACTCGGGCGACACCTCGCCCACCCGCTGTTCGGCGTTCGTCCCCGGCGCACCCGACTGGCGGTCGCGGCGCTGGTCGCGTTCCTCGCTGCGCACCTCGCGAGCGCGCTGGCCGCCCGCGAGATCGCCGGCGTGCGGGCCCAGACCCTCTCGCCCGCGTTCGATTCGCTCAGCGCGGCGGTCATCGCCGCGAGCCTCGTCGTCGTCCTCGCCGGCCCGCTCGCGTACGCGACCTGGAACGGCGGGCCCGCGCTGGCGTTCGCGGTTCCGCTCGTTCCGATCGCGTTCGGCGAACTCCTCGCCCGCCGGTACGTCTTCGACCTGGACGCGGCGGTTGCGGTCTCCGCCGGCGCGGCGGGGGCGGCACTCGCGCTGTACGCCGCCGAGGCTCGCCGAACCGACTCGCTCCGCCCGTGGCAGCGTCGGCCGCCCGATACCCGCCGGACGCTGTTCGTCGTGGCGGTCGTCGCGGGATCGGCCGCCGTCGTCGCTCGGTTCGTCCTCGACGCGCCGGACGGGACGGCCGCGGCATACGCCCCGTTCGCGGCGTTCTGGCTCGTGCCGGCGGCGGTCGCCGTCGTCTACGGAGTCGGCGGATTCCGGCGAGCCGACGCCTCCCGGGAGCCGACCCCTGCGGCCGAGTAATCCGTCGGCGACGGTGGGCGAGTAATCCGTCGGCGACGATAGGGAAGTAATTCCTCGGCACCGGTTGGCGAGAGCGCCCCCGGACGAACTATCGGAGACCATCAGAAGTAATTGTAAATACTTTCCTTAAAAGGATTTTACAATAACTACATTACGGGGAACCGGCATCGATACGGATACCAATCCGCGGCGGGAGCCGTGGCGAACCCCATGCCGAACAGGTACGTCGTTTCTTACGTCGCCGCGACCCACGCCGACGCGGTCGAGGGAGCGGCTGCGCTGGAGCGCGCCGAGTCCTCGCTCGACGTCCGGCCGACGACCGGGGACGAGATCGCCGCCGGGCGGGGGGACGCCGACCCCCGCTCCGGCGACGACGTCGACTGCGTCGTCTTCGCCGAGACGCCGACGACGGCCGAAGGCGCGGCGCTGCTCGACGTGATCGACGCCGCGGCGGGAACGCCGCTCGTGCTGTTTTGTGACGCCTCGTTCGCGCCGACGGCGGCCAGATCGACCGACGGCGTCGCGGGCTACGTTCGCCGGGACACTGCGGGCGCGTTCGCCCACCTCGCCGACGAGGTGCGGTGGGTGTGCCAGGGCGAGCGGGCCGGCGAACCGAACGGCGGCGACGATCGGACGGCGGCGCTCGCGCGTTCGCTGGCGGCGTGCGAGGAACGCGACGCGGCCTGTCGACGCGTCGTCGCCGCCGTCGCGGCGGAACTCGACGTCGACCGGTGCTGGGTCCGCGAGCGACCCGGCGAGGAC
>SKPV01000272.1 GCA_007119345.1 Halovivax sp.
CGACGAGGGCGCCCGCGGACCACGCGACCGGGGCGGTCGAGACGGCGGGCGCGAGGGCGACGAGGCCGACCGCCGAGCCGACCGCGGCGAGCCCTACCGTCGCCCGGGGGTCCTCGAGGCGTTCCCAGCGCGAGCGGCGGGCGGGCATGCGTCCGACGTCCACGCCCCCGCCGTTCGGTCTTTCGGTGATCGGGGGTCGTTCCGGTCCGCAGCCGTCGTCGCGGAGCCGTCGTTCGTGCGAATTCGGAGCGCGAAAACGTTCGAAAACGCACATTCTCGCGTACCGACGGGCGAGCGGGCGACCGTCCCGTCGCGGCGGCGACGCTCGCGGGGAAGCTGCGGTACCGTCACCGCGGGCGTGCGAGCCGTTCGAAGACGGCGACGCGCAATCGAAGACGGCGACGCGTAATCGAAGACGGCGACGCGTAATCGAAGACGGCGACGCGCAAGCGCCCGTCGACCCGCTCCGGCGCTAGGACCGCTCGCGCCCCTCGCCTTCGACCAGCTCCTGCAACGCGGCGAGCTCGTTCAGCGCTTCGACGGGCGTCGTGGTCCCCAGATCCAGGTTCTCGAGGCGCTCGACCAGCGTCGCCAGGTCGCCGACGCCGTCGGCGGCGCGGGGGTTCCCCGCGATCTCGGTTCGCGCGCCTTCGGCGGTAGCGCCGTCGGTACTCGGTTCGTCGCCGGGGACGGTATCGACGGATTCCTCGTCCGCCAGCAGCTCCCGAGTGCGCTCGACCACGGTGTCGGGCACGCCGGCCTCGGCGGCCACGTCGACCCCGTAGGAGGCCGTCGCCGCGCCCTCGGCGATCTCGTGGTCGAAGCGCACTTCGCCGTCGACCTGGCGAGCGGAGAAGTGCAGGTTCCTCGCCCGCGGGAGGGCGTCGGCGACGGCGGTCAGGTCGTGGTGGTGGGTCGCGAACAGCGTCGTCGCGCCGACCTCGTCGTGGACGTGTTCGATCACGGCGCGGGCGATCGCCTCCCCGTCGGCCGTCGAGGTGCCCCGCCCCACCTCGTCGAGCAGCACCAGCGAGTCCTCGGTGGCGCCGGCGAGGATGTCGGCGACCTCGGTCATCTCGACCATGAACGTCGAGCGGCCCCCCGCGATGTCGTCGCTGGAGCCGACGCGGGTGAAGACGCGGTCGACGATCGGCAGGCGCGCCGACGCGGCGGGGACGAACGAGCCCGCCTGCGCGAGCACCGTCAGCAGCGCGATCTGGCGGACGTACGTCGACTTGCCGCTCATGTTCGGCCCCGTGATGACCGCGACCTCGCCGCGGTCGAGGTCGGCGTCGTTGGGGACGAACGACTCCCGCGTGCGCTCGACGACGGGGTGGCGCCCGCCCGCGATCTCGACGCGATCCGCGCCGACCTCGGGTCGGACGTAGCCGTACCGAGCGGCGACCTCGGCGAGGGCGACGAGCGCGTCGAGCCGAGCGAGCGCGCCCGCGAGCGCCTGCACGCGTTCGGTCTCCGCGGCGACGGCGTCGCGCACGTCGACGAACAGCTCGTACTCCAGGTCGTCGGCGCGGCCTTCGGCCCGGTGGATCTCCTCCTCGCGCTCCTTGAGTTCGGGCGTGTAGAACCGCTCGGCGTTCTTCAGGGTCTGTCGGCGGTGGTACGCCTCGGGGACGGCCTCGAGGTTCGGGTCGGTCACCTCGATGTAGTAGCCGTGGACGGCGTTGTGGCCGACCTTCAGCGAGTCGATGCCGGTTCGATCGCGCTCGCGGGCCTCGAGCTCGTCGATCCACGCCTTCCCCGCGCGCTCGGTCGCGCGCAGCTCGTCGAGCTCGTCGCTGTAACCCTCGCGGATGACGCCGCCCTCGGTGAGTTCGACGGGCGGGTCCGCGGCGATCGCCGCGCCGATCTCCTCGCGGACGTCCGCGAGCGGGTCCAGCTCGTCGCGCAGCTCCCGGAGGGGCGGCGACTCGACGTCGCCCAGGGCCTCGCGGACGTCCGGCACGACCGCGAGGGTGGCCCGCAGCGCCCGCAGGTCGCGGGCGTTCGCCCGGCCGCGCGAGACGCGGGAGACGAGCCGTTCGAGGTCGTAGACCCCGGCGAGCAGCTCGGCCAGCCGTTCGCGGGCGGCGACGTCGCCTTTCAGCTCGCCGACCGCCTCGTGGCGCGCGCCGATGCGGTCCTCGTCGAGCAGCGGTCGGCGCAGCCAGTCGGTCAGCTCCCGGCGGCCGAGCGCGGAGGCGGTCTCGTCGACCACGTCGACGAGCGCGCCACCCTCGACGCCGCGGACCGACCGTCGCTCGAACAGTTCGAGACTCCGCAGGGCGACGGCGTCGAGCAGCAGGTACTCGCGCGGGTCGTACCGGGTGACGTGGGTGATGTACTCGAGGCGACCCCGCTCGCCGTCCCCGGCGGGAGCGTCCTCTTCCGCCGGCGCGTCGTCGTCCGCCAGTGCGTCGTCGTCCGCCAGCGCGTCCTCTTCCGCCGGCGCGTCCTCTTCCGCCGGCGCGTGCTCTTCCGCCGGCGCGTCGTCGTCCGCCCCGGGTTCGGTCCTCGGGTCGTAGCCGCCGCGGGCGTACTCGGCGTAGGCGAGGAGCGCGCCGCAGGCGCGGATCTCGGCTTCGCCCGCCAGCAGGCCGTCCGGGTCGCCGAAGTAGTTGGCCACCTTCTCGGCCGCCCGCTCGCGCTCGAAGGCGGCGGGGTCGGAGGACGTCACCGCGCAGTCGGGCCCGAAGGCGCCCCGGAGGGATTCGGGGACGTCGGGACCGACCACGGCCTCGGCCGGGGCGAACCGGCTCGCCTCGTCGCGGACGCCCGCGCGGTCGGGGAGGCTCGTCGCGTAGCAGTCGCCGGTCGAGACGTCGAGCAGCGCGAGCCCGTACGCGCCGTCGGATCCCCGATCCGACGAGGATCGGCTCGCGACGCTCGCCTCGCCGCCGCCATCGCGGGCGAGCGCGGCCACGAAGGTGTGGTCGGCGCCGTCGAGGAGCTCGTCCTCGGTGAGCGTTCCGGGGGTGAGCACTCGGGTGACTCGCCGGTCGGCGACGCCCGAGACCTGGGTGGGGTCCTCGACCTGCTCGGCGACGGCGACGCGGTAGCCCGCCTCCAGCAGCGTCTCGACGTAGCGCTCGGCGTTGTCGACGGGAATGCCGGTCATCGCGTACTCGCCGGAGTTGTCCTCCCGGCTCGTCAGGGTGACCTCGCAGGTCCTGGAGAGGACTTCCGCCGCCTCGCAGAACGCCTTGTAGAAGTCCCCCACGTGGAAGAGCACGAGGCAGTCGTCGTAGCGTCGGCAGGCCTCGACGTACTGGCGCATCATCGGCGTGAGCGCCGCCTCGTTCTCGACCATCGCCTCGGGTGGGCCCAGCGCCGCGTCCATGAGCGAAATCGGGATTTCGGCGGGCAAATATGTGGCGGGTTGCGAGGCGCCGCAGGCGCCTCGGTGTTGCGAACGGGGAGCGGTGCGAGGATCGAGCGAAGCGAGATCCTCGGTGTTGCGAACGGGGAGCGAAGCGACCCGCGAGCAGGGAGCCACGAGCCGCGAGGTGCGAACGATGCGAGACTTCGGAAGTGTGAACGGCGAACGGAGCGGGCGGCTCGGAGATGCGAAGGCGGGGCGCCCTCAGCGGACCACGGTAACCGGAACCGCCGCCCGCCGGACCACCGTCTCGGCGACGCTGCCGAGCAGCACCCTGGCGACGCCCTCCCGGCCGTGGTTCCCGACCACGACGTGGTCGACGTCGTGCTCGTCGGCGAATCGGACGATCTCGCGGGCGGGCATCCCGACGGCGGTCTCCACGCGGAGGTCGAGATCCGCCGGGTCGAGGACGTCATCGACGTCCGTCGAGAGCTCCGTCCTCGCCTCGTCGCGCAGCTCCTTGAGCTTCTCTCGGGCGAGCTCGAACCCCGCTTCCGTGGCGCCGTCGGCCGCCTCGATCACCCGGAGCAGGACGAACTCCTCGTCGGGAAACTCGCGGACCGCGTGGCGGAGCGCCTTCTGGGACGGTTCGGAGCCGTCGAACGCGACGAGGACGGTCATGGGCGAGGCTTGGACGGCCAGCGGCGAATATGGTTCGGTCCGCCGGGCGAGCGCCGGTCCGGTCCGACTACTCCAGCAGCTCCGCCGCCTCCTCGACGTCCATCACGCCCTGCTCGACGGCGTTGAGGACGCGGACGATCTCGGGATCGGGGCCGGGGTCGCTCCCGCCGTCGGCGCCCACCTGGTCGAGGGTCACCTTCTCGCTCTCGCCGACGAACTCGGCGAAGTCGGTGCCGTCGGCGATGGCGGTCTCCTTCTTGACGCGGTAGTTGCCGCCGTCGGTGTGGTGGAGGTCGCCGGGGTGAAAGAAGTACCAGTCCTCGCGGTCGAACCGGACGCCGATGCGGGGTTTGGCGCCGAAGTTGCGCGCGAAGTAGATCAGCGCCTCGACCTCCTCGCCGGAGAGGTAGATGGGCTTGTCGGCGCTCGACTTGGCCTCGATCGCGTAGAACCGGTCGCCGTCGCCGGCCAGCACGTCGGGAAGCTCGCGCTCGGTCGCCGAGCCGCTGGCGGGCGCGCGCATCACCGCGAACCCGGCCTCGTCGAGGCGATTGACGAGCTCGCGCTCGCGCCGATCGCCCTTCGCCTGGGACATGGGACTACCTCGCCGCCGGGTCCTCATAAACGGGTCGACACCGGCGGGCGGCGTCGGGGCCGGTCGTCGGCGCCGTCGACCGCCGTCCGTCGGGACCGCGCGGACGGGAACGACGCTCCTCGCGAGGGCGTGGACTCGGTCGGAACGCGAGGGCGGCTATCGATGCGAAAGCGCCGACTCGATCAGAACGCGAGGTCGGCCATCGTCGCGAAAGCGCCGACTCGATCAGAACGCGAGGCCGGCCATCGTCGCGAGGGCGTCGGCGGGCGTCTCCACCTCGTCGATCACGCCCGTCATCGAGAGGTACAGCAGCACCCAGATGAACGAGTTGTAGACGGCGTGGGCGAGCGTGGGGACGACGAGGTTGTCCGTCACCGCGTAGACGTAGCCGAAGATGACGCCGCCGCCGAAGACGATGGTCAGCGGGACGGCGACCGCGAGCGCCGAGTCCGCGAACACCGCGAAGACGGGCGCGTGAACGATCGCGAAGATCGCGCTCGCCACGATCACGGCGATCGGTCGGTCGAACGCGTCGTACAGGCGCTTCTGGATCACGTTCCGGAAGAGGAACTCCTCGGCGGGCGCGTTGAACAGGAAGGCGATCGCGATCAGGATCGGGATCATGCGCACGTCGTCGCCGACGAACTGGACGACCCCGGAGTCGGCGGCCGGCAGGTTGCCCAGCGCGATCGCGGCGACGGCCGCGACGTAGAGGAGGAGGGAGGCGACGATCCCGAGGCCCGCGAACAGCCAGTCGCGTCTCGTCGGGATCCGGAGGTCGACGTACTCCCAGCCGCGGTCGGTGTAGGACAGGTAGATGGCCCCCGCGGCCGCCATTCCCACGAAATTCAGGACGAAGAACGCCGTCCGGAATCCGATCGTCGCCTCGGCCGGCTCGTCGAACAGCGCCGGTTCGAGCGCCACCACGGGCAGCGTCGTCAGCTCGGCGACGAGGATCCCGAAGAGGGTGAGTCCGAACGCGACGAGCACCGCGCGGAGGGGCCTGCCGTCTCGCGTCCCGGACGAGACGGTCTGCTGGTCGCTCATACCGGATCGTTTTCCGGCCTGGCTCTTGGGCGTTCCTTTCTGCGCCGACGGTGCCGGTGCTCGATCGGTCGGGCGGGCGGCCGATGTCGACCGTCCCCCTCGACTCGACTGCGCGCCTCGCGCATTCGAGCGGCCGGTGGCGGACTGTCTCTCGACCCGACTGCGCGCCTCGCGCATTCGAGCGGCCGGTGTCGACCGTCCCTCTCGACCCGACTGCGCGCCTCGGTCGGGTCGCCCCGCTCGACCCCGTCTCTCACCGCGCTTCCCGCTCGCCCGGGAGGTCGTGTTCGAACAGCTGGGCGAGTATCCGGCCCTGGCCGAGCCTGACGTGGCGGTTCACCGTCGGCTGGCTGACGTCGAGCGTCTCGGCGATCTCCTGGCCGGTGGACGCTCTGGGCCACTCGAAGAAGCCGGCGAAGTAGGCGGTCCGGAGCACCTCCAGCTGTCGTGGGGTGAGCGCCTCGAGGAGCGAGTCGACCAGCGCCGGGCTGGTTCCGCCCTCCCGCTCGACGTCGCGGCGTCCGCGGAGGTCGACGCGCTCGTAGTTGGCTCGCAACATCTCGACGAACCCGCGGACGTCGGTCGTCGGAGGGACGTCGACGACCACCTCGGTCTCGTCACCGTCGGCGACCATCGACCTGGGCGTGGCGCCGTGACGGACGAGTCGACCGGCGATCGTCTCGCCGGTGACGGTCACCTCGAACCGGCACGCGTCGTCGGTCCGGCTCACCAGCCGGTACCCTTCGACGCCGACCAGCTCGTCGAGCGCCGCGGTCACGGCCGCCGCGTCGGCGCCATCGGTCGAGAGGTACACGAGCGTGTCGTCCGCGGAGGTCGGTCCCAGTCCCTCGTACTCGACGCGGCACTCGCCGGCCCGGGCGAGCCGGGTCAGCACCTCCTCGTCGTCCGCGACGTGGAGGGTGAGCTCGGTCTGGGTCTCGGCGTACAGCGCCGCCCGCGTCCGGACGGCGTTGACGGCGTTGGCGATGCTCTCGCCGAGCTCGGCGAAGACGGTCCGTTCGAGTTCGGCGAATCCCTCCGGATCGTCCGCGTACACCGCGAGCACGCCGTAGGTGTAGCCTTCGTACGCGAGCGGGACGGCGACCACCGACTGGAAGCCCCGACCGAGGGCCTCCTTTCGCCAGGGCTCCTCGGTCAACCGGTCGACGACGTTCGGGACGACGATCGGTTCGCCTCGGCTCGCCGCGATCGCGGCCGGCTCGGCCGACCCCGCCGGATCGAGGGGGACGGCGTCGAGGTACGCGCCGTCGTCGCCCGCCCAGGCGCGCGGGTCCAGCTCGTCCCCGGCGACGTCGCTGGCGCCGATCCAGGCGAACGAGATGCCGTCGGCCTCGACGAGCTGCTCGGGCACCGTCCGCTCGATCGCCTCCCGGGTTTCGGCGCGGACGAGCGACCGGTCGATCGACCGGATGATCTCGGTGATCCGGATCTGGCGCTCGAGCCGTCGGTTTCGCTCCTCGAGCGCCGCGTCGCGCTCGCGCAGGCTCGCCTCGCTCTCGAGGCGGTCGAAGGCGGCCTCCGCCGTCGCCGCGAGCGTCCCGACCAGCCGCCGCCGCGTCTCCTCGATCGCCGTCTCCGTCGTCACGACGACGAACACGCCGTGGTCGCCGATCGGGACCAGGAGCGCCTGGTCGACCGCGTCGCCGAGGACGGTCGATCGACCGATCGCCGTCGGGTCGTCGACGGCGGTGCGGGCTCCCGTGGCGAACGCGTTCCAGAGCATCGAATCGGCGCCGACCCCGACCGACGCCGTCGACCCGCAGACGTCGACGAATCCGGGCGTGAACGCGACCGGGTCGAGTTCGTTGGTCCCGTCGTCGAGGACGTAGAGGCTGACGCCGGCGACGTCCAGGACCTCCTCGGCCGTCTCGACCACGCGTTCGGCGACCGACGCGACCGAGTCGGCGTTGAGCAGTTCGAGCGCCGTCTCGTGGAGCGATTCGAGCGCCAGCTCGCGCTCCTTGCGGTCGGTGACGTCCTGGACCGCGCCGCGGTAGGCCACGAGGTCGCCGCCGTCCCGGATGGGTTCCCCCATCGCCCGGACCCAGCGGTGCTCGCCGGCCTCGTCGACGAGCCGTCCCTCGAGGTCGTAGCTCGTCTCCCGGTCGAGCGACCGTTCGAGGACCCGGCGGATCCGTCGTCGGTCGTCCGGGTGGTAACACCGGAGGATCGTCTCCAGATCGAGGTCCGCGTCGGGGGGCAGGTCGTGCAACCGGTAGCACTCCTCGGTCCAGGTGATCTCCCGCTCGTCGGTTCGCAGCTCGAGCTCCCAGCCGCCGATCTCGGCCATCCGCTGGACCCGCTGGAGCAGATCCCGGGTGCGCTCGAGCGCCCGCTCGCGCTCCTTGCGGTCGGTGATGTCGTGGACGACGCCGGCGGTGCCGGCGAACTCGCCGTCCTCGGCGGGTAACAGCGCGAGGTTGGTCTCGGTTTCGATGACCCCGCCGTCGGGCGTCAGGAGGTCCATCTCGAACGTCCGGTACGGCTCGTCGGAGCCCCGGAGCTCCCGGATCAGCTCCAGCGCCGTCTCGAGGCTCTCCTCCGACATCACCGTCGAGACGTGCTCGCCGAGCAGATCGTCGGGATTCCAGCCCGCGACCGTCTCCACGGCGTCGTTGACGAACCGGAAGGTTCCGTCGGCGTCCAGGGCGTAGACCGGTTCCCCGACCGCCTGCATGATCGTCCCCGCGCGTTCGAGCTCTCGTTCGCGCTCTTTGCGGTCGGTGATATCCTGGAACGAGCCGCGGACGGCGACGACGTCGCCGCCCTCGACGACCGCCTCCCCGATCGTTCGCACCCACCGCCGATCGCCGTCGGCCGGTTGCAGCCGGAGTTCGAGGTCGTAGCTCTCGCCGCCTTCGATCGCGCGCTCGATCGCGTCCCGGATCGTCGGCCGGTCCTCGGGGTGGTAGAAGTCGATCGCCTCCTCGAGATCGACGTCCGCGCCGGGCGCGAGTCCGTGGATCCTGGCGACCTCGTCGCTCAACCACGGCTCCGGCGCCTCCCCGGAGCGGTCGATCTCCCACGGTCCGACGTTCGCGAGCCGCTGGGACTGCTCGAGCATGTCCGTGGTTCGCTCGAGTTCGCGCTGGCTCTCGACCTGCTCGGTGACGTCGATCATCACCCCCTCGAGCGCCTCGAGCGCGCCGTCGTCGTCGAACACGCCCCGGCCCTGCTCGCCGATCCAGCGCCGCTCGCCGTCGGCCGTCTCGATCGGGTAGGTGACCTGGAACGGTTCGCGATCGTCCACCGCCGACTGGACCCGCTCCCAGAGCGCGTCGTCGTCGCCGCGGAGGAC
Organism: Halovivax sp.; assembly: GCA_007119345.1. GTDB lineage: Archaea > Halobacteriota > Halobacteria > Halobacteriales > Natrialbaceae > Halovivax. Next base: position 8,959 of record SKPV01000272.1, read on the forward strand.
GTCCTCGCTCCAGCTGACGTCGCCGCCCTCCTCGAGCCGTTCGGGTTCGTAGCCCGTGAGCTCGCGACAGCCCTCGCTGAGGAACTCGAGCGGCCAGTCCGGCTCGTTCCGACCCCGGTAGACCATCCCCGGGACGTTGTCCATCAGCGTCGAGAGCTGGCGCTCGCGCTCCCGGAGCGTCCGCTCGCGTTCGCGCCGCTCGGTGACGTCCTGCATCGAACCGCGGATCCCGACGATCTCGCCGCCTTTCTCGACGGGTTCGCCGATGGTTCGCATCCAGCGCGTCGACCCGTCCGGGCGCCGGAACCGGGCGAGGACGTCGTAGGACTCGCCCCCGTCGAGCGCCCGCTCGATCTCCGCCTCGATCCGCGGTCGATCGTCGGGGTGGTAGGCCTCGACGAGCGCCCCGACGTCGAGCTCGTCGCCGGGGTCGAGTCCGACCTGCCGGTACAGCTCGTCGGTGGCGGTGAGTTCCGGCTCCTCGCCGTCGACGTCGAGTTCCCAGCCGCTGACGCCGGCGATTCGCTGGGCCTGCTCGAGCAGCTCGGTCGTCCGCTCCGCCTCGCGCTCGTAGCGCTCGCGCTCGGAGACGTCTCGGCCGATCCCCGTGAGCACCGGCTCGCCGTCGGGATCGTCCACCCTGCTGGCGACGAACTCGTACGGAACGAACTCGCCGGATTTGGTCCGGTAGGCCGCCTCGACCCGACCGCTTCCCGTCCGGAAGGCCGCGTCGATGGTCTCCGCCACCGCGTCGCGATCGGCCGCGCGGAACGACTCCAGCGCGTGCATCTCGGCGAGCTCGTCGTCGTCGTAGCCGGTCACCTCCTTCAGGCCCTCGTTCCAGCGACGGTGGTACCCCTCGCGGTCGAGGACGTAGAAGACGTCGTCGACGGCGTCGAACAGGTCGTCCGTGTACTCGCTCTGCTCGCGACGCTCGCGCTCGCGCGTCCGCAGATCCTCGGCGAGTCGGTCGACGGACTCGGCGAGGCGGCCGAGCTCGTCGTCCCTGTCGGCCGGCACCTCGACGTCGTACTCTCCGGCGGCCAGGCGGTCGACCGCGTCGGTCACGCGTTCCATGGCGGGCCTGGCCTCGTCCCGGACGGCCATTCCGACGAGCGCGAGCAGCAGGGGCGCCTCGACCGGTCCCGGCGCGTCGGCGACCGCGAGGGCGAGGAGGAGCGCGCCGATCGCCAGCGCCGCGCCGGCCCACCCGAGCGCACCCGTCCGACGGTGGAGCGAGGAATCGTACATGACGTTCGTACCTGGTACTTCGCGTGTGCCGAAGTGTACCACGGTTCGCTCCGTCCACGACCCGTCCAAAACCAACACGTATCGCGTCCGGATCGCCGACGTCCGCCATCGGTGCCAGCTGGTACGACCGCGACCGGCGCCGGCTCGTACGACCGCGA
>SKPV01000042.1 GCA_007119345.1 Halovivax sp.
GCGTAACGACCGTTCGGGCCCTACGCGACGGGAGGGAAGGCCCCGGACTATCGGCCGTCGGGGTCGAACTCCGTCCGCTCGGGCGCCGGCGGATCGCCGTCGGTCGGCCGAACGGTCCGGTACGTGCGGCGGTAGCGAGCCAGCTTCCGGAAGAGGAAGTAGCCGATCGCGACGTTGTACGCGATCACGTACGTCACGATCGCGCCCTCGGTGGACAGGGGAACGGCGGCGGTCAGCAACCCGGGGACCACGCCGACGGTGGCGTTGTACGTCGCGTGGACGACCGCGGCGATCAGGAGCCCCTTCACGACGAGCGGGCCGGCGTGCTCGGGGTTGAACTTCGCGAGCCCGAGGTAGTAGCCGGCGATCGCCGAGTAGATGACGTGGCCCGGTCCGACGAGGCCGCGGAGGGTGGCGATGCCGGCGGCGACGCCGAGCAGACCCGCGTCCGCCTCCGCGACGGTGGCCGAGATGTAGATGGCGTTCTCGATGGCGGCGAAGCCGAGGCCGGCGACCGCGCCGTAGACCGCGCCGTCGATGACCGCGTCGAAGGTGTCGCTCCGGTAGGCGAACACCCGCACCGCGAGCAGTTTGACCGTCTCCTCGACGGGGCCGACGATCAGGAAGAAAAAGAGCACCGAGCCGATCGCGGGCCCGAGGATCGCCTGCATCGGCGGGCCCGCAACCGAGTTGACGACCGCGGCGAAGGTGGCGAACAGCACCGCCAGCACGAAGGTCGCCACGAGCAGCCCGAGCGGCTCGTTCGTCGTCACGTCGGCGTACCAGATGAACGCGGCGAGCGCGGCGGCCGGGACGATCGAGAGGCCGAAGAACGCGGCCACGGGCGGCTCCTCGACCACCAGTACCGCCGGCTGAACCAGCAACGCGAGCGTGATCAGCGCCGCGGTGGCGACCACGATCCAGTGGACCCCGAAGAAGAGGCCCCGGTACAGCGACAGCGAGAGTCGATCGAGGCGCGATCGGGGCTCCCACGTCGCCACCTCCTGGAGATCCCTCGACTCGTCGGCCGATCGTTCGACCGGGTCGCGACGACGTCGCATACCGGGGACACGTCGTCCGGCGAGAAATATCACCGGGTGCCGGCAGCGTCGGCGACGGGCGGGAGGGCACCTCCGCGCCCGCCCCCGTCGCCCGAGCCACCGGCAGCGCCAGCCGCCCGAGCCGACGGGCCGACGGGCGATTCGGCGGGCTGGTTAGCCGGTCCAGCGGACGTGCGATGGCTCGCCAGCCGGTCCAGCGGACGCGCGATGGCTCGGCGGGCGATCCGACGGACGCATGATGGCTCGGCGGGCGATCCCACGGACGCGCGATGGCTCGGCGGGCGATCCCACGGACGTCCGGCGACCCGGCAGGCACAAATCCCCTCCCGGTCGAACGCGATACCATGCACTTCGATCAACGAACGCAGCGGGCGCTGGGCGAGGTCGGTCTCGATCGGGACGAGCTCCGGGCGGCCTCGGACGCGGTCGTCGAGGCCGTCCGGGCCGACGCCCGCGAACTCGAGGCCTTCTTCGACGCCCGCGAGGCGGTCTACTCGGACATGGAGAAAGCCCACTCCAGCGCCGAGTTCCCCGAACACGCGGTCGAGTCGCTCGACGTCACCACCCACGGCCCCGAGATGCGCGGCTGGCTCCGCTTCGAGAGCTGGGGCGCGTTCGTCGAGGACGGTCGCATCCTCGGCGAGGACTACGTCGAGCTGACGCTGGGGCCGCCGGTGCACGCGCGAGTCCGATTCGCGCCGGACCGCGAGACGCTGCGGTGAGCACCATGGCCGAACGGGACGGAGACGGGCGGGACGGAAAGGGCGAACGATCCGAGACGGAAGAGCGGGACGAAGAAGGCGAACGAACCGAAGAACGCGAACGATCCGAGACGGAAGAGCGGGACGAAGAAGGCGAACGAACCGAGGAAGGCGAGCGGGACGAGGGCCCGATCCGCGTCCGCGTCCGCGGCATCTACGCCACCGCCGTCACCCGGCTGTGCCGCGAGGCCGGCCACCACGTCGTTCAGGCGTCGGAGCCGATCCGCGACCGGTTCGACGCGACGTTCGAGACGGCACCGGCGGACGTGCGGATCGAGACGACGAGGGATCGGGAGGGGATCGAAGTGTCGGGACCGGCCGACGCGGTCGACGCGGTGGCCTCGTCGCTCGCGTCCGTCGCGATCGACGCCTTCCGGTGGGACGACCCGGTCCCGCGGGGTGGCGTCTTCGACGCCGCGGTCCGGGAGGCGGGCGGGGGCAGCGGCGCGGTCGTCGACCTCGGAAACGGCGAGCGCGGCTACCTGCGGTACGACGACGTTGACGGCTACGTCGACGGCGGCGACCGCTACCGCGTGCAGGTTCGGGAGCCGACGCCGCCCTGGGACGACGACCGGCCGCGGGTCTCGCCGTCGGTCGCGGTCGAGGGCGGACTCTGCACGCTCTCTCGCGATCGTTCCGGCGTCACCGCGGCCGTCCGAGGCGGCCGGGGCGACGAGCTGGTCGGGATGACGGACCTGCTCTCGGCCGAGGCGCCCGACGGGTGGGGACTCCGGTGGGAGCGACCCGCAGACGACGCCGACCTGGACGCGATGGCCGCCGCGCTCGAGCGGGCCGCCGAGCGGGCCGAGGAACTCGAGGGCGCGCTCGCCGACGCGCCCGCGGAGCCGGGCGAGCCA
>SKPV01000126.1 GCA_007119345.1 Halovivax sp.
CGGCGGACCATCGAGAGGCGAGGGCGGACGGCGGAGAGTCGGCGGCGGACCATCGAGAGGCGAGGGCGGACCTCCGCGTGGTGAACGCTCGGGTGGTGACCCCGTCCGGGACGATCAGCGGCGGCGTCGCGGCCGCGGACGGGACCATCGTCGCCGTCGGCGACGAGTCGAACCTTCCGCGCGCCGAGCGGGAAGTGGACGCCGAGGGCAACTACCTCATCCCCGGGTTCGTCGACCCGCACGTCCACTGGGGGCTCTCGCGATACGAGTACGACTACCACGAGGGCCTCGAGCACGACTTCGAGACCGAGACCCGCGGGGCGGTCCACGGCGGCGTCACGACCGTCGTCAACTTCCTGTTGCAGCCGGAGCCCTACCTCCCGGACGTGGACTTCTTCCGGCGCGCCGGCGAGGAGCACTCCTACATCGACTTCGCCTACCACGCGATCGTCCACCAGGACCACCACGTCGAGGAGATCGAGGCCCTCGCCGAGGAGGGGATCCGCTCGTTCAAGGTCTTCTTCAACTGGTACAAACACGCCTCTCCCGAGCTCGGGATCGACCACTCCGACGCGGGGCGCGTCTATCGGGTCCTGGACCGGGTCTCGGAGATCCCCGGCGGCGTCGTGATGTTCCACGCCGAGAACGAGGACCTGGCGTACGAACGGCGCCGGGAACTCCAGGAAGCTGGGCGCAACGACCTCGAAGCCTGGAGCGAGTCGGCGCCCAACATCTGCGAGGCCATGCAGATCGAACAGATCGGCCGGCTCACCGAGTACACCGACTCCCGGGCGTACGTCGTCCACATGTCCACCGGCGAGGGCGTCGACATCTGCGAGCGCTTCCAGGAGCGGGGCGTCAACCTCCACGCCGAGACGCTCCCGGCGTTTCTCGCGCACACGAAAGACGAGGCGGACCTCGGCGTCTGGGGCAAGATCTCCCCGCCGCTGCGCGGCGAGGCGAGCAAAAAACGCCTCTGGGAGGGGCTGCGCACGGGCGTGGTCGACTACCTCGGCACCGACCACTGCCCCCACAAGATCGAGTTCAAGGAGAAAGGCGAGGGCAAGCACGGCGACATCTGGGAGGCGATCCCCGGGGACAACAACGGCATCGAGTACTTCCTGCCCGTCATGATGCACGAGGGCGTGAACAAGAACCGCATCAGCATGGAGCGACTGGTCGAGGTCTGTGCCGAAAATAACGCCAGGCGGTGGGGACTGTACCCCCGAAAGGGTGCGCTCGCCGAAGGATCGGACGCGGACATGGTGATCGTCGACCTCGAAAAGTCGGCCGTCGTCGACGACGACTTCTACCACACGATGGAGCCTCGCTACTCGACGTTCCACGGCGAGGAGCTGCGGGGACTGCCGACCCACACCATCGTCGGCGGCGACGTCGTCGTCGAGGACGGCGAGCTACGCGCCGAGCCGGGCGGCCGGAACTACCTGGCGCGCGGGCCCGAGGGCGTCGCCCTCGAGTGAGATGGGCGCGATCGTCGGCGTCGTGCTGGCCGCGGGCGAGGGAGGGCGCTTCGCCGCCGCGAAGAAGCTGGCGGACGAGCGCCGGGATGCGAGCGAGAACGGCGCCACGACCGACAACAAGCTGCTCGCGACGGTCGACGGCGAGCCGATCGTCCGCCGCGCCGCCCGGTCGCTCGCCGTCGACGGCGTCGGTCGAACGGTCGCGATCCTCGGGGACGAAGCCAACGCCGTCCGCGACGCGCTCGAGGATGCGGTGGACGAGACGATCGAAAACCCGGACTACGAGGACGGCCAGAGCGCGTCGGTTCGCCTCGGCGCCCGCCGAGCGGGCGAGCTGGACGCCGACGCGGCCGCCTTCCTCCCGGGGGATATGCCGCGCGTGGATCCGGCGACGACTCGGCGCCTGGTCGCCGCCTACCGGTCCGCCGACGACGAACCGGCCGCGATCGTTCCGACGTACGAGGGCCGCCGCGGCAATCCCGCGTTGTTCAACTCGGGCCAGTTCGACGCGCTGGCGTCGCTGTCGGGCGACACCGGCGGCCGAAAGCTGTTCGACCGGATCGAGGTTCGGCGCGTTCCCGTCGACGATCCCGGGATCCACCTGGACGTCGACACGAGGGTGGACCTCGAGCACCTCCGGTGGCCGGGCGGGTGCCGGGACTGAGGGCCGATAGCGGTCGCGGGCTCGGGACCGCGACTCGATCACTCGGTCCTCGCCATCGGCCGGGAATCGATCACTCGGTCGCCGGCCGGTCGTGGATCGGTCCCTCGCGGTCGCGAAGCCGGCCGCCGGCTCGCCCGTTGCTCGCCGCCAGCGCCTCGGAGACGACGCTCAGCGCGATCTCGACCGGTTCGCCGCCGCCGAGGTCGAGGCCGACGGGCGAGGCGATCCGCTCGCGGTCGGTCGCCGAGAGCGTCACGCCCTCGTCCCGGAGGTCGTCTCTGAGCCGGCGGAACCGCTCGCGCGGCCCCATCAACCCGATGTAGGGGGCGTCCGTCTCGAGCAGCGCCTTCAGGGCGAGCCGGTCGTCGACGAAGTTGTGGGACATGACCACGACGTGGGTGCGCTCGTCGACGACGTCGCCGAGGTCGGTCGGGTGGGTGGCGACGACGCGGTCGGCCCGCGGGAACGCCGACTCCTCGGCCTGCGCGCCGCGGGCGGTCGCGACCGTCACGTGGAAGCCGACCTCCCGGGCCAGTCGCGTCACCGGGCGGACGTCCGGCTGGCCCCCGAAGACGAGCAGCCGATCCGCCGGCCGGACGCCGTCGACGAGCAGCTCGACGTCGCCGTCGGCGGTCGAGACGGTGTGCCGGCTCCAGGAGCCGTCTTCGGCCCGCGCTCTCGCGTGGTCGGCGACGCGGTCGAGAATTTCGGCCGGCACCTCCGCGCGGCCGTTGCACTCGACTACCGTCCCGCCCGGTCGGACGACCGACCTGGCCCCCGCGAGGTCCTCGCCGAGCGCGGTCTCGGCTCCGTCGAGGGCCGTGACGAGCGTCCGCGGGTCGCCGTCGTGGTAGGCCGCGACCGGCTCGCGCCAGCACTCGTCGACCGGTTCGACGAGGACGTCGACGATCCCCTCGCAGCCGAGGCCCAGCCCCCAGCCGTCGCCGTCGTCCGTCAGGTCGAACGTCTCGATCCGGGGCTCGCCCGCCGCGAGGACGTCGGCCGCGACGTCGACCAGCGGTCCCTCCAGGCAGCCGGCCGTGATCCCGCCGAGGGTGGTTCCGTCGGCGTCGACCAGCATCTTCGCCCCCGGGCGTCGGTAGGCGGATCCGTCGACCGCGACGACGGTGGCGACCGCCAGCTCCGCCGCGTCGCCGTCGGCCAGCGCGGTCGCCAGGCGCTCGAAGAGCTCGAGCGTGGTGGCGCCCCAGGGGTCCGGCGCATCGCGCTCCTCCATGGGCGGACGTGGTGCGGGAGCAGTAAATCCGTTATCCCCGTTCCTCCCGCCGCGGGGGTCGATCGTCCGGTTCCGGCGGTCGAGCGATCTGCGAAAAAACGCCGCCTCGGACCGCGGTTCTCGGTCGCTCGAAACCCGCGGATCTCGCTCGCTTCGCTCGCTTCGGTCCGCGCTGCTCACGGCTCGCTACGCTCACCGTTCGCATCACCGCGGATCTCGCTCGCTTCGCTCGCTTCGGTCCGCGCTCGCCGCCGCCGGACGAGGTAGTACGCCGCCACGATCGGCTGGAGCACCGGCACCGAGAGGCTCAGGAACGCCAGCCCGAGGTAGACCCCCGGATTGGGGCGCCATTCCAGCCCCCGCTCGGCCACGTAGGCGGCGTCCAGGTGGATCGCGACCGGAAACGCGCCGAGGGCGATGGCCCCGGCGACGGCGACGCCGGTCAGCGCGAGCATCGGGAGCGCGAGCGCGACCCCGATCGCCGCGGCGGCGATGGCGAACAGGGTCGTCCCGAGCGAGAGCGCGATCACCAGCCACCACCCGGACCACCCGGCCGGCGTGGGGAACCGCCGGTGGCGCCGAGCCAGGTAGACCGCGCCCGCCACCGGTCCGATCAGCGCCGCGGTCGCCCCGTTGAGCCCCGGCCGCGGCCGCCAGCGGCCGGTCCGCCCGAGCGCCTGCGCGTCGAGCCCGACGGCGATCGCCAGCGCCACCGTCACCGCGAGGTAGCCGAAGGTGCCCACCAGCACCAGCCCCTCGCCGAGCAGCGGGACGCCCGGATCCGCCTCCCGGAGCACGCCGATCGCGCCGACGCCGATCACCGGCGGGTAGAGGTAGCAGAGTCGCTCGATCGTCCGTCCCCAGCCGATCGACGCGCCGCCCGACATTTTCTCCGTCTTCCCCCCGGCATCTGATACGTCTACCGCTTCCGGCGCTATCGGTCACCGGGTTCCGGCGTCGGATATCGACCCTCCAGTGTGGCGGGCGACCGGATCGTCTTCGGAATCGGACGGTAAACACTCGGTGAAAGAACCGTTTCACCTACCGATAGGAACTCAAGTCGCGGTTTCGTACGATCACGTATATGGCAACCCAGACGCGTCGCGGTCTCCTCGCCGCCACGGCGTCCGCGCTCGCGCTCGCCGCCGGCTGTCTGAGCGAGGAGGGGGCGGATCCGGCCCGCGGCGGGACCGACGACGCCGACTCGTCGGGTGAGGGCGGCGACTCGGGGAACGAGAGCGCCGGTTCCGACGATGCGACGGACGACGACGCCGACCCCGCCGACGACGAGGACGCCGACGACGAGGACGACGCGGCGACGATCGACGCCGGCAACGGCCTGGCGGAGGCCGAGGTCGTCCGCTACGACCACGGGGGCTACCCCGACGAGCCGCGCATCGAGTTCCTGGCGTCCGCCGACGGCGCCCGCGCCTGGGTCGAGGACCACGAGTTCGCGGGCGAGGAATCCGCGGTCGCGGAGGCGCTCGAGGACACCGACTTCGCCGAGGCGGTGGCCGTGGTGGTCGAGGCCGGCGCGCGCGACCTGTGCCACCGGCTGGAGGTGCGCGAGGTCTCCTCGGACGACGGGACGCTGTCGGTCGAGGCCGCGGTCGAAAAGGATCCCGGGGCGGGCGACGTCTGCGCCCAGCAGATGACCGCCGTCGGCGCCGTGGTCCGGGCGATCGCGGCCGACGATCCACCCTCGGCCGCGACGGTGACCGTCGTCGACGACGACGGCCGGGCCCACGAGGTCGTCGTCGGGACGGACCGCGACGACGAGTGAGCGACTCGAGCGGCGATGGGTGAGCGACCCGGGCGACGACGAGTGTACGAGCCGCGCTGAAATGTGAGCGACCCGAGCGACGGCGAGTGAACGAGCCGGGGTGAAATGTGAGCGACCCGAGCGACGGCGAGTGAACGAGCCGGGGTGACGAGCAAACCATCCGAGCGGCGACGACGAGCGAGGAGGCGGTGCGGAGACGCCCGCTACAGCGTCGCTTCGTACGCCTCGAGCGTTCGATCGACGTCCTCGCCGGTGTGGGCGGCGCTGACGAACTGAGCTTCGAACTGATTCTGCGAGAGGAAGACCCCCTCGTCTTTCATCTGCTCCCAGAAGATGCGCCGCCAGCGGTCGGTCTCGGCCTTTTTTACGTCGGCGGCGTTCTTCGGCGGGGTACCGTCCCGGGTGAAGATCACCTTGAAGGTGCTCGCGGCGCCGACGACGGTGTACTCCGGCGCCTGGTCGGCGACGATCTCCTCGAGTCCCTCCCGGAGGCGTTCGCCCAGCCGGTCGACGTGGTCGTAGACGTCGTGTTCGGCGGCGTAGCGGAGCGTCTCGAGGCCCGCGGCCATCGTCACGGGGTGGCCGGAGAAGGTGCCGGCCTGGAAGACGTCGCCCGCGGGGGCGAGGTTCTCCATGATCTCGGCGGAGCCGCCGACGGCGCCGACGGGGAAGCCGCCGCCGACGACCTTGCCGAAGGTGGTCAGGTCGGGCGTGACGCCGAAGTGCCCCTGGGCGCAGCCGAGCCCGCCGACCCGGAAGCCGGTGATGACCTCGTCGAAGACGAGCAGGGCGCCGTGTTCGTCGGTGATCTCGCGGAGGAACTCGTGGTAGCCCTCCTCGGGGTGGACGATGCCGTAGTTGCCGAGGATCGGCTCGGTGAGCACCGCGGCGACATCCTCGCCGTGTTCCGCGAAGACCTCCGTCATCGCCTCCCGGTCGTTGAACGGGACCGGAAGCGTGTGTTCCGCGAAGGACTGCGGGATCCCCGCCGAGGACGGCCGCGGGTTCTCGGCGTCGCCCTCGACCAGCGTCGACTCCTGGGCGCCGTGGTAGCCGCCTTGCATGACGACGATCTTGTTCCGGCCGGTGTACCCGCGAGCCAGCCGGATCGCCGAGACCGTCGCCTCGGTACCGGAGTTGACGAACCGCACCTGCTCGACGCTGGGGACGTGGCGCGCGACGAACTCCGCGAGGTCGACCTCGACCTCGGTGGGGGCGCCGTACATCGGCCCCTCGCTGGCCGTGCGCTGGATGGCCGATCGCACCTGCTCCGGGAGGTCGTGGCCGAGCAGGAGCGGCCCCAGCCCCATCACCCAGTCGACGTACCGGTTGCCGTCCGCGTCGATCACGTGGCCGCCGTCGCCCTTCCGGACGAAGAACGGGTACGGCTCGATCGCGGCCCGGACGGCGGAGTTGACGCCGCCGGGCATGACCGAGAGCGCCCGATCGTACATCGCGCGGGACTCGTCGTGGTTCATGTTCGGCGGTTGGTCGCGGTGGGGGAAAGAAGTACCGAGGTTCGCCGAGCGGCCGACCGGCGCCGCGGCGCCCGGGATCGATTCGCCGCGTCGTCGCTTCGGGCGGCTTCCGCTCGCCCGGACTCCCGGTCGATCCCACCGCGACCCGTACGTTGACGGTGGGGGACCCTCCAGGCGTGGTATGGGAACGACGTTCACGCTTCCGGACGCCCTCGCCCTCCGGCACGTCCACGACCACGCCTGGAACGACGACGGCACCGCGATCGGTTACCTGCGCTTCGACGGCGGCGACACCGACGTCGTCGTCCGCGCCGCCGGCGACGTCGACGGGACGGACCTCGGGTTTCCCGACGACCGACCCGACGCTCGGACGGAGTGCGGGACCGTCTCGGAGCTCGCCTGGCGGCCCGGCGCCTCCGACGAGCTCGCGTTCGTCGCCGACGGCGCGATCGAACGCCTCGACGTCGAGCGCGGGGAGCGGACGCTCCTCGCGCAGGCCCCCGCGGACCACGCCTCGCTCGCCTGGCACCCCGACGGCGACCGGCTCGCCGCGATCCGGGACGGCGAGGCCTGGCTGTTCGATCTCGGGGCGGGATCGAGCCGCGCACTCGGCGCGGGCGATGGCGCCGACGCCGATCGCGGTGACGGCGACGGCGACCGTGGTGACGGCCTCACCGTCGCGTCGCTCTTCGCGGGCACGCCGCTCGAGTGGAGTCCCGACGGCCGCCGCCTGGCGACGATCGTCGAGGCGCCGGCGGACGGCCTCGGGCTGGCGGTCTACGACGTCGACGCCGGCGAGGTCGCCTGGTCGCGCCGTCCGGGGCCCACGGAGGGTCGCGTGATCGACGCGTTCGACTGGGTCGGCCCCGACGAGCTCGTTTACGCCGAGGAGACCGTCGACGGCACCCGCCGGCGGTACCGCGCGGCGTCGGTCGACGATCCCGGTCCGGGGCCGACGATCCTCGCCGAGCGCGACGAGCGCGGGCTGGCCCGCGACCCGATCGTCGGCACGGACGGCGGTCGGTTCGCGACGCTCTCGGCGCGGACCGGCTCCCACCACGTCTACGCCGTGGACGTCGGAACGCGGCGGAGCGTCGTCGCGGCGGACGAGACCGAGGCCGGCCGCGACGCGGAACCGGAACCCGGTTTCGGCGGGCCGGGCGTCGCGCAGGTCACCGAGGGCGACTTCGAGGCCCGCGGCGACGCGCTCGACGAGCCCGCCTGGGATCCCGACGGTCGGCGGCTGGCCCACGTGACCAACGAGCGCGACCCCGGCGAGCGCGACCTCGTCGTCGCGACGGTCGACCCCGATGCGGGGACGGTCGAGGATCGGACGGTGTTGGACGACGAGCCGGGGAACGCGCTCTACCCGGAGTGGGGTCCGGACGGCGACCGCCTGGCGGTGATCCGGTCGGGTCGGACGACGCCCGCGGACGTGCACCTCGTCGACGCCGCGGACGGCGACCTGCGCCGGGTCTCGCGGACCCACCCGGAGCCCGAGGTCTTCGAGTCGTTCCCGGAGCCCGAACCGGTGTCGATTTCCCGGGAACCGGGCGACCGGCCCAGCACGGAGGCCGATGACGGGGCGGGGCCCGACGCCGCGGAGGCGGGGACCGTCCCCGGCTACCTGTACGTCCCGCCGGACGCCGAACCCGGCGACGACCGGCCGGCCGTCGTCTGGTGTCACGGCGGGCCGGTCCGGCAGATGCGCCGCGGGTTCCACCACATGCGATCGTACGCCTTCTTCCACGCGTTCAACCACCTGCTCGTCTCGAAGGGGTACGTCGTGCTCGCGCTGAACTACCGCGGCGGCATCGGCTACGGCCGGGACGTCGAGCACGGCATCCACGAGGCGATCGGGGCGGCGGACGTGGCGGACTGCGTCGCGGCCGCCCGGTTCTGCCGCGAGCACGAGGCCGTCGGCGACCGCGTCGGCCTCTGGGGGCTGAGCTACGGCGGCTTCCTCGCGTGCGCCGTCGCGACGCGGACCGACGCCTACGACTGCGCGGTCAACTTCGCCGGCGTCTGGGACTGGGCCGACTGGGTCCAGTACGCGACGGACCGTCACTGGGGCGCGGGCCGGGGATTCGTCGCCCGCTTCGGCGGCCATCCCGACGAGGCGGACGAGGACGAGGCGATCGGGGAGACCTACCGCGTCGCCTCCCCCGCCTCGTTCGTCGACGATCTCGACACGCCCCTGTACTCGTTGCACGGGACGGCCGACCCCAACGTCCCGTTCGACCAACTCGATGCCCTCGTCGGTGAGTGCGTCGCGGCCGAGCGGGACTTCGAGGTCATGTACTATCCGGCGGAGAACCACATGTTCGAATCGCGGGACACCTGGCGCGACGCGCTGGACCGGGTGCGTCCGTTCCTCGACGAGCACCTGCGCTCGTGAGCGTCGCGGTGGGGTGAGATCAGTCGACCGGGACGAACGGCCCGGTATCGGTTACAATCCGGCTCAACTCCGCGGATACCCGGTCAGACTCGGCTTCCGCCCGATAACACGTCGATCGATACTCGACCGGAGCCGGCCGCCGCTCCCTCGAAGCGAACGACCGCTAGTCCTCCCAGATGTACCAGCCGTCGCCGTCGATCTCGACCACGATTCCGGTGTCCTCGTGCTCCTCTTCGATCTCTTCGCCCATGAACTCGCCCGACATGGACGTCACGAACCGGAGCTCCTCGGCGGCCGTGATCTCGTGGTCGCCGAGGTCGGCCCCGAGGTCGTCGATCTCGTCCTCGTCGAGGGACTCGGACTCCTCGCAGGAGAAGTCGATGTCGAACTCCTCCATCATCTCCTCGTCCTGCTCGCTCATCTCGTACTCCGCGAGCGCCGCCTCGCGGTCCAGGTCCGGATCGTACTCGTACGGAACGTACTCCACGGCGGCCTCGCCGTCGCCCTCGATCGCGGCGTCGAAGAACGATTCCGCGTCGCTACACGGTCCGGAGTCCCCGACCATCGGCAGCGAACCGGTACATCCAGCGACGCTCGTCGCGATCCCTACGGCGGCCGTCGCCTCGAGGACTCTTCGTCGTGATAGTTCGTCGCGCATCGACTCGACCAAGACGAGTGTATTATTAAAACATTTCTGCCGAGTGAGAAATGACTATTGATAATATCTCGCGGACGGACACCTCGAGGTTCCAACTGGTCCGGTCGGCGGGGCACACCCAGCGCGCTCGGGGCGGGCCACGCGGTTGCACCGCTGACGGCCCCGCTCACCGGGGCGGCCTCACAGCACCCGCGCGACGTCCTCCAAGTCGAGCCACCCCTTTTCCGCGGCGGCGTGGAGCATCGCGTACTCGCCGGAGACGTTGTACGCGGCGACGGGGTGATCGAACTCGCGGCGGACGGCCGAGACGACGTCGAGGTACGGGAGCGCGGGCTTGACCATCAGGACGTCCGCCCCCTGCTCGACGTCGAGGGCGACCTCGCGCTCGACCGTTCAAGCCTATGAATTCAGGCGTCTAAACAAAGCCGATCGAAACCCGTTTCGCGAGATGGATCCGGGCCCTACGCCGCCATGCTTGCGTCTCTGACCCCGCCGCTCCCGCCGAGGAGCCGCTCGACCCTGCCGAGCGCGACGTCGGCGCCGATCGCGAGCAGCGCGCCCGGGATCGCGCCGGCGACTATCTGCGGGACGTTGGACG
>SKPV01000212.1 GCA_007119345.1 Halovivax sp.
CATCCCGATCGTTCGTTCCGAATCGTCCGTCATCCCGGCTCTGCACGCACGAGATTTTTCCGCCGGGCGGCGAATACGAACGCATGTCCGACAGCGACGACCCCGGCCCGACCGACGAGCGAGCCCGCCTCGTGGGGATCAACCACGTCGCGATCGCGGTCGGCGACGTCGACGAGGCTCTCGAACGGTACGGGACACTCTTCGACGTCGACCTTCGCGGGCGCACCGAGACCACGGCGTTTCTGGACATGGGCGACCAGTTCCTCGCGATGGCCGAGACCGGTCGAGCGGGAACGCCCGACGAGGCTCGCCACTTCGGTCTCGTCGTCGACGACGCCGAGGCGGTCGAACGCCGTCTGGAGTCGAACGCCGAGGCGACGGTCGGGTTCGAATCGCTCGACGCGTCGGGGATCGATCTGCGAGATCCCTGGGGGAACCGGGTACAGGTGGTCGACTACGAGGAGATCCAGTTCACCAAGGCGGAGCACGTCCTGTCCGGAATGGGCCTCGAGGGACTCGAGAAGACGGCCGCGGCGCGGGAGGAGCTGGCCGAAAAGGGGTTGGCGGCCCACGTGGAGGGCGAGGAGGGCGAATAACGTCGTTCGAGACGATCGACAACCGGACGATCGAGACGGCGCGTGGGGTGCTGGACGCGAACCGGGGCATTCGTGCGACGGAGTTACGTCGGCGGGGCCCGAACGAACGTGCGTGACGGAGTCCCACGACCGCCAGCCGGACGCCCTGGGTACCATCGGCCCGTATCGTGTCGAGGCGCTCGCCGGTCCCGAGCGCGGACTGCGGGTCGGCTGTGAGCGCCACGACGAGTGGACAGAGTTCGACCCCGGCCGTCGCTCGGTGGCGTTCTTCTGTCCGGACTGTAGCATGGAGGTCGAGATCAGCCTGCACGACGACCTCGACTGGCGCGACTGGGGCGAGCGGTGCTGACCGCGTCGGTTCGAGCCACGCCGAATCCGAACTCGGTTTCTACAGTCGCTTCGATATCCGTTTCTACAGTCGCTTCGAGACGTACGGCCCGTCCTGGCGGTAGCCGAGCTTCTCGCGGTAGTACTCTCGCGCCCCGATCCCCGAGATGACGCTCAGCTTGTCGTACCCCGCGTCTGCGGCCAGCTCCTCCGCCCGCTCCATCAGCCGGCGACCGTAGCCCCGGTGCTGGTGCTGGGCCTCCGCCTCCCCGGACTCCCTCGTTCGCGGTCGCTGCCCGCTCGCGGACGGCGAGCCGCTTCGGGGCTCGCTTCCCACCGCCACTTCGGAGCCGTAGACGTGCAGCTCGCGGACGAGCGCGGCGTTTTCCAGCTCCGCGCGCACCGGGTCACCCGGGAACCGCAGCCGGCAGAAGCCGATCAGGAGGTCCCGCCCGAAGTCCTCGAACGAGATGAAGTGCTCCGTGCCGCCGCAGGCCTCGTAGGTGAGGACGTCGAGCTCGACGGTCTCGGGGTCCTCGTCGTTCATCCCGACCTCCCGACAGCGGATGCACTCACAGCGCCACCCGTGCTCGTCCATCCGCCGTCGGGCGAGCTGGCGGAGGTTCGACTTCCAGACCCCCGCGTCGATGAAGTCCGCCGGGATGTCCCGCTGGACGCGCTGGAGGCGGGTGTACCGGGGGATCATCGACTTGATCTCGGCGACCAGCTCGGCGGCCGTCTCGTTGTCGAGGGGCTCGTACTCTCCCCTGTGCCACCAGTCGTAGGTGGCGGTCCCGCGGACGACGAGCGTCGGGTAGATCTTCAGGTAGTCGGGCTTCCACTGCTCGGCCTCGAAGATCCGCCTGAAGTCCTCGAGACACATCTCCCTAGACATGCCTGGCTGGCCGGGCATCATGTGGAAGCCGACCTTGAAGGCCGCGTCCCGCAGGCGCTGGTTCGCCTCCATCGACTCCCGCACGCCGTGGCCGCGGTGCATCTCCCGGTTGATCCGCTCGTAAGTGGTCTGGACGCCGACCTCGACCTTGGTGCCCCCGAGGTCGAGCATCCGGTCGATCTGTTCGGGATCGCACCAGTCGGGCTTCGTCTCGAACGTGGTGCCGATGTTTCGAACGTCGGCCGTCTCGTTCTCGGCGATCACGTCCTCGAGGTACCGCCACTCGTACTCCTCGGGGTCCTGCGCGAAGCTCACCCCCTCGGCCGGCTCGGGCGCTTTCTCGACGTCGTAGTCGTTCATCGCTTCGAGCGCCCGCTTGAGGAACCACTCCTGGTAGTCGTGGCTGCGGGCGGTCATCGTCCCGCCCATCAGGATCAGCTCGACCTTGTCGACGGGGTGGCCGATCTGGCGGAGCTGCTCCAGCCGCAGGGTCACCTGGCCGTAGGGATCGTAGTCGTTTTGGACGCCGCGGGCGGCCGCGGGTTCCTCCCCGGTGTAGCTCTGGGAGGAGGAGAACTCCGAGTCGGGGCCGCCGGGGCAGTAGAGACACTTCCCGTGGGGACACCGCTCGGGCGAGGTCATGATCGCGACCGGCGAGACGCCGGACGCGGTGCGGACGGGCTTTCGCTGCAACACCGCCTCCAGGGCCTCGCGGTGTTCGTTCGGGGCGTACTCGAGCAGCTCCGAGTTCTTCGGTACCTTCGGCGCCGAGTGCTCCGAGCAGGCCTCGAGCTTCGCCGACTCGACGTCCTCGCGGGCGAGCTCGCCCGCGAGGATGCGCTCGACGAGGTCCGCGCAGACGCGCTCGAACGCGTCGGTCTCGGTCGGATCGGCCCCGGTGCTCATCGGGACACAGTCGCCGCGGACGCCGGTTAAGCGTGTCGCCTCGCGACTCAGCGCTCGAACTCGACGTCGGGTTCGCGCGAGGGGCCGCTCCCGGTCGCTCCGCGACGCTCGGCGACGTCTTCGAGCGTCTCCGTCTCGAGCAGGTGTTCGAGTTTTCGCTCGAACTGCTCGTCGGTGAGTTCGCCCGCGGCGTATCGATTCCGGAGCGTCTCGAGGGCGTCCCGTGCGCTCGAATCCGCCCGCTTCGTCGTCTCCGTCTCCTCCCCGAGTTTGATCCGTTCCAGCTCGTCTTCGTCCCACCACTCCTCGACGTCCGCTTCGTCGCCGTACAACAGCGCGACGAGCGGCACGACCACGATGTAGCCGACCAGCAGGACGACCAGCCAGAGGGTGCCGCCGATCCCGGAGAACAGGAGGCCGAGCCAGAGCCCCGTCACCAACAGGGACGCGATCTCGGTCGCGTTCTGCCGGAGGCGAGTCGCCGGGTCGTCGCTCATGGGCGAACCTGCGCGGGCGATGACAAAAGGTGTTACCGTCCGACCGGTGCGGTTCGTCGTCTACCCGAGCAGTTCGCCCAGCGCCTCGAGCGCGGCCTCGCGAACCGCCTCGCGCTGGCCCTGCAGGAACTCGACGCGGCCGTCGGCGCCGCCGACGACCCGGACGCCGCCGTCCGGGACGGCGTCGGCGATCGCCCCGCCGAGCTCGCGGACGTCGACGGGCTCCGTCGCCCGCACGTGGAGCTCGTCGTCGTCGACGCCGAGCGTGACGAACGGCGGCTCCGTCCGGTCGCGCTCGCGCCGGTGCAGCGCCGACAGGAGGAGCTCGGTCGACGGGAAGTCGAACCGGTGGGTGAACTGCGCGGTGTCGAGGGTCGTGATCGTCACGCCGTCGACGCCGCGAACCGCCGTATTCTCGCGGGCGGTCTCGAGCTCGGTCCCGAGCTTGTCCCGGAACTGTTCGGAGACGTGGGCCGCCAGGTCGCCGCCCTCGTCGAACAGGAGGTCCTCCACCAGTTCGCGCTTGTCCTTGTACGACTGGTAGTAGGCCTCGAGGGCGACCGCCTCCCGGCGCTCGGCGAGGTCGTCGGCGTCGAAGTCGGTCCCGTCGGCGAGCTCGACGTACGCCTCCGGGGGCGACTCCCAGTAGCTCAGCGCAGGGAGGTGCCGGAGGTCCTCGCGAACGTCGTCGTTGACGTGGGCGGCGACGTTCGCGGCCAGCGCGGTCGACGTGCAGTCGGCGACGTCGGCGCCGGCGAGCGAGGGTGCGACGGAGACGGAGACGGCGTCGGCGACCGCCTCGTCGGCGCGACTGGCGTCGATCACGAGCCGGTCGGCCCCGTAGCGTTCCAGCAGGCCGTAGGCGTCGGTCGACTCGACCGTCGACCCCGCGTCGACGACGACCACGAGCGGGAGCTGCTCACCGTGGCGCTCGCGCGCGTCGAGCATGGCGGTCGCGTCGCCCGTCGCGGCGTCCATGTCGTAGATTCGGCCGTCGAGCGGTCGGCGCTCGAAGTAATGGTAGACGGCGTCGTCCCGGGTGTGCTTTTCGCGAAGCAGCGGGAGCACGGCGCGCTCGATCGCGGCGCCGGCCACGTAACCGTCGGCGGTCGCGTTGTGTCGGACGACGACGGGGCGGGCCTCCATGACGGCGCGACGGATCGCCGTCGCCGCGTCGACGACCGCCTCCTCGACGGTCGCGACGGCGTCGTGGGCGGCGAGAAGTTCGACCGCGCCCGGGCGCGCCTCGCGCTCGATCGCGTTCTCGAGTCGGTCGCGGACCTCCTCGCCCTCCTCGCCGGTCAGGACGGCGAGCGACTCGGTTTCGATCTGGAGGTCGCCGTGATGGTTCTCGACCTCCCCTTCCAGGGCGACGACGTCCTCGACGTCGACGTCGGGGTAGGCGCGTACGCCCGCTTCCTCGAACGCCGCACACTCCACGGCGCCCGTCTCGTCGCGGAGTTCGAACACGGTCGGCCCGCTCGTCTGTCGGACGCCGGTGATCTCGCCCTCGAGGCGGACGACGTTCCCGACCTGGTCGTCGAGCGCGTCGACCGTCGTCCGGGACAGCGACGCGTCGGCGGCGTCGTCGGACCCGGCCGAACTGGACACCGCGACGGAGCCGCCGCCGGCGGTGGCGACCGTCCCTGCGGACTCGTTCCCGGCGGGTTCGGCGCTGGCGCCGCTCTCGGCGGCCGCCGCTTTCGTCGGCGCGTCCGAGCCGGAATCGCGTTCGTTCGCGCTCGCCTCCGCCGCCTCCTCCTCGCCGAGGCGCGTTTCGCCGTCGGGCCCGTCGACGATCGCGCCGCGGAACTCGTCGGTCGACTGGCGGATGGACCAGCCGAGGTCGACGTTTCCGTTGTCGCGGACGTCGAGAACCTGGACGAAGACGCTGTCGCCCGGCTCCCAGTCGAGGCTCTCCAGGCGTTGGTCGAGTTCGCTTCTGTGCAGTAGGCCGGTGACACGCGGGCCGATGTCGACGAAGACGCCGAAGTCGGCGTAGCCGTCGACGGTCCCCCGGTAGTACCGGCCGGGGGTGAGCTCCGAGGCGGCGTCGCCGCGGAAGACGAAGGCGACGTCCTCCTCGTGGAGCTCGCAGATTTCGCCGTCGACGGGCGTGCCGCAGATGATGCAAGTACCCATCTACGCGAGAAGAGTGGGTTGAGCTTAAAACGATTGTCGAAACGCGCTCGGGAGCGTCAGATCGTACCGGGCGGGGCCGCTGACGGCCGCCGTCCCGTGATCTCCGCGAGCGCGCGGTCGATCGACGACCGGCCGCGGGAATCGGGGTCGCCCGACCACGTCGCACCGGAGCGGTTCGAGCCCGGTCGGCGGGATCGTTCGAGAGTGGCCACAGGGGCCGGTCGAGCGAACCCGCCTACTCGAAGACGGGCGAGTCGTCAGCCATCGCGTCGACGTCCGCGACGAGCGAGCGAACGTCCTCCGGGAACAGGGCCACCTGGACCTCGTTTCCCTCGACGTCCGCAAACTCCAGCTTGACGCGCTTGTCGCCGAACTCGCGGGCGCTCGCCGTCTCGACGTCGAACAGTTTCACCGTCGCGGACTTGTTCGTCGGGCCGACGTTTTTGATCGATCCGTCTTTCAGTTCCACCAGGAAGGGGTCGATATCGAGCGTGAGCATGCGCTTCGGTTCGCGAGCCGAGTACAAAAGAGCCGCCGTCGGCCGACGAATCCGCCGTCGGCGTTAGGCCGACGAGCCCTGCCGCCGGAGTCGGGCGGACGAACCCCACCCGCAGAGTGGGGTGGACGAACCTCTCCCCGCTAGCGCGGCCGGACGAACGAACCCCGTCTTCTGGTCGGCCGCGCGTTTCGGAACCCCTGTGTCTCGTGGATTTAAGTCGAATTAATTCGAAGTATCGACCGGCCATGCAACTCACCTGGCACGGACACTCGACGTGGCACGTCACGGTCGGAGAGACCGAGCTGCTGATCGATCCGTTCTTCGACAATCCGAAGACGTCGCTCGAGTCGTCGGACGTGGAGGAGCCGGATTACGTCCTGTTGACCCACGGCCACGCCGACCACATCGCCGACGCGGGTGCGTTCTCGGGAGCGACGCTCGTCGCGACGCCCGAACTCGTCTCGTACTGTCAGGAGGAGTTCGGGTACGAGGACGCCGTCGGGGGTATGGGGATGAACCTCGGCGGCACCGTCGAGTGCGGCGACGCGTTCGTGACGATGCACCGGGCCGATCACACGAACGGCATCATGACCGAGTACGACGTCGATGCGGGGATGCCCGCGGGCTTCGTGATCTCGGAGTCCGCGCCGTCGGCCGAGGGCGATGCGGGGACGACGTTCTATCACGCCGGGGACACCGCGCTGATGAGCGAGATGCGCGACGTCATCGGCCCCCACCTCGCGCCCGACGCGGCGGCGGTCCCGATCGGCGACCACTTCACGATGGGGCCGTGGCAGGCGGCGATCGCCGTCGACTGGTTGGACGTCGATCACGCGTTCCCGATGCACTACGACACGTTCCCGCCGATCGAGCAGGACCCCGGGGACTTCGTCGACGAGGTCGGGGCGACCGGTAGCGACGCCGAGGTGCACGTCCTCGACGCCGACGAGCCGTTCGACCTCTCCTGAGGCGACCGGTCGGGCCGTCGCCGTCTGCCGATTTCGGCGGACGACGAGCGGAGAACAACGTTTACACTCCGGGGCGTGGACCCATCGACTGCCATGTCGAAGGACGTTACCACGGTATCCGACGAGGGATTCGCCGCGACGAACGAGATCCGCGACTTCGACCTCCGGATCGACGCCGGCGGCGAGGAGACGCCGGACACGCTCGAAACGCTGCTCGCCGCCTACGCCACGTGTTACGTCCCCGCGCTCCGGGTCGGCGGCCGCCAGCGCGACGTCGACGAGCTGGGCCGGATCGAGATCGACGTCACCGGCGAGTTGAACGACGACGACAAGCTCGCGTCGGTCTCGTTCGACGTCACGGTGGAAGCCGACGTCGACGACGAGACCGCCGAGCGGATCGTCGACCGCGCGAACGAACTCTGCAAGGTCCACGACGCGCTCAAGTCCGAACTCCACGCCGACGTAGCGGTCGAAGGCGGCGCCTGAGGCGCCGTCCGGAACGCTTCTGAGACGGTACCACCGTCCATTTCATCCGGCCGTATCGTCGGTAGCGGTGAATCGAAAAAACGGTGTCTCGAGCGGCGGGGCTACTCCTCGTCGTCTTCCTCGTCGTCGTCTTCGGCTTCTTCGCGTTCCTCGTCGGACGGGGCGCCCTCGAGGGTGATCGTCACTTCCGTGTCGTCGTCGAGGCTGACCTCCGCTTCGACATCGTCGAACTCGTCTTCGAGGCTGACGACGGTGATCTCCCAGTCGCCCTCTTCGAACTCGTCTTCGACGACGCCGTCCTCGATGATAGCCGGGTCGAAGTTGTACGTCGCGGCGGTGAAGTCGATCGGAGCGACGCTCCCCTCGATCCCGTCCGAAACGGGATCGCCGTCCTCGTTCTCGAGTTCGACCGTCAGCGTGTAGTCTTCGCCCTGCCCGTAATCGAATTCGTCTCCCGATACCCCGTCGTCGTCGCCATCGTCGTCGGCGCCGTCGTCGGCATCGTCGTCGCCGCCGATGCAGCCGGCGAGCGCGACCGCCGCACCGGTTGCGATCCCGAAACCGAATCTTCGTCTGGAGGTAGATCGTCGGACCATCATACGAACCGAAATACTACCGCCTCTTATAATTTCTCATATCGAATTGTTAAATCGTGTGCCGGAGTACCGTGACAATTCTCTCCATGTGGGGGAGAAACACGCAGAGGATGGGCCAATTCGACATTACTGCCTATTTATAGTACTGATTCGGAAGAGTTTCTTGTTTTTGGGTATATAGTGGTGCCGGAGTCGCTCGACTCCTCCGGCGCGACGGCGTGGATTTCGTCGAAATCGCCGGGTTCGATTCCGCGAGTCGGCCGGACCGGGACGGTGGCGCTGGCGGAGGCCGCTCTCGAGGGAAACCCTCATGCCCGTCGCTCGGAAACGATATCGCATGTCCGAGACGCCGTGGACCGATCTCATCGTCGGGGAGCGCATGACCGTCGACCGGGAGTTCTCCTCCCGGATCGTCGACTCCCGGTTCTCGAATCAGGAGTGGTCGCTGATCATGACGGCGACGGAGTTCGAGATCGAGCACCCGGAGGACCCCGAACGGGCCCGGCTGGTCGCCAACACGGAACACGTCGACCAGATCCTGCCAGAGCTGGAGAACGTCCGTTCGGCTGCCGGGGCGATGGGCGGACGGCCGACGACCGATTCGCGCGGGGGCGGCGGGTTCGTCGCGTCGATCAAGTCGGCGCTCGGTCTCGGCGGGAAAGACGGGACCACCGACGAGGAGCGCGAGGCCGCCGAGCGATTGACGCAGGAGTACGCGAACGAACTCCAGGCGAAACTCGAATCGAAGGGGCGCTGGGACGCGGTTCGAGAGGCGGCGGCGGAGGGGTGAGGCCACCCGCGCGCCGGAGCGACCCGACACCACGACCCGACACTAGCCGAACACGGGCGCACGGAAATCGGGCACCGCCGCCCGCTCGTAGCGGTGCCCGCGACGCTCGGTCGTGACCGACGACCGAAATCGGTCCGTCCTCGACGCTCGTCCCGGACGTCGCGGCGACGCGCTCGTCGGCTCCGTCAGTCTCCGGCGTGAAAGAGGGTGTACTCGCTCGTCTCGTAGATGTTGATCAACTCGTTGATCAACTCGTCGTGGGATTCGTCGTCGACCCGAAGCGCGTCGAGTCGCTCGATCGTCTCTTCGTCGAGTTCGATCTGTGGCATCGATCGATCGTACGCCTCGGATCCTCAAAAACACCCGACCCGGTGACGGCGGCCGCAGCACCTTTAGCCCCGGCCGCGAGTGTGACGGTATGGCCACCGACGTATCGACGGTCACGTTCAGCATCGAGTCCGAATCGGGCGACGTCGACGAAGTGACGATTCCGGCGGGCCTCGTCGACTTGCTCGCCGAGGGCGACCAGTCGAGCGCGGAAACGGTCGGCGACATCGCCCTGCTCTCGTTCGCCAGCCGAGCCCACCACCTCGTCCACCACGGCGAGGGCGCCGACGAGGAACTCGAAGCTCAGGAGGCGGCCGCGATGGAGCTCTTCGAGGAGCGGTTCGGCGTCAGCTACGCCGAGGCGACGGGTCACCACCACTGAGTCACGAGCGACGCCGCCGACCGTCGTCTCTTTCGCCGTGCGAGCCGATCCGCCGATCACCGTGGTGTCGAATATATTACTTTTTCGTAAACCGAAGACGTTAGTTCGGTTTACGAACGAGGACGACGTATGGCTACCGATACCAGTTCGGTCGACCTCGTTTCGGGGGACGTGGTCAGCGGCCTCGCACGGGCGGCGCTGCTGGCGGCGTTGACCGGCGTCGCGGCACAGGTCGCGATCCCGTACCCCCTGTCTCCGGCACCGGTGACGCTTCAGGTCCTGATCGTATTCCTCGCGGGACTGTACCTCGGACCGGTCTGGGGCGGCGTATCGATGCTGCTGTACCTCGTCGCGGGAGCGGCCGGCGCGCCGGTGTTCGCCGGAGCGACCGGTGGCGTCGGCGTCCTGGTCGACCAGACGGCCGGATTCCTCTGGTCGTACCCCGTCGCCGCGGCCGCCATCGGGCTCCTCGTTCACCGATCGTCGCTGCCGCGACGCCGCGGCGCCGAGCCGACCGAGGCCGGGACCGGATCCGACGCGGCGAGCGCGATCGAAGGGGTGCGCGATCCGGCGACGGTCCCGCTCCCGGTCGTGCTGGTCGCGCTCACCATCGGGGTGACGATCATCTATGCCGGCGGCGTCGCGTACGCGGCGTGGCTGCTCGAACTCGGACTCTCCGAGGCCGTCGCCCTGTTCGCCGCCCCGTTCGTGCCGGCCGAAGTCGTGAAAATGGCCGCCGCCGTCGCGATCGTCCGCAGCGAACTCGTCGCGCCATGACGCCGGCCGCGTCCGTCGGCCGCCGACGATGATCGAGTTCCGGGAGGTCTCGTTCGCCTTCGACGGAACGTCCGTCCTCGAGGACGTCTCGCTCGCGTTCGGCGACGAGGAGTTCGCCCTCCTCGCCGGCGCCAACGGCAGCGGGAAGACGACGCTGCTGCGCCACTGCAACGCGCTGTTGACGCCGGATCGGGGCGCGGTGCTCGTCGACGGCACGCCGGTCGCCGCCGATCCCGTGGCGGCCCGAACCGCCGTCGGGACGGTGTTCCAGCACCCGCGCGATCAGTTCGTCGCCGCGACGATCGGCGCCGACGTCGCCTTCGGTCCGGAGAACCTCGGGCTCGACCGGCCGGAGATCGACCGCCGCGTCGCGACGGCCCTCGAGGCGGTCAACATGACCGGTCGGGACGACGAGCGGATCGACCGACTCTCCGGCGGCGAGCAGGCCAGGGTGGCGATCGCCGGCGCGCTCGCGATGGAGCCCACGCACCTCCTCCTCGACGAGCCGTTCGCGGGACTGGACGAACCGGCCCGGCGGTCCGTTCGCTCGCACCTGGCCCGATTGTCGGCCGACGGAACGGGCGTGATCGTCGCCACGCACGACCTCCGCGACCTCGTGGGGCTCGCCGACCGGCTCGTGGTGATGGCGGACGGTCGGGTTGCGGTCGACGACCGCCCCGAGCGAGCGTTGGATCGACTCGACTCGCTGGGCGTCCGGATCCCGTCGACGCGACCGTAACGCCCCATGCTCGTCTACGAAGCGGACGACGCGTTCGCCCACCGTCTCGATCCGCGGTCGAAACTCGCCTTCCAGGTCGGGTTCGCGGCGACCGCGCTCGCCCACACCGCACCCGCCGCGCTCGCCGTCTTGACCGTCGGGGCGCTGGCCGCACTGGCGGCCGCCAGGGCCTCGCTTCGGCGCGCGCTCTACGCTTACCGCTACGCGCTCGTCTTCCTCGGGCTGGCGCCGTTGCTGGCCGCCGCGACGTTCGGACCGCCGTGGATCGATGTCGGGGACGGCGTCGCGACGGCGCTCGCGAGCTACCGCGTGCTCCTGATCCTGCTGGTCAGCGCGGCCTACGTCCGATCGACCCCCGTCCGGGACTCCCGGGCGGCGATCCAGCGGACGGTACCCGGCAAACCCGGTCGGCTCCTCGGGATCGGCGTGGCGCTCGTCTTCCGGTTCCTGCCGGTCCTCGCGGCCGACCTCCGTACGACCCGGGACGCGATCGCCGCCCGACTCGGCGACGAGCGTTCGGCGATCGATCGCGCCGCGCGCGTCGGGGCGCTCGGACTCTCCCGCGCGTTCGAGCGCGCCGATCGTCTCTCGCTCGCGCTGCAGGCCCGTTGCTTCTCGTGGAACCCGACGTTGCCGCCGCTCGCGTTCTCGCGTCTCGACGCTCCGGTCCTGGCGCTCTCGGTCGCGCTGCTGGTCGCCGCGTTCGCGTGACCCGACGGTCGACCGGCGGGGCGCGTCGAACCGGGATCTCGTCACGGAATCGGGGACTCTCGCAATTCGGCTCGGCTACGTGCCACCGCGTTCGGCCACCCCGTTCCTTTTCAACGGCTCCGACGTACTCGACGTCGGTGATGAGTCTCATCGCGGAGTTCGACCTCGCGAACCCGATCCTCCGGGAGACGCGACGAGCGATGCCGGACCTCGAATTCGAGGTCGAAGACGAGTTCGTCTCTCCCGACGGAACGCGGATGCTGGCGGCGTGGGCGATGGGAGACCGGGACGCGCTGGCGAGACTCGACCGTCGACTCCCCGACGATCCGACCGTCACCGGGGCGAGGCTGCTGGCCGACCTCGACGAGAAGCGTCTCTACCGGGTCGAGCTGACGACGGCGGCCGAGCCGGGAATGACCTACCCCGTCGCCGTGGAACACGGCATCACCTTCCTCGAGGTCCGCGCGTCGGGCGACCGCGTCAGCTACCGCGCGCAGGTTCCGAACCGAGAGGCCCTCGTCGCCTACCGGCGGTACTGCGAGGAGCGCGACCTCGGATTCCGTCTGACCGGGCTCTTTCGCGGCGGGTCGACCGAGTCGACGGTGCCGGCGCTCACGGACCGCCAGCGCGAGGTCCTCCGGGCGGCCTATCGCGCGGGGTACTTCGAAGTTCCGCGACGGACGACCCTCGAGGGACTCGCCGACGAACTCGACGTCTCCGACCAGGCCCTCTCGGCGATCCTCCGTCGGGCGCAGGCGAACCTCCTCGCCGAGACGGTCGCCGACGATATCGACGACGCGGCCCCGGCGGAATCCGACGGGTCTTAAAACGTTGGCGACCCAACCGCGAGCCCCTTCCCCCGGAGACCGATACACGTAGGTAGAGTTTTCATGCCCGTAGAATCCCGCTACCCCCGAGATGACGCGGACGAGGACTGCCACACCTACCGACTCGGCGCCCACGAGTCGGCGACGGTGGGCGTCCTCGAGGCCGTCGCCGCGGCCTCCGGTCGCCCGGTACTCCCCGGCGAGCGCGATGGAACTCCGCTCCCGCCCCTGTACGAGGCCGTCGACCCCGAGGCCCTCGATCGAATCGTCGATTCCCTGGGGGACGCCCAACCCGACGCCAGCATCTCGTTTCGCTACGCCGACTACGAGGTGACCGTTCGCGCTGCGGGGGCCGTCGAGGTCGAATCGCTCTGACCGGACCGCCTCGTCGTTCGCTCCGGAACGCCCGATACGGCCGCTCCGAATCGCTTGCTACGCCCGCTCCGAAATTCCCGGTTCGGTCCCCCATCACGGTCTCGCCCGCGGCCCCTGCGCTCTCCGGCCGAATTCTTCTCCCGTCGGTGGCCGGCCGTCTCGCTATGGACTCGAAACGCCCGGACGTGCGACTCGACGAGGAACCCGAGGAGGACGGCCGAGTGACGACGCGGGACGACCGACCGTCGGTGCTCGAGAGGGTTCGGTCGCTCTTGCAACGGTCGTAATCGACCGAGGCGAGCACCGGGGCGTTCGCGAATCTGCTATGGTGCGATCCAGTGGGGAACCGTGATCGACGACGAGACGTTCCTGCTCGCGTCCCGGGCGCTACGCGGACTGGATCACTCCTCGTTCAAATCCCACCAGTTGCGCTTTCGCTCCTCACGTCCGTTCGTCCGTTCGTCGCGAAAAGAGCCAGTCCACGGATGCTCGAGGGTGAGTGACGGCTGTACGAACTGCTATGCCGAGCGAATCAGTCGCCAGTACGGCCACACGGACCACGAGTGGACGAACGAATTCGCTTCGGAGAACGTCACGGTGAGACCGGACAAGCTCGAGGAACCCTACGGGCTCCACGAGCCGACGAGGGTATTCGTCAACAGCATGTCGGACCTGTTTCACAGTGAGGTACCTGAGGAGTTCATCCGCGAGGTGTTCAGCGTCATTCGAAACTGTCCGGAGCACATCTTCCAGATCCTCACGAAGCGGCCAGGTCGAGCGGCACACCTTCCCCTCGAATGGCCTGCAAACGTATGGATGGGAACGAGCGTCGAAGACGATCGCGTTACTGCTCGAATCGATATGTTGAGCGACGTGGATGCTCACACGCGGTTCGTCTCCTTCGAACCGTTGATCGGCCCGGTCGGTGAAGTGGATTTATCGGGTATCGACTGGGCGATCGTCGGCGGTGAGAGTGAGCCGGATGATATCCGCCGAGAGATGGATCACGCCTGGGCTCGGGAAATCTACCGGCAGTGCCGCGAAAAGGACGTCGCCTTTTTTCAAACAGTCGAGTGCGCGACAGCCGGAACGCGGACAGCGACTCACAGTCAAGAACGAAGAGTTCGGCGTCTACGAGCAACGGAAGATCCAGGAACTGCCAGATCTTCCGGAGATGACCATTCGCACCCGAAGGGCGATCGCTGACGGCGGAAGACAATGAACACCGTTGACCACTCGAGATCACGATTGGAGGACGGCCCCTCGTTAGAGAAGGTCACCTACAGAGAATTCGAGTTCAGACTCGAGCAAATAGAGGAGCTCGTCGACCGGAGCGAGTTCGCAAACCGGAGTGAGGCCATCCGCACTGCGGTCGAGTCCCTCGTCGAGAACCACGCCGATTCTCAGAGTAGCCGGTTGATTTGACGGCGCTTGTTTGTCGCTATTCCGAGGGTTAGAAGCGTTCTATCCTTCGATATGGGAGAAAAGACGACTCACCGATTACGCACCGAAGTCGGTCTCGGGGAACACGGAACGTGGTTCAATCGTGCACAGAACGAAACGGGAGGTAACCTCTATCGTACCGTCAGGCCATGTCCTATAAATCCTATGATATCGTGGGATATGGCTGTGTTCTACGAGCCTTCAATGGCGTCAGCGATGCGCTTGAGTGCACGCGTCTGATCGGGCATACCTTTCAAGGATCCGCAGCCATAGCCGAAGGATCGCCGCAATCTACACCCTGAAACGCGGAAATTAGCATCCTATTCGTTCGAATCCAGATTATCGTCTAGCCAGTCGATGAAGTTCTCTCCTGGGCAATCGTTTGTCTCGTGGCTGCTGAACTCGTTGTGGCCCTTGACGTTCTCTCGGGTGATTTCGATATCGAACTCCTCGCCAACAGCGTCCAGACAATCTTCCAGTGCGTCGAACTGCTCGCTGGAATCGCCAGGCTCATCGTCGTCGAAATCTCCGATCAGGGCGATCCCGACATTGTCGGAATTGTGTCCGCTCGTGTGGTTCCCTCGGGCGCCGAGCGGCATTCCCTCGTAAACGGCACCACTCTTGTCGATTATCAGATGGTATCCGATATCGGACCACCCATTGGAGAAGTGATCCGCGTGGATACTCTGGACCGTCCCCTCTTTCCCGGAAGCAGATCCGTATTGGCCCGTGTGATGGACTGCGATGCCACTCGGATCATGGGACCTGTCGCCGTACGAATCGCCGCTGAAGTTTTCGAACCGAGGTGGTGCCGAGTACCAATCTTCGCGGCGCGTGGCGAGGGAGGCATCGACTCGGTCGACATCGTGCGCATCGGGGTCGAAGACATCGGCAACGTGTTCCGACTGCTCGTCTCCCACTTCGTCCGCCGGAATGAGAATCCGCTCACCGACATCGACATCGTCGAGATCGCCAACTGACTCGAATCGGTCGTTCCACTCGACGATATCGTCGAGTCCCACGTCGTCGAATTGGTTCGCGATCTCGGACACGGTACCAAACTCCTCGTCGATTTCGAACGGGAGCATGTCCTCGTCATTGTCTCCATCGTCTCCACTGTCCGCGGCGCCATCAGCGGCCCCATTGAGGAGATCCCCCCAGCCCGTATCGCCCAACACATTACCGGTTGCTGTCCGTGCCCCAGTATCGTCGAGCAGCCCCCGGTTCTGGGCGTACTCGATGTTCCGGAGCTGATCGTGTGTGTTGTCGGGGGAGGCGGATCGAACACCTTCCCCAGCGGCCAGTCCGGCCGCCTGCTTAGGGACATCGCTGGACGATCCGTTAACGCCTGGATCGACCGCCTCCGAACTCGTATCTGTATCGAGCGGCATGCCGGTGAGAAGGGAAGCGACCGCTTCCATTGCCTGGCGATAATTTTGCCCGGATTCCTGCAGCGCCTGTTGGGCGAGCGTTCTGGCCGCGCCGACGGTCGCGTCGCCCAGCGACATATCGCGGAACAGGCTCGAGGAGCCGAGTATTTGGGCCCCGGCATCCATCCCCTGTGGGTTGGGAGCGGCGGGTGCCGACTGGAGCCCAGCCAGCGGCGCTGGCAACTGCGATGGAGACGGGCTGATATCCATGCCGCGACTTCCCGGCGTGACGCCGGAGATGCTCGGTGCCGAGGATTGATCGCCATCGGAAACGTTGACGTTCCGTGTGATATCCCGCGGCTCGGAGGCCATACAGCGCGAGAGCATTGCTTCAGCGAAGACGCCACCGGTCGGGAGACTGACCAGCCGTTCCGTTATTGCCTCATCGGGTGTGACCCGCGTCCCCGTCTTGAGTTGTCCGTCCTCCAGCAGCGGAAACGCGACCAAATTACCGGTGATCCCGACTGGGCGATTTTCGATGAGTTCGAGCAACGGCACGGGTTCGGTCTCCTCCTCCTCCCCGAAGTCGTACTCGTATCGGTC
Source organism: Halovivax sp. (assembly GCA_007119345.1). Classification (GTDB taxonomy): domain Archaea; phylum Halobacteriota; class Halobacteria; order Halobacteriales; family Natrialbaceae; genus Halovivax. The sequence continues at coordinate 16,257 of SKPV01000212.1, forward strand.
GAATCGAAGCGCCCGTGCGCTCGCCTCCTCGGTGAGCCAGATGTCGTGAAGATACCGCATCGGGTGCGCTTTGATGTGCTCGAGCAGTTCGCGCATTTCGGTGTAATCGCGGTATCGCTTTGTTTCGGTCTGGAGAATATCGACCGACGTCGGAAGATCGACACCCTTGAAATCCGTTGCCGGATTGTCCGCACTCAGTTCCACGTCGTCTTCGGTGTCGAGGATCTCATAGGACTTCGTTTGCGGGAGGTAGTCCGTGGGATCCGTGTGAGCGGTGACGCGCAGGTGATCGAGGTCGAACGTCCGTGCTTCTTCGTACTCGTTGACCAGGGGATCATCGTCGCCGAAGAAGAAATCGGTCGCTGCGTCCGCTGCACTTCCCCATCCGGTCGATGTGTCGATGAGCTCCTCACGAACCGTCCGCGTCGCCTCGTCCGGTGCGAAGACGACTTCCACGGACTCGATCGATTTGATCTCGACCGGTTCCGATCGAAACTGGGTCACCGCGGACCCATCCCGGCTGGACACGTGGCGCAGGCGAACGGATGTTCCATCGGTCTTGTGCAGGATCAACGACACACCGGGGCGCCAGCCCGATCGAAGTTTTACTGTCCACCGGGAAGCCGTGATGACCGGTTCGTCCTGTTCGTAGATTTCTGGTGTATGAAGGAATCGGTGGATCGCCTCGAAGCCTTCGTCGTAGGTTGTGGGGACGACTCGTCGTAACTGTTCGAAATGATCATCGACCCAGTCGACGAGATCGGATTCGAGTGCTACGTCCACGCTCGTCGTCGTCTCTTGAACCTCCTCGGACCACGGCCACATGCCACTGCTGACGACGACGGTTTCCTCCTGGACCTCGAGAACCTCCTCGAAGTCGGGAACATCTTCCCAGAGGGCCGTCGGGACCTCGTACGGGATGAGCAATACATCCCGCTGTTCGGCCAGTTCGGTTCTGATCTTATAGTGCTCGAGAACCTGGAAGTATTGAATCGTCAGGGCGTGGTGTTCGTTGTGATTTTGAACGATCCGTGTCCGTATCGTCTCGTCCTCGATCTGCTGGGATTGCGTGACGACCGACGAGCGAAGTGATCGCATCGCTGACGATCCCTGAACCACACTATCCGAGAGTGCCTGAACGGTGTCGAGGGTCATCTGTCGGTGTCCCTCCGACCAGCTCTGAGAATGTGCAGCACCCCCACCGAGACTCATAAACGAGGTCTGAATGCCAACACCACCCTGAACGGTGGAACTCCCACCTTGCTGCATTTCCTCGACGACGCCTTCGACGACGTCCTCGATCATCCGGTCGCGGTGGAGCTCGTGCTCGACAGATTCGTCCGCGCGTGTCTGTTCGTCCCGACGGGCACGATCCTCGCGAGACCACTCGATGACGGCGACCTTCGTTTCCTCCTGCGGAGCGAGGGCGAGCGAGTAGAGGAGTTTGCCGATGCCGTGACCGACGCGGTTCCAGGTCTGTTCATAGGCATTGAGTTTCCCGAGGACGGGTTGTTCGGCGTGGATGACGTCGCCCGGATCGACGAGTTTTTCGCTCGAATCCCCGTCGATGTCCACACGAATAATTCCCATCTCACTTTGGGGCACTCCGGTCGGGAGTGAACCACCAATTTTCTGCCGCGAGGAGCTGCTCGAAATCGAGTCCGACAGACGGGGTGACTCTCGCCGCACGATCTGATGAAACCGGTTATGCCGGGTTTCGACAGTCGCTTCGAAGTCGAGTTTGCAATTGCCATCCTCCCGAATAATGGTCGGATTGAACAGTTCGGGTGCGTTCTCGGCATCCGTGGCGTCCGGCTCGTCGGTCAATCCGGTAAACCGGCCGAGTTCGTCGCTTCCATTCCCGAGTGCCTCGGGAATCGGGACGAGGATCGGCCCCGCCTCCACCTCAAGGGGTAGTTCGATTTCGTCCGCCACGGTGCCCCGCCCGATCACTGGCTCGACCGCGATACGCTCCACCTGATCCGTCCGAAACCTGGTGAGATCGACTGTTGCATAGCCGGACTTGCCCGACGTGACCGGGATCTCTCTCGGTCGTTTCCCACCTTTCGTATAGACACGTACCGTGAGTGGTATACCGCCAGTCGCTGTCCCTGTCGCGTCCACCGTTCGAATTCGCGACTTGCCGAGACGGTCGACAGAGACGAGATCGGCCCCATCATCCGATAGCACATACGCCCGGTTGCGGCGGGAATCGACATCGCGCGATCCGTCGATATCCGTCGTTACGCGGGACCGACCGATCGGGGAGGGGCCGCCGATTTTGATTTCTTCCCGGATCTCCTGTACCCGACCACGATCCTCGGTGCGGTCGGTATCCTCCGAAATCGGGGAACATTCCTCGATATCGACCGCGATGCTGGCATCCGCGAGCCGCCGTGCGATGGCGGTGGCTTCCTGTTGATCAGTCGTCTCGGCGATGACGGGAGATCCGTTCTTGCTGGCGGTAGCGAGGAATGCCGCAGCCTCCTTCGCATCGATGTCAAGCACGTCAGCGATCGTTTGTCTTGCTCGGTCACGATCGTCTGGTACGTCGGTCAGTCGTATCGTATATCGACTCATTACTCAGCAGTCCACCTTGTGGGACTCGTCAGTACTATTAGTAATTAACGAATGTCATGATGTTTGACACGTGTCATCGGAATATCGAGAAGGTCACGGAAATATGAATGATCACTAACTATATATAGTGTTTCTATCATGTTATCGAGTCTGCGTTGCTAACATCGCGGTCGTTCTCGCCCGTCGTTTCAAGATGCTGGTGGCGTGTGGACTGGTCCGACCGATATCGGATCAGATATCGTACTGTTCTCGGACGAGGTGATCGATGCCTTGCTCGGTTAGTCGTTCCATCGAGGCGAACATGTCGAGCTGGACGACACCTGGCAAGCGGCGGATCTGGACACCACCTCTTCAAGCGATAGAACACAGACCTGGCAACACTCTTTGTCGCGTTTTACTGCCTTGCGTCGTTGCTGCTCCCAATATGAATTTCGTTGATATGGTGCCGGTTCGGCATCTCCATAAGTCCAATACATCCCTCGGGATGCCCCACTCCCTCGCCTTTTCTTTTCCGTCTCTTCGGATCCCAAGAGTAAGATTCCTCAAACGTCCGTTGAAGGTATTCATCCAAGATCGGTGAACGATCGGCAAGGGTTGCGTGAGACTCCTTTATCTGTTCAATTTTCCGGTCGAGGTCGAGTACTGGATCCTCACCAAATGGTTTCTTCTGGCTCTGTTGAAATCCTTAGTCAGTTACAGGTTAGTCGGTAGTTTGCGTAGATGCAGACCCTCCCAAAGTCTCGGTTGCTCCGGTTTGTCGAGGAAGTATTTCAGTTAGCGCAACGTGCCCTAGCTCGATACTCCTCGAAGTTCTCAAAGCAACGCTACACGCTCCATCAGCACAACGTTCTCCTGTGTCTCAAAGCTCGAAAGGATACGACGTACCGGACACTTCTCGACGAGCTCATCGAGATGCCCCGTATTCGGGACGCGATCAATCTCACTGAGCTGCCTGCCCCATCAACACTGTGCAAAGCGTTCGATAGACTCGATATGCCCGTCAACACGAGATTCGCCCACTAATCAAGCATCGTGAGTTCACATCACTTCACAAAGCATGGAATGCACGCTTAGACGCTGACCTCTACGGCCAACGGAGCCAATCAGAGACAGTCAACTCAACGCTCAAGCGGAAGTACGGCGCGTTCGTCCGTTCACGACGCTGGTGGAAGCAGTTCCGTGAACTCGCTCTTGCGTGTATCGTCCACAATCTTGCCCAAGCAATCTAACGACCAATACAGGTGAAACATGTATTGGACAGGTTGACACGTGAATATGTTTACTCGTGGGACTATTAGCACCCATTTGCATAGAAGTCGCAATCCCTGCTGATCGGCATTGAGATAGCGGCAGCGGAACCGACCGTGCCACCAATATAGACATACGCCGCGGCGCAGTCGGAATCAGGATCCGTCAGATCTCGTTTCTCCCACTCATCGTCATCTTCAAGTCGAGCGGAAAGGGCAAAATTTCCGGGTTCAGACGGCCACGTGCAATCGAGAACACGTCCATCGTCATCCGGTTCAAATTCGTACGTAACCTCCTCAACCACCTCCTCATCGTAATGTACTCTGACATGAACAGTGACTGTTTGATCGGTCCAATTCACAGCCCCAACCCGGACGAGTTCAACCGAAGAATCATCATCCAATAACGAGGTTCAATGAGTTTTGATGTACAACACTCAGGAGATCAGGGGGCCATTGAAATCGTGGAACAAGTCGCCGAGCAGCACGACACGTCGCCTGAGGATCTACCCCCATTGTACGAGACGATTGATTCGGATGCCCTTGATGCGCTATTTGACTCGACATCAGAATCGATGAGGGTGACATTCACCTACTGTGGCTACCAGATAGAAATCACCGGAAACAAACAGCGCAGAATGATCAACGTTCAGAGTAATGCTCGAGAATCTCACCAGCACTGAGTGCAGGAAGACCGTCTTTGATTGGCTCTCGACGATGGAACCGATCGGTGGAGAGCAGTGTCCGCACTGCGGGGAGACAGAATTTGACCGATATGCGCCATAATTCGGCCAGAAGAATGAGAATGGCAGGTGCCGTATGAGTGACTGGGAGGATCGGCCCGGGGACGATTCCGACCGAGTGGTCGAACGGGGGGAAACCTTTGAGCACAACGTCCACGGGCAGGTCGAGGTGACGGGCATTTGGAAAGGCGTGCAGCAAGTCGACAACGCCCGTCATGTGAACGAGAAAGAGACGATCATCGTCCGCTATTCGGCCGACCAGGCCGGCGAACAGGTCGATGAACTCACCGATACGTTGGACGAATGTCTCGATGCGACGGAATAGCGACGATCGTGTTTGGTATCGGCTTCCTGCCACGACTGTTCGAGCGACACTGTCAACGGGAGGAACAACTGTTGACCAACGGTGCTGAACTGATCCTCTGTGCCCAGCACGCCACTCTTGGCAGCAAATTGGGAATTCGGTCAGTGTCTGCTGACCAGATACTCAGTACGATAACGTACAGATTTCTCTTTAAATAGTGGAATCGCAAGAGTGCGTTGAACCCTTTTAAGTATAGCCGGGGAGAGCATACACAAATGCGTTCGTCGGCTGCGACTGGAATGAACTTGCAAGACCAGAACGCAGTGAATAGTTCCAAAGAAGGACTCGAAACCGCGTCCCACAATCTGGTTCGTCCCTACCGCTGGGTAAGGTTTTGAACCCTTTTTATGTAAGCCAGTGGAGGGATTTGAACCCTCGACCTAATCCTTACGAAGGATTCGCTCTGCCGGCTGAGCTACACTGGCGCCCGATTGCATTCGTTCGTAGGGCCGATGCAGGCCATAAGGATTGCGAATCGGTCCCGGTCAGTCACCGCCGCAGCCGAACGTCGAGACAGACGTTGAGCTCGTGTGGCGCGTACGAGCGCACGATCCGACGGTTCTCCACCGTCACCTCGTACGCCGGTTCGGCGGCCTCGCGGATCGCGCGCTCGCCGGGCCCGAAGGGGTCGTCCTCGTGCTGGATGTCGTAGTAGTGCAGCGTGCAGTCGTCGCCGGCGAGTTCGACGGCCGTCTCGAGGAACTCGCCCGCGCTGTGGGGCAGGTTCATCACGAGGCGGTCGGCCCAGTCGGCGTACTCGCCGGCAACCTCGCGGACGTCGGCGGCGATCGCGGTGACGCGGTCGGCGACGTCGTTGCGCTCGGCGTTCTCGCGGAGGTACGCGATCGCGCGCTCGTTGACGTCGACGCCGACGCACTCGGCGCCGCGCCTGGCGAAGGGGATCACGAAGGGGCCGACGCCGGCGAACATGTCGACGGCTCGCTCCCCGGCGGTCACCTGTTCGGCGACCCGGCGGCGCTCGGTGGCGAGTCGCGGCGAGAAGTAGACCTCGGCGAGGTCGAGGCGGAACTCGCTCCCGTACTCGCGGTGGATCACCTCGGTGTTGTCGCCTTCGAGCAGCTTCCAGTCGCGCACGCGCGTCTCTCCCTTGATCTTCGAAGCCTTCTCGAGCACCGTCTCGACGGGGAGGTCGGAGTCCACGATGGCGCGGGCGATCTCGCGGGCGCGATCGTCCTCGTCCTCCTCGATGATCGCGGCTCGCCCCAGCCGTTCGTAGGAGGGGTCGAAGCCGAGCAGGTCGGCCGGCGTCGTCTGCGTCTCGCGCTCCGGGGCGTCCCGGTCGACGACGTCGAGGTCCTCGGGGGCCGCGCTCGCGTCGGTCACGGGGATGTAGAGCCACCCGTCCTCGTGGGTGATCTCGAACCCGTCGGCGACCAGGTCCGCGTCCGCGAGGCGCCGTCGGGTGGCCTCTCCGTCCTCGCGGGGGACGCGGACGCACGGCACGTCCATGTCCCGAAATCGACGGCGGCGTGCCGTAACGGTGTCGCTTCGCCTGCCCGGGGCCGCTGGGCGCGGGCGGTCGTACGGACCGGGAGAATTATGCCGGGTTGGTCCCGACGACCGATGAATGTCCGGCGGCACGCGACTCACCGACGTCGAGACGGTCCGCGAGGAGGGCTCCTGGCTGTTCACCGCCCGCGACGAGTTCGGCGAACCCGAGGAGGTGATCCTCGTCCCGTGCGAGGACGGCGTCGAGGCGTGGATCAACCGCTGTCCGCACGAGTCCCAGCGCCTCGACGTCGGCCGCGGCGCGGCGATCAGGAACGGAGAGATCGTCTGTCCCCGTCACGGCTCTACGTTCGACTCCTGTGCGGGCGACTGTGACAACGGACCGGCCGCCGACACGCGGCTCGTCCCCGTCGACGTCGTCGTCGAGGACGGCGACGCTTACCTCACGGACGGGGGGCTGAGCTTCGTGAGCGAGGGCGGGATCGACGACGAGGATGCGGACGAAGACGATGACGACGACGTCCCGTCCTCCACGTCACACATCGGGTTCTGAGCGGGTATCCGGGCCGTCGAGCGGTCGCCCGGGGTCGATTCGAGAACTGTCACCGGTGACATTATTGGCACGGCGGTTCGCCTTCGCGCATGGATCCCGAACGCGTCACCGTCACCAGCGACACCGAGTGGGAATCGTCGGTCGGCTACTCGCGAGCGGTTCGCGTCGGTCCGCACGTGCACGTCTCCGGAACCACCGCGACCGACGAGAACGGCGACGTCGTCGGCGTCGGGGACCCGTACGCGCAGGCCCACCGCGCGTTCGAGATCGCCGTCGACGCGCTCGGCGAGGCGGGCGCCGACGTCGACGACGTCGTCCGGATGCGGACGTTCGTCACCGACGTCGACGATTGGGAGGCGATCGGCGAGGCCCACCGGGAGTTCTTCGGCGACGTGCGTCCGGCCGCGACGATGGTGCAGGTCGAGCGGCTGATCGATCCCGAGCACCTCGTCGAGGTGGAAGTCGAGGCGATCGCGACGGCCGACGACGGTCCGGTCGACGCGGATCCGTCAACCTAAGGTGACGCGTCGTCGCAGGGAGGACATGCTCACTTTCGTCGGCCTCGGGCTCTACGACGAGCGATCGATCACGGTCGAGGGCCGCGAGGCGATTCGCGACGCCGACCGAGTGTTCGCGGAGTTCTACACGAGTCGCCTGTCGGGGACGACCGTCGACCAGCTCGCCGCCCACCACGACGTCGGGATCGACGTCCGGGATCGAGCGGGCGTGGAACAGCACCCGGAGGAGATCCTGGACGCCGCCGCGTCGGGCGACGTCGTCTTCTTGACCGCCGGCGACACGATGATCTCGACGACCCACGTGGACCTCCGACTGCGCGCGGTCGATCGCGGTATCGAGACGCGCGTGGTCCACGGCGTCACCGCCCAGACGGCCGCGAGCGGCCTCACCGGTCTCCAGAACTACCGCTTCGGTCCGGCGACGACCCTCCCGTTCCCGTACGCCCACGGCGCCGACGGCCTGCCCGCGAGCGTCACGAACGCGATCGACGAGAATCGCGAGCGCGGCCTGCACACGGTCGTCTACCTCGACATCAAGGTCGATCGGGACGAGTACATGACCGCCGACGTCGGGGCCGAACTCCTCGCCGAGGCGTATCCGGACGTCCTCGCGGTCGTCGTCGCGCGCGCCGGGTCGCCCGATCCGCTCGTCGAGGCCGGGCGGCTGGCCGACCTCGCGACCCGGGAGTTCGGCGACCCGCTGCACCTCCTGGTGATCCCCGGGGAGTGTCACCTCCTCGAGGCGGACGCCCTCGTCGACCTCGCCGGCGCGGATCGAGACGCCCTCGACCTCGCCTGAATCCGCGACGGCTCTCCCGAACGGGTTCGACGCGCTCGTCGACGGGCGAACGACCGCCGAAACGTATTTTCCGTCGTGGATGACACTCACTGACGATGACGGAGTTGCCGATCGACGCGTATTACGATCTCGCGCAGATCACCGAGGTGGCGGTCTCGCCGACGGGGGAACGGGTGGCGTACATCGCCACGGAGTACGACCAGGGAGCCGACGAGGCGGTCCAGTCGCTGTTCGTCGTCCCGGCCGACGGGTCGCGAGAGCCCCACCGACTCTCGCGGGTCGGGTCGGCGTCCTCGCCCGTCTGGGGGCCCGACGGAGAGCGCCTCGCCTTCCTCGCCGCGCGCGAGGAGGATATCGACCGCCGGGTCGGATGGCGCGACCGCGAGTCCGACGGCGACGAGGAGGCCGACGGCGACGAGGAGGCCGACGAAGATTCCGCGGCGACCGACGACGAACCCGCGGCGGAAGCGTCCGAGGACGAACCCAAACCACAAGTCTGGCTGTTCGACCTCGCCAGGGGCGGCGACGCACGGCAGGTGACCGACCGCGAGGAGGGCGTCCAGGAACTCGAATGGTCGCCCGACGGCGATCGGCTCGCGATCGCGGCGCGCGATCCAACCGACGAGGAGCGCGCGTACCTGGAGCAGGTCCGCGGCGACGGCCCGATCGAGACCACGCGCCTCCAGCACAAATCCGACGGAACGGGCTGGACGGACGACGTCACCACCTACCTCTTCGTCGTCGATCTCGAGAGCGGCGAGTGCGAGCGCCTCGATGACGCCTACGGGGGCGGCGCCACGCAGGACCTGAGCGGAATGGAGCCCTGCTGGGGGCCGGACGACCGGATCGCGTTCACGTCCTGTCGACTGGATCGGCCCGACGACACGATGGTCCGGGACGTCTACACGATCGATCCCGATGGGGACGGCCTCGAGCGACTGACCGACGGGGAACTGCAGGTTCGATCGCCGGCGTGGGGACCCGGGGGGAGGCTGGGGTTCATCGGGCGGGACCCGGACAACTGGCAGCGCCCGGCCGAAGTCTACGTGCACGACGGCGAGTCGGCCCGTTCGCTGACGGCCGACCTCGATCGCACCACCACCTTCTGGTCGTCGGTAAATTGGGTCGACGACGCGATTTACACGCTCGTCGGCGACGACTCCCGCTCGCGACTGATTCGCGCGAGCCTCGACGGGACCGTCGATCGGCTCTTCGAGGCTCAGGGCGACGATCGAGCGATCCACTGGTTCGACGTCGCCGACGACGGGTCGACGGCCGGCCTGCTCCTCTCGCACCCGAACGACGGGAGGGACGTCTTCGCCGTCGACGTCGACGACCTCGACGCCGACAGTGAACCCGAATCGTTCCGCCGGCTCACGGCGGTCAACGACGAGCTGATCGAGGAGTATCCGATGCCCGAGGTCCGCCGAGTCGAGTGGGAGTCCGACGGGTGGACCATCGACGGCGTCGTCTACCACGATCCGTCGCTCGACCTCGACGACGGCCCGCACCCGCTGGTCGTCGCGATCCACGGCGGGCCGATGTCGTGGGACGAACCGGAGTTCGGCTTCGATCACGCGGCGCTGACGAGCCGGGGCTACGTGATCCTCCGCCCCAACTACCGCGGGGGAACCTCCCGGGGTCGGGAGTTCGCGGAAACGCTTCGGGGGCGGTGGGGAACCGTCGAAGTCGAGGACATCGCCGCCGGCGTCGACGCCCTCGTCGACCGCGGCTGGGCGGATCCCGATCGCGTCTTCGGCTACGGCTTCTCTTACGGCGGGATCGCGCAGGGGTACCTGGTGACCCAGAAGCCCGACCTGTTCGCCGCGGCGGCGCCCGAACACGGCATCTACGATCCGCGCTCGTGCTTCGGGACCGGCGACTTCCACAACTGGTACGAGGCGGAGTTCGGCCTCCCGTGGGAGGAGCCCGAACGCTACGACGAACTCTCCGCGATGGCGGACGTCGGGAACCTGGAGACGCCGCTGCTCGTGACGGCGGGCGGCCAGGACTGGCGGTGCCCTCCCACCCAATCGGAGATGCTCTACACCGCCGCGCGCAAGCAGGGGCTCGAGGCGAAGCTCGTCGTCTACCCCGACGAACACCACAACGTCGGCGACCCGGATCGGGCGATCCACCGACTCTCGGAACTGCTCGCCTGGTACGAGCGCCACGATACGGCGGCGGAGGACGCGTCCGCGGAGTGATCGCGTCGGCGGAGGCGTCGACGAAGTGACCGCGCAGCCCCGACGGATCGACGGCGCCGTCGACGCCGATTGCGCCCGGGGTCACACGTGACCGGCCGGTGTTTTTCTGCCGACTCGGCGCTTGCCGCGCTCGCCAGAAATGACTGACTAGTAACACTGCTGTGCAGGTGCTGACGAACGCGCCCACGCGGTGAGGTAAGGGTACCGGCGTCCCTGAGTGTGCGTATGGGCTCGCTCGTCACGCCCGATCGTCTGGTCGAGGAGAATCCCGCCGGACTCCAGCGTTCGTTGGAACGACTCGTCTCCGGCGATCGCGGGACGGGGTCCGGCGAGACGCTTCCGATCGCGGTGGACGCGGCGGAGGTCGAGCGGGCCCGACGCGCGCTGAATCGACTCGCGACCGCAGACGAGGCGCCCGCCGCGGTCGAACGCGCCGCCACGAGGCTCGAGATCGCCCTCGAGGCACCGCTCTCCTGGCTCGAGGGTCGGCGCCGACGCCTGACGATCGCTCTCGATCTCACGGACGCGGCCGTGCTGGCGCTGGCACTCGTCCGGTCGTCCCGGCGCGCGGGAACAGACGAGTCGGCGCCGGTGACCGTTCCCGCCGACGACGCCGGTAGAGGGACGGCCAGCGCGATCGAGTGAGCTACCGGGACGCCCGTGGGGACGGTCAATTGCGGTCGCGGTCGCTCGAGTCGCGGCGGGAAACGGGATGAACGCTCGGTCACCGCTGACGCGTCGGTCCGGGGACGGCAACGTCGACGGAAGAACCGGGGAACGACTGCGCGAGGATGCCCCTCGGCCTCCGACCGTTCGATGCCGTTCGACCGCCCGTTTCCGGTTTTCGCTCTCGGGTCTCTGCCCCCGTTCTCGACCCGCCGTGTTCACTCGTGAGAGCCCGAGCGCCGTATTTTCGCGCGAGGGCTCGACTCGCCGTATTCACTCGAGCCGATCGATGACCGCCTCGCGCACGTCCGCCGTTCCGGCGTCGCCGCCGAGATCGGGCGTCCGCGGCCCGCCTTCGAGGACGGCTTCGACGGCCGACCTGATCGCCGCCGCCGCTTCGTCGTACCCGAGATACTCGACGAGCATCGCCCCGGAGAGGATGGCCGCGGACGGGTTGGCGACGCCCCGGCCGGCGATGTCCGGCGCGGTGCCGTGAACCGGTTCGAACAGCGCCCGTTCCGGCCCGACGTTCGCCGACGGGAGCAGGCCGAGTCCGCCGACCAGCCCGGCCGCGAGGTCCGAGAGCACGTCGCCGGCGAGGTTGGGACAGACGACGACGTCGAACTGCCCGGGATCGAGACAGACTCGCGTCGCGAAGGCGTCCATGAGGACCTCGTCCGTCTCGACGCCGCGTTGGGCGGCGACGTTCGTAACGGCTTCCCGAAAGAGGCCGTCCGTCTCGCGCATCACGTTGGCCTTGTGGACGACGGTGAAGCCGTCGGCGCCCCGGTCCGCGACGAACCCGCAGGCGTACTCGGCGAGCCGGCGGGAGGCCGAGTCGGTCACCAGGCGGGTCAGCGTCGCGACGTCGTCGGTCAGCCGGTCCTCGTGGCCGGCGTAGACGCCCTCCGTGTTCTCCCGGAGGAAGACGAGGTCGGTCTCCGGACGGAGGGCGTCGACGCCCGGGTACGCTCGCGCGGGCCGGACGTTGACGAACGAGTCGACGGCCTCCCGGAGCGGCAAGATCACGTCGGCGGCCGTCTCGCCCGCGGCGCCGAACAGGGTTGCGTCGGCCGACGCCGCCAGTTCGTACGTCTCCTCGGGAAGGGCCTCGCCGGTTTCCTCGCGCACGCTGTCGCCAGCCTCGGCGTCGACGAACGCGAAGTCCATATCGAGGGCCTCGAGCACCGCGACCGCCGCGGGCGTGACTTCCTGCCCGATTCCGTCGCCGGGGATCACGGCGATTTCGTGGCTCATACCCCACGCTCGTGGCAGAACCGAAAGAGCGTGTCGATTGCGTCGATTCGACCGTTCGCGACGCTGTTCGCCCGGGCTCGATCGCGATCGTCCCGCCCGGCCTTCGTCCCGGCCACCCCGTCTGGCGATCGTTCCGTCCTATTTGCTCGGCGACCGTCGCGTCCGATTCGCCGGGTGACCGTCGC
>SKPV01000256.1 GCA_007119345.1 Halovivax sp.
CGGTCCGCTCCCCGCCGTCGACGGTCCGCTCCCCGCCGTCGAATCGGAGGTCGAATATGCCGACCCGCGCGCCGATCGACGCGAGCGCCGCGGCCAGGTTCGCCGTCACGAGTCCCGCGCCGGCCTCGCGGTCGTCGGCGCAGATTCCGACCGCGTTCTTCACGCCCGGAGCGAGCGCGCGGTCGCGGTCCGCGTCGGCGTAGATCCGCGGATCGAGGCCGAGTCCGCGACAGCACGCCCTGACCTCGTCGCACATCGTCCACTCCGCGGGCGACAGCGGCGCGTCGAACGCCAGGGTGACGGCCGCCGCCCCGTCCTCCACGCGCACGTCCGTAACGAGTCCGAGCGTCACGACGTCGACGCCGAGCGCCGGGTCGTCGACCGATCGCAGCCGGTTCAGCAGTCGTTTTTCGGATGCCATGGGTAGCGGGGGTCGTTCACGGGTGGGTGGACGGCCGGCACTACCGAATACTCGCCACCTCGTTCCCGGCGACGGGGAACGGTGACGAACACGTTCAGTCGTTCCCGCGGTCGGCTCCGGCCCTCCGGGCGCCGTCGGTCACCCGCGGTCCTCGGGATTCGACTGTCACCCGCGGTCCTCAGGGCGCTGCCTGTCACCTACGGTCCCCTGGGAGTCGTCGGTAGCTCGCGATCTTCCGGGAGCTGTCGGTCACCCGCGGTCCTCGGAACCCGTCGGTTCGTCATCGGAGGTACGGTCCCGCCGGCCGTGCGGGTCGTCGTCGGCGGATCGATCTCCACAGACACATGCTAAGACCGTGGATTGACGGGACCTCACACACCGTTCCCACCGATTGGTAGCCTGGCTTCCGCATTATACGCTAGCGAGACGAACCATCAACCAATATGGCGACCACACTCCAGACGAGCGGCGAGACGCGCGCCGGCCACCTCCGGGCGACGTTCGCGGTCGAGCCCCACGAGGCGGCCAGCTGCGCGGTGCTGGCCTCCGGACGCCGCGGCGAGGACGTCAGCCAGAACATCGTGTTCGGGGACGGTCGCTGTGACTTCGGCGGACAGTGTCGGTCGGCGGTGACCCTCGAGAACGGGGACCGGCAGTTTCTCGCGGACGCGGTCGACGAGCGCTGCATCTGCCCCGTCTTCAGCGTGCACGATTGCATCGCGTCGATCCGGCGGTTCGACTCGGGATCCCTCGAGATCGAGGTGACGGTGCCCGACCGCGACGAGCTCGAGGCGGTCGTGCGCGCGCTTCGAGAGACCGGTGCGACGGTTCGACTCCGCCAGATCAGCACCCAGACCGACGGCGACGGCGACGACGGCCTCGAGCTCGAGGTGGCGGGCATCACGGACAAACAGCGGGAGGCGGTCTTGCTCGCCGTCGAGGCGGGCTACTACGAGACGCCGCGTCGAGCCGATCTCGGCGACCTCGCCGCAGAGCTCGGTGTCAGCAAGTCGGCCGTCTCCCAGCGGCTCTCGGCGGTCGAATCGAACCTGGTCAACTCCCTGTTCGAGCGGGAGGCGGGAACCCAACCCGAGCGGTGAGGGCGGGTTTCGACGCGCTTCGCCGGCGGCTTTTCGACGATCGCCTCGTCGCCCGCCGTCGGTGCACGGCGCGTCGAGCGCCGGCCGGCGAGGACGCCGGTCGTGAGTCTCGGTCGGATTCGCCGGCCGGCGGGGGCGTCCGTCGAGAATCTCGGTCGGATTCGCCGGCCGACGAGGACGCCGGTCGAGAGCCTCAATCGGATTCGCCTGCCGCGTGGGTCGACTCCGTACCGGTCGGCGTCGAAAACGACTCGCTCCGCGCCGCCCAGGCGCCGATCGACAGCCCCAGCGCGCCCGCGGCGAGCAGCAGGACGACCCCGAGATTCTCGATCCCGAGGACGGCGGGGTTCGTCAGCAGGATGAAGACGTCCACGACCGGTCCCAGAACCGCCCCGTCTCGCACGCCCCACTCGAGGACGACGAACGAGAGCGGCGCGACCGACGCCAGGATCCCGAGCACCGCCACCCGCCGTCGACGGGTCGCCATCGCGAATCCGAGGAGAAAGAGTCCCGCGATCAACCCGCCCACGAGCGCCCGCTTGCCCCCGTAGCCGTCCACGACGCCGGGGTCGACGCCGGTCAGCCGTAGCAAGACGGCGGCGTAGGCGGCCGCTGCGAGGATCGTCGCGACGGCCAGGACCGAGAGTTCGCGGTCCGACGGCACCCGCGATCGGAACAGGAACCAGCCCGAACCGACGGCCACCACCCCGAGCGCCGTGAATGCGGCGTGGAACATCGGAAAGAACCACCAGCCCGTGCCGGGGTAGACCGTCAGCGAGTCGAAGTACCGGGGGTGGGCCAGGAGCGTGAAGCCGGCCGCGAGCGTCGCCAGGCCGGTGGCGAACCTCGCCCGGTTGGCGACGGTCGCCGGCCGGAGGCGGTCGCTCACGAGTCGTCCTCCGACGGCCCGGCCTCCGGTTCCGTCACGAAGAGGCGATCCAGTGCGGCAAGGGTCCGCGGATCGACGGTTCCGTCCCTCGCAGCGCCGTCTCCAGGGGATTCTCGCGCGACGAACCACGCCACCCGCTCGGTGACGAGCGCCGCGGCGATCGAGTGAGCCAGCTCCTCGATGGCGTCCGCCTGCGCGGCGGGCGGCTCGTGTTGATCGGACAGACGCGTCAGGGCGCGCTCGACCGCCCGCTCCGCCAGGTGGTCCGCGCGCTCGCCGATCGCGTCGACGACCGCGTCCGTCGACTCGGCGACCACCTGCGGCCGGCCTTCGTCACCCGCTCCGCGATCTTCCCGGTCCCCATCCGATCGGTCGGCGTCGTTGCGTCGAGTCGGCCCGTGGACGACACGCGAGGTCGGCGCCCGTCCGCGAGCTCGCGCCTCGTCCTCTCGGGGGTCGACGGCGTCTGGTCGGATCGGAACCGTCATGCGTTAGCGTCGCGGATCCTCGCCGATCTCCTGGCCGAGCACCATCGCGGCCATCCGCCGGGGATTCTCGTGGACGTCCCAGATCGACAGCTCGTCGTTGCGGGTGGGAATGTAGCCGCGGTGTTGCTCGCTCGTGAGCCAGGTCCAGTCGCACTGGCCGGGGTAGATTAGCGGGATGGTGTAAGTCTCGATCTCGTCCCAATCGGGGGTCCCGTCGACCCGGACGGCCTGGAAGTCGGCGTCGGTTCCCTCGCCCAGGCCGAGCTGGTACGGGTACGCGACCCAGTGCCAGCGCTGGTTGTAGCCGTGGTGAACGGCGGGCGTCCAGGTGTAGACCTCACCACTTTCGAGCTGTTTAGTATCTGCCGGGTGATCGGTCTCGAGGTCGCGCCACATCTCGACGTTCCACTCCCCGGCGTCGTCGTCGTAGACGCCGCGGGCGTGCCAGTCGCCGGCGCTCCCTTCCGGCTCCTGGAGCGGCCGTCGCGGGATCGCCGCGCCTTCCTGCTCGGCGATCTCCGGATCGAACTCGACCATCCAGTCGTCGTGGAGGTAGTACGGTTCGTCCTCGCCCAGCCACCCGTCGCTCTCGGAGTGAAAGAGGTCCTGGCGGTAGTCGCCCTCTCGAAGCCGCTCGATATCGAGCGCCCCGTCCTCGACGACGTCGGGGTCGAACATGTACTCCGGACCGTCGTCCTCGTCCCAGTCTTGCGTTCCGAACGTATTGGACCCCTCGTCGCCGTGGCGGTAGTCGGTGACGTGGTGGTCCGTCCCGTATTCCATCGGATTCGAGCGGTGAGCCCGCCACATCGGCAGGTCGACCCACACTCCGTCCTCGAGCATCTCCTCGTCGGTGTGAGAGATCTCGTCCCACGGCATCGACTCCCACCACTCGCCGGGCCGGGACTGCGGGATGAACTTCCGGACGTCGTTGCGCCCGTAGCCGTCGTCACCGAGGATCTCGTGGGCCTCCACCTCCTCGGCCGTCCCGGCTCCCGGGAGTGCCCGGACGCCCATGTGCACGGTCATCCAACCGCCGAACTTGTCGAAGCCTTTCACCGACCCGTCATCCAGCAGGAACGTGACGCGATCTTCGTAGAATCCGGTGTGATCGGGGTGGTCGCCGTCGGCGACCCAGGGGTCCGGAGCCGCGTACCGGGTCCATTCGCCGTCCTCGTAGACGATGTAGTCGTGGAACCACCCGCCCCGGTTGGGCTGTTCCCAGTTGAACCGCAAGTAGAGCTGGTCGTCGTCGTAGGCCACCTGGAAGTTCAGGTTCTTGATGATCTGCTTCGGGACCCAGTCGAGTTTGAAGTTCTCGATCTCCGCGTAGTCTACGTCGCCACCGGCCGGCTCGTCCGGATCCTGATCGAACATGCCGAGACACCCGGCACTCGCGCCCATCACCGCCGTCGCCCCCATCGCTTTGAGGAACCGCCGGCGCAGCGTCCGCGGCGTCCCGCTCGGTAGCGTCGGCTTCCCTTTCAGGAGATCGTCCGCGTCCGTGGACTTCAGCGACGACGAATCGACGTCGGTTTCGCGCTCGACCGGCCGATTTCGGGACTGCTCTGTCATGGATGAGAGTAGCGACCCTCGAAGGATTCTCGTTGTTCTGGAGTATACAGCGGTTTATAACGCCGCACGGGAAAGTGGCAGACTGGACGCCCGTCAATCGGGGCCAGCGCGGGCGATTTCTCGGCCCTGCACATAAACTCCTGTACATTCCACACGCAACCATACCCCGCCGCCGGACCGAGTTGTTCCCATGAGGAGGGTATCGACATGAGTTCGGAGCCCGAATCGCGACGATGTCGCTGCGGCGGCGACGGGTCGTGCGCGGAGCACGCCACCGACGGCGAGCCGCCCGCCGAGTCGCCGGACGGCGACGACGAATCGAGCGGACCGATCACCTACGACGACCCCGACGAGGGCGAATCGGTTCCAGCGATGCCCGATCTCGGGGACGACTGGACGACCGACGACCTCGACGAGCGCTGGGAGCGACGAGCCGAGCAGCACCTCTCGGACGTCGACTTCGACACCGGGCTGGGCGTCGAGATCGCCCGCGACTCGCTCAGGGTCGCACGAGGGGAACTCACCAAAGCGGAATTCCACGAGAATCACCACGAGGCGATCGCCGAGGAGTTCGGGATCGACGAGCGACCGACGAAGTCGGCGTACGAGGCGGAGCGCGAGCGAGACGCGTCCAGGATGAGCGGTGACGACGGCGGGTCGCGGCTCCCCGGCGTACCGGGTGCGGACGGCCCCCGGTCGCGGCGCGGTCTCCTGAAAGCCGCGGGTCTCGCGACGGCCGCCGGCGCGACGGCCGGGCTGGCCGGTTGTATGGGTCAGTCGGAGCCGGATCCCACGGGCACCGCGGCCGCCCAGAGCGGCGTCGTCGAGGAAGGTGACAGCCAACTAGGGATGGTGATCGACACCGATCGGTGTATCGCGTGCATGCTGTGCGCGGAAGCGTGTAAGCGCGAGAACGATACCGACGCCGGCACCCACTGGATGCACGTCTTCCGCTACGAGGAAGACGAGTACGGAGAGGCCGACGAGGGCTACATGCCGCGGCCCTGTATGCACTGTTCGGAGCCGACGTGCGCCTACGTCTGCCCGACCCAGGCGCGACACAAGCGGGGCTCGGACGGGCTGGTCCTCACCGACTACGACACCTGCATCGGCTGCAAGTACTGTCAGATCGCCTGCCCGTACGGCGTCAACTTCCTCGGGAAGGACGAGTCGACCGAGATTTCCGGCGGGTTCACGGGGTCGGAGACGTCGGAGGGCACCACCGTCGGCGGCCCGCCGCCGAAAGGCGTCATGGGTAAGTGCACGTTCTGCGTCCACCGACAGGACGACAGCGCGCAGCGAGGGACGACGGCCTGCGAAGACGAGTGCCCGGTGGACGCGATCCACTTCGGCGACATGGAAGACCCCGACAGCCAGCCACGCCAGTACCTTCGCGAGAACCGCGACGAATCGCGGTACAAGCTCCTCGAACAGCAGGGAACCGAACCGAACGTCGTCTACCTCGGCCACCAACCGTCGAAAGACGCGACGCCGACCGACGGACCGTACAATTACGAGGACCTCGGGATGGAGAAGCTCGGCGACCACGGAGGTGACGAGGAATGAGTATCGACGCGACCACCGACCGGGTACTGAAACCGCTGCGGAACACGACGAAGCGGTACTGGCTGCTGCTCGGCGCGTTGATCCTCGCCTCGCTGTGGGTGCTGTTCGCCTGGTTCGTCCAGCTCAGGCTCGGGCTGATGGACGCGACGAACCTGGGCGACTGGGGCACCTCCGGCGGCGTCCCCTGGGGACTGTACATCGGCTCGTTCGTCTGGTGGATCGGAATCGCCCACGGCGGGATCGCCATCTCCGCCGCGGTGCGGGTGTTCAAGATCGAGCGGTACGTGCCGATCGCCCGAATCGCCGAGATCTTGACGCTGCTCGCGCTCTCGATGGGCGCGCTCAGCATCGTGTTCAGCCTCGGTCGACCCGACCGGATCTTCAACTCCATCCTCCAGTGGCCGCTCACGGTGTACCACTCGCCGCTGGCGTGGGACATCGCGGTGATCACGCTGTACCTGGTGCTCACCCTGACTTACCTTACGATGACGCTCCAGCCGGACCTCGCGGCGATCAAACACCGGGTCCCGCGGTACCTCCGGCCGATCTACGCGGTCGTCCTGATCGGCTACGACCCGGCGGAAAAGGAGAAGACCGACAAGATGGTCTGGTGGCTCGCGCTGGCCATCCTCGCGCTGGTGCCGCTGCTCTCCGGCGGCGTCGTCCCCTGGCTGTTCGGCTTCATCCCCGCGCAACCGGGCTGGTACGGCGCGGCCGCCGGGCCCTCGATGCTGATCGAGTCGCTGGCGACGGCGATCGCGAGCGTCATCGTCATCGTCGCCGCGTTCCGGTACGGCTACGGGTGGGACGATATGATCGACGACGAGATCTTCCTCGAGCTCGCGAAGGTGCTGACGTTCTTCGTCTTCGCGACGCTGTTCTTCGTGATGCACGACATCCTGACCGGGATCTACCTCGCGCCGGCCCACATCGGCGACATGACCCTGACGGTCGTCGGCCTGCCGTTCTTCTGGGTCGCGGTCGCCGGCCTCGTCCTCGCGGCGATCTACCTCCTCCTGATGGTCGTCAGACCGCGGTTCTTCAGCGTCCCCGGGCTCGTCGCGACGTCCGTCGTCGTCACGGTGATGGTCCTCAACAAGAAGGTCATGTTCATCGTCGAAGGACTGATGCATCCGAGCGTCCCGCCGATCACGAACCTCTACCCGACCGGGTTCTACTTCCCGAACTGGGTCGAGTGGTCCCTGCTCGCGGGTACGGTCGTGTTCGCGGCCCTCGGATTCGCGGTGCTGTCGAAGCTCGTCCCCATGATGGAGATCGCCGAACTGGAAGAGAACGGTCGCGTCCACCGCGAGGCGGCCGTCGACGTCGACGAATCGCCCGACGGCGACCGAGGCGCGGTCGCCGACGGTGGCGAACCGACCGAGGCGGAAGCGCCCGACGAAGCTGGCGACACGGAGGTGACCGACTGATGCACGACTCCACGACGTTCGGGATCCTGATCATGTTCGGGATCGTGTTCGTCCCGGTGTACGTGATGTTCGCCGGGTGGTTCCTCGGGAAACCTAAGCAGTTACGACCCGTGGCGAAGGGGATCGGTTACCTCGTCGTCTACACGGCCGCGATCGTCGTCGCCCTCGGGATTCTCGGTACCGTGCTGTCGCTGATCGTGCCGTACTGAGCACCGTCCGGTTCGACGCCCGCCACCGTCGCACGGGGCGGCGATATCGCTTCGCCACCGGCGCGAACCTGGATTCATCCGATCGGAAGCCTCGGAGCCGGCCCGGACGTGCACCTCCTGGATTGCTGTGAGTTGTCGGAGGACCGGTGCCGTTCCCCATCGACGGTGACGAGTTCACCGTCGTTCCCACGCGCTCGGAACGCGCCTGCCGGTTTAGGGGCCCGGTAGTCGAATCGGCAGCCGATGAGCACCGACGCACAGGATCGCCGATCTTTCGTGGCCACGTACGACGACGGCGAATACGTCGTCCTCGTCGATCGGCGGAATCCGCGGGCGTGGCTGCGCTCCGACGTCTCGATCCCCCGCGAGGACGTCGAACGCGACCGGATCGCCCCGGTGTAGTCGCGAACGGGCAACCCGCCGATTCCGGGGGGCGACCCGCTACCGGTGCGAGGCGACGGTGAGCGACGGTCGCCAGGAGGGAGTTCGTCGATCGCGGTCACCCGGGCTTCACGTTCGTCGCGATCACCGGGGCCCCACGTTCGTCGCGGTCACCGGGACGTCGCGTTCTCCAGCACCGCACCCACCAGCCGCGCCTCCGCGGCGCACAGCCGCTGGGAGACGGCCGACTTCGAGACGCCGAGTTCGGCGGCGAGTTCGTCGAGGTTCGTCCGTCGAGGTCGCTCGTAGTAGCCCCGCTCGTGGGCGAGTTCGAGCGCCTCCCACTGCTTGGGCGTGATCTCGCCGACGTCGATCTCCACGCGCGCGTCCCCGTTCGGATCGACGATCGACATCCCGCGGGGTTCGACGGTCGCGTCCGCCTCGGTGAGCTCCTCGAGGACGGTCCGAACCGACTCGACGTCGGTCACGGTGAACGAGACGCGCAACCGGTCCGCCTCCTCGAGGTCGCTCATCCGTCCGTCACCTCCGCGACCGTCGCGAGCAGGCGACCGATCGGCCGGTCGGCCGCCGCGGCGTCGAACGTCGCCACGACGCCGCGGTCCGGCCCCTCCGGGACGTGGACCACCGTCACGTCCTCGAACAGGTGGACCGAGGCGCGGTGGGAGCCGTAGGCGTCGTCGGAGAACCGCTCGCCGGTCACCGTCCGGAAGACGTCGACGGCGCCGGGGGCCACCTCGACGCTTCGATCCACCGTCGGGTCCCGGACGAGCTCGGGTCCCTCCGGCCCGTACCGCACGAGCCCGCGCGGCGCGTCCGCGGGCGAATCGGCCGCCTCGTGGTCGCTCATGGTACCGTATCGGACGCGGACCGGCATGGGCCCGGTGCTTCATATTCCAGGAAAGGACCCGGACGAGTCGAGCCGGTCCGTGCGACCTCCGCGAGCGGTCGACGCAGGGCGACGGACCGTTCCCACCGCGCAGGAACCGACGCTCCCCACTATCGTGGAGAGGGGCCGATTGCCGGACATGTCCACGCACACGGCCGCGGCCGACCGCAGCCGACGGCGGTCGCGACCGCTTCGAGCGCGACTCGAGGTGACGCCCGCACGCCCGTCGTGCGCGGTGGCCTGGGCGGTTCCGGACGCGGTCGGGCGAGCGAACGCCCCGGCCCGCGGCGGACGCCGCGCGCACCACCGGACGATGATCGGCGGGGGGACGGACACCGGCGGCGCGACCGACGCCAGCGACGGAACCGAAGCCGGCGACGAGTTCGACACCGACGGAGCCGGCGACCAGCTCGACACCGACGGAGCCGGCGACGGCTGCGTCTGCGACGTGATCGACCGGTTCGCGGACGTCGTCGAGGTCGAACACGTCCGCGACGGCGCCCTGTCGATGACCGCGGTCGCCGACGATCGCTCGACCGTCCGCCGGCTGGTCGCCGACCTGCGAGCGTCGGGGGCGTCCATCGAGCTCCGGCGAGTGGCGCGGGGCGTCGATCCCGCGGCCGACGCGATCGAACTCGAGGCCGGCTCGATCACCGAGAAACAGCGGGAGGCCCTCGAGCTGGCCGTCGAACTGGGGTACTACGACTCGCCGCGGCGGGCCGACCTGGCCGAGCTGGCCGCCCGCCTGGGCGTCTCGAAGTCGGCCGTCTCCCAGCGGCTCAACGCGGCCGAGGCGACGCTCGTTCGGGAGCTCGTCGGGCGGTGACGGCGCGGGGTTCCACGTCGCGGCCTCGATCGACGATCGCGTGAGCGTAAATACGCCTGTAGTATTCAGCGAGAGGGCCATCGACCGCCGGATGCTACGTACGTACATGTCCCGAACCCCGGCCGTCGACGGCTCGCTCGATCTGCGCCCGCAGGTCGGCACGTCCTGGGAGGACGACGACTGGACCGACCCCCTGCCGCGCTGTCGGTTCGAGCTGCGGTACGTGCCGACGGTGTCCGGCCCGGACCACGACCAGGCGCTCTTCGAGTGGACGCTCGAGTGGCTCGAGTGTGCGGACGTGGCGACCGTTCGCGTCGACCGAGAGGTGCCCGACGACGGGCCATCGGTGCGCGTCCTCGTCGATACCCTGAAACCGTGCTCGCGGGCGGGCGAGACGGAGCGCCATCGAGCGCTCGTGAGCCGGCTGTCGCGGTTCGGCGAGCTCCGGGAGAC
>SKPV01000049.1 GCA_007119345.1 Halovivax sp.
ACGCCCGAATTCCCTCTCGTGGGCCGCCCCTTCACTCTGCCAATCGAAGCCGGTCCCCCGGTTCGACGTCGTCGGCCGCGCCGGCCGGAAGCTCCACGATCAGGTCGGCCCGCTCGCGGCCGAATCCGCGCCACGGTCTGAGGCGGTCGACCCGCAACACCTCCTCGTCGACCACCCAGACGACGTCGATCGAGAAGAAGACGAACAGCATGTGCACGTCCCGGCGCTCGGCGCGAGCGAACCGAAACGCGAGGGCGTAGTCGTCGGGAATCGACCGGCGAAACATCAACCCGCGGGCCTGGCTCACCAGCGAGTCCGCCGTCTCGACCGTGCTCGCCAGGATGTTCTGCGCCCCGGATTCCGGTTCGTGGACCAATCGCACGTGCAATCCTGGTCGCGCGGGTAAAATAAGCGCTCCCTCTCGAGACGGGATCGGGCGGTTCGGAATTGGACGGTGCGGGATCGGACGGTGCGGGATCGGACGGTTCGTGATCGGACGGTGCGTGATCGACCGGCGGCGGATCGGTAGCTACGGGATCGGGCGGTCGCGACGACACGGGAGTTGCCACCGACAGAAGAATCGCGAATTGCGCCACCTCCGGCGAATCCGCCGAACGCAGGTGCCGCCGTTCTAGAGCATCTCAGCTATCGAGCGTGAACGTCCGATCGTCGTCGTCCTCGTCGGACGAGTCCCAGGTAGCGCCGCCTTCGGTGATACCCGCGTTCCCGACGGCGTCGTCGGCCGCGGCATCGTCGTCGTCGGGGCCGTCCGCGCCGTCGCCGGGGCCGTCCGCGCCGTCGTCGGCCTCGAACGTGAACGTCTCCTCGGCGTCGTCCCCGACGGCCGATTCGTCGTCGGCCGGTTCCGCGTCGAGGTCGACGAACGAGTCGTCGGGGTCGGCGTCGGTGTCGAAGCGGTCGAGGGCCTCGGAGAGCGACATCGCCTGCTGGGTGAGGTCGTTGGCGGAGTTCGAGACCTCGGTCATGGCGGTGGTCTGTTCTTCGGCGGCCGCGGCGACGCTCTCGGCCTGCGAGGTCGTCTCCTCGGAGATGGTCGCCACCTCGTCGACCATGGCGACGACCTCCTGGGTGGAGGCGGCCTGCTCTTCGGTGGCGGCGGAGATCTCCTGGACGCCGTCGTTGGTCTCCTGGGCGTACTCCGCGATCTCCTCGAGCGCACCGACGGTATCGGTCACGAGTTCTCCGACGTGTTCGATCTCCTCGCTGGTGCGTTCGACCTCCTCGGCGGAGCGTTCGGTCTGATCCTGGATGCCCTCGAGGCGGTCGTCGATCTCCTCGGTCGCGGCCTTGACGTCCTGGGAGAGCTCCTTGACCTCGGCGGCGACCGCCGCGAAGCCGCCGTCGTCGTCGCCGCCGGCCGAGCGGGAGGCCTCGATGTTGGCGTTGAGCGCGAGCATGTTGGTCTGTTCGGCGATCTCGCCGACGCGCTCGACGAGGTCGTCGATCTGGTCGACCTCCTCGCGGAGCTGTTCGAACTCGGCGACGACGGCCTTTCGCTCTTCTTCGAGTTCGTCGACCGCGTCGACGGCTTCTCGAGCGGCTTCGCGACCGTCCCGTCCGGTGCGCGCCGTGCGTTCGGCGACGTCGGCGACCTGGTTGGAGGAGGCGGCGATCTGTTCGGTGGTCGTCGAGAGGTTGTTCATCTCGGAGTCGACCGACCGCAGCGAGTCGAACTGCTTGTCGGCGCCGTCGGAGATCTCCTGGACGGATTCGCTCACCTGTTCGCTGGCCGAGCGGACCTCCTCGCTGGAGGCGGTGACCTCCTCGCTGGCGGTGGCGACCTCGGTGGCGAACTGGTTCAAGTTCTCGACGGTGGCCTCGATCTCCGTGAGCATGGCGTTGAAGTCCTCGCCGATGGCGCGCATGGTCTCGTTGTCGGTGGCGTCGGGGTCCATCCGAGCGGTGAGGTCGCCGTCGGCGGCCTCTTCCATGACGCCGCAGTAGGCGGTCGCGGCCTGCTGGAGGTCGTCGTTGATGCGCTGGACGCGCTCGCGTTCCTGTTCGGCCTCGGCTCTGGCCTCTTCGGCCTCGGTGATCTGGAGTTTGAGCTCGTCGCGCATGGCGGCGAAGCCGTCGTAGAGCCGCCCGATGTTGTCGATGCGCTTGGACTCGAACTCGACGTCGAGGTTTCCTTCTTCCATCTCGGCGACCTTGCCCGTCAGCCGGTCGATCGACGTCGCCGTGTTCCGGCCGATCACTGCGCCGATGAGTCCGATGAGGAGCACGCCTGCGAGGGTCGCGTACATCCCGTACTGGCTCACGGTGTTGACGAATCCGAACGCGTCGTCGGTCGACGTGTGCGAGAGGACCGTCCAGCCCATCTCCGTGGAGTGGTGGGCGCCGATGTACTCGCCCTCGGAGAAGTCGTACGGACTGTCGAGGATCACCTGGCTCGCCGGACCGTCGTAGACGGCTGCGCCGGAGTGATCGGCGTCCTCGCCGCCGAGGGCATCCGCGAGGAAGCCGTCGGAGTCCTCGTATTCGGCGAGGAACGAGCCGTGACCGTGACCGAAGCCCGGCTGACGGGAGTCGGCGACGATCTCGCCGGCCTCGTTGACGACGACGGTCGCGCCCGTTCCGCCGATGTCGTGACCGTAATCGGCGAGATCCACGGTAACGATCAGGGCGTACTCGCCGCCGATACCGGCGTAGTAGGCCATGACCGGCTGGCGCTCGTCCGGATCGTCGTCGCTCCAGTAGGCGTCGGTCCGCTGGACCTGCGATTGGGTGAAGCTGATTTCGTCTTCGTCGGGGAAGTTAACGTCGTCGAGGGAGCTCGCGTTCTCGCGCGTCGAGGCGGCGAACTCGCCCGTATCGGCCGCGACGAGGTGCACCCCCTCGACGTCTCCTTCGAGGCCGTTTACGTACCCCCGGATGCGCTCTTCGTCGTCGATCTCGGCGATGGCCCCCGCGACGTCGGAGGTCATCCGCGCGTTCTGGTCGTTCCAGTCGTCGAGCGCGGAGGCCTCCTGGGCGGCGAGGATTTCCTGATCTTCGAGCGTGCTGTTCTCGACGCTGTCGGCGATCATCGTCGTCCCCAGAAACCCGATGAGTCCAACCGAGAGACCGAGCACCAGGAGGGCGATCCCGAATTTGAGCGCGTAACTGCGTCGAATTGCCGGCGGCACCAGTTTGCGTAAATGATCTATCATTTCTTCCCCCGTATATGGCAAGTAGAGGCGTGTTCGGGTACGAAAGTGTTGTGGCCGACTGACTCTCTCGATTACGAGACGGAGTGACGTGAAATCGCCACCCGCTGTCGACGACATCCGTAGTAAGACGGGTGTCCGCCCCGCTCGATCGACGGAACCGTCCGATCCGCGGAGCGAGATGTTCAAATCCGTTCCGACCGAACCGGACGCCGAACGATGGAGAAGACTCCCCGTGGAACGTCCGTCGGCGTCGACGATCCGTACGAGTTCGTCGGCCGGTGCGACCACCTCACGGACGACGGGCGCTGTCGATACGCCGTCGAGCGCCCGGCGCGCGACCCGGCGTTCGCTCGCGAACGAGCGGCCGAGGAGTACGCCTGCGTCGCCGAAGCCCCCGACGCCGATCCGACGAGGCCGACCGCCTTCGACTGGGAGGAGTGTCCCCACTTTCGGTGTCGAAACCGAGATCGCGAGTGCGTCCGCTGCGGACTCGAGGAGAAGCGGATCGCGCACTCGAGCGAACGGCCGCTGCTCGAAGAGCACCACCTCTCGTATCCCGACGCGGGCGACGACGAACTCTCCCACGAGATCACGGTTTACCTCTGCCGGTGGTGTCACGCCAGGATCCACGGCTCGTGGGCGCGGATCGACGACGACGTGGCCCCGGATCCGGAAGCGCTCGCGGCGCTGGAAGCGCGCCGGAGCCGGGAGCTCGACGAACTCGGGTTCGAGTCGGCGGCCGATCGGTTCGCCGACGACGGATAGCGCTCGTCGCTCGCGCCGCCGGAGTGGTGACTCCGGAGGTGGTCGGATCGAACCGTCGGCGGTCCACCCTCGTCAGTCCAGAATATCTCCGACGCGCCGCGGCTCGCCGGCGAGATCCGGGTGTTCGGCCACGATCTTGAGCACCTCGTGGTCGGTGACGTCGGGGTAGGGCTTGCCGATCGCCTCCTCGACGAGATCCCGTTCGAGCCGGAACTCGGTTCCCTCGTAGACCACGTCGACACCGTCGTCGTCGAACGCGAGCGTCGTCATGCGACCGGATATGCGACGGCCCTTCAAAAGCGAGTCGACTCGGATCGTCGTCGGGGGCGCCGGGAATCGTTCGTCGTCGGCGTCTGCCGCGCGTCAGACGCTCGCGTCGGGTTTATTAGCCGCCGTCCCTCTCGGTGTGAGTGTGGCGTTCAGCAGGGATCCCCTCGACGAACTCGTCGTTCCCGACGGCACGGAGGCCCAAGAGCGCGACCTCGTGACCGACGGCGACGTGCTGGTCGGCGGGCGCTCGACGGTAGAGTTCGGCGTCCGCGGCCGAAACGTGCTCGCCGGCGAGGGGGCGGAGTTCGGCGGCGGAATCGAGGCGTCGGGCGACTGTCGGCTCGACATGTGGTGTGACGTCGCGGAGAGCGTCCTCGTGGGCGAGGACGCCTACCTCGGCGAACGCGCCCACGTCGGCGGCGAACTGAAAGTCGCCGGGGACCTCGACATCGGCGACGACGTCGACATCGAGGAGGGGTTCGAGGCCAACGGCTGGATCGTCATCCGCAACCCGATGCCGACGATCGTCCTCCTCTTCGTCTACCTCAAGCACCTCCTGGTGGTCGGCGAGGAGGACGCCGCCCAGCGGCTGATCGACGAGGTGGTCGACGCCGACGAGCGGACGACGACCGAGACCGACCCCCTGGTCGTCCCGGCGAACGCGACGGTCAGCGACGACGCCTGGCGCGTCTCGACGCCGGCTCGGATCGGCGACGACTGCCGGCTCCACGGCAACGTCCGCGCCGAGACGGTCGCGGTCGGCGTCGACACGGAGATATTCGGCAGCCTGCGGGCGCGCGGCGACATCACGGTCGGTCCCGATACGACGATCCACGGCGACGTGACGACTCGGGACGGCTCGGTCGCGCTGGACGAGGACGTTCGCGTGCTCGGCGATCTCTCCTGTTCGGACCTCGAACTCGGCGCCGACGCGGCGGTCGACGGGACGATGCGGGCGACGGGCGAGATCACGATGGAGACCGATCCGCGCGACGAGGAGTAGTCGTCGCGAGCGACCGGCGAGGAGAACACCCCGGCCAGGACCCGCTCCGAACTGACGGCGACCTGTCGCGAGCCCCGATTTTCACCCCCGCATCTTATTACGGCCTCCTTCGATAGTGAAAGCCGAGCATGGGACGAGAGACCACGGACCGTCTGCGGGGTGAACCGTGCGATCGGTAGTGCTGACGAAAGGCGTCCCCGACTTCAGCGAGGGGGCCGTCTCCTTCAACGAGGAGGGCCACCTGGAGCGCGGGAAGACGCCGACGGTGATGAACCCGAACGACAAGTTCGCGCTCGAAGCGGCCCTGCAGACCAGGGTCCGCCACGGCGGCCACGTCAGCGTGATGAGTATGGGCCCGCCAGGCTACAAGGAGGTCCTGGGGGAGGCGATGGAGTCGGTCTACGCCGACGACCTGTACCTGCTGTCCGATCGCGAGTGCGCCGCGGCCGACACCTGGGCGACGGCGATCACGATCTCCGCCGCGCTCGAAAAGTACCAGGAGGAGGTCGGCGAGATCGACCTGTTGTTCGCCGGCTTCAAGACCGCCGACGGGGAGACCGGCCACACCGGTCCGCAGACCGCGTGGGCGATGGACTGGCCGATGGTCACCCACGCCCTGGCGCTCGACATCGAACCCGACGACGGGTCGGTGCGAGCCAAGCGCCTCGTCGAGGGAGACGTCGACGAGATCGAGACCGTCGAGGCGCCCACGCCGTGCCTGATCGTGGCCGACCCGGAGTTCGAACCGACCTACCGGACGGCCACCCACCGGCTCGAACACAAGCGGCTCAGGGCGGAGACCGAAGCGCGCGCCGAGGGCTACGAGGATCACCTGACGACCTGGGATCACCAGGACATGAACCTCGATCCCGACTACATCGGCCTCGACGGCTCGCCGACGATCGTCTCGTCGGTCGATCCGATCCCGAAGGCGCCCTCCGAACGCGAAGCGACGATGATCGAAGCCGACGATCCCGAGGGACTGTCCCGGGTCGTCGACGAACTGACCCCGTACGCCGGAGGTGACTGAGATGGGTATCGATCCGGAGGAGTACACGGTCGACGAGCTGACCGAGGAACTGGATACCGTAGACGACGTCGAGGAGCTGACGTCCATCCTCGAGGCCGAGCGCGCCGGTAGCGACCGAAAGACCGCCAGGGAGGCGATCGAACGTCGGCGACGCGCCCTCGATCCGAGCGACGGCGAGTCCGACGGCGTCGAAGACGGCACGGAGACCGAAGGCGAGTACGAGGAGACGCGAGAGACGGTCGGCGAGGACGCCGACGCTGACGAGGGGCAAGCCGACGCGGACGAACCGGAAGACGACGAGGTCGACGCGGGTGAGGAAGGCGCGGAAGACGAAGGCGACGAGGCGGAAGCGGACGAGGACGAAGATGACGACGAGGCGGAAGCCGATGAGGAGGAAGAAGACGACGGCCTCTCGCATCCGACCCGCGATAAGAAACACGTCCGGGCGCTCCAGGGTGGCCACTACGAGGACATGTGGGTCTTCTGTGAGACCCAGCAGGGAGAACTGCTCGACGTCTCGAAGGAGATGCTGGGGAAAGCCCGCGAGCTGATGGACACGTACGCCGAGGACTACGGGGACGACGAGCGCGTGGTCGCCTGGGTGATCGGCGACGAGTGCGAGTCGCTCGCCGAGGAGGCGATCGCCTACGGCGCGGACGTCGCGGTCTTCCACGAGGACGAGCGACTCGAGCGCTTCCTCAACAAGCCGTTCACGGAGATCTCGGCGCACATGGCCCGGGGCGAGGGGACCGTCGAGAGCACCGACTGGCGCGAGTACGACGAGCCGCGCTACATCCTGTTCCCGGCGACGAACAACGGCCGGGACCTGTCGGCGACGGTCCAGGCGGAGCTCGATTCGGGGCTCGCGTCGGACTGCTCCGACCTGTTCATCGAGGCAGAAAAGATCTCGAACCCGGTAAAGACGGGCGTCCCGGGCGAAAAGAAGGTGTTCGATCGAATCCTTCACATGAAGCGCCCGGACTTCTCCGGCTTCGAGTACTCGACGATCCTCTGCATCGACAATCCCGACCGGGACTTCCACCCGCAGGGGGCGTCCGTGATCCCGGGGACGTTCGACGTGCCGGAACCCGACTACGATCGCGACGGGCTGGTCGTCGAACACGACATGGAACTCGAGGACGACTGGTTCTCCGTCGAGGTCACGGAACACGACACGCTCGACGAGGGCGTCGATCTCACGGGACACGAGGTGGTCGTCTGTCTCGGTCGCGGCATCGGCGACGATCCGACCGAGGGAATCGAACTCGGACTCGACCTCGCGGACGCCTTCGACGACGCCGCGTTCGGCATCACCCGCGGGATCGTCACGTCGTCCTACCAGTTCGACGGACACGTCGAAGAGTACACCAAAGAGGAGCGCCAGATCGGCGAGACCGGCCAGGTCGTCGCGCCGGCGCTCTACATCGCCGCGGGCGTCTCCGGCGCCGTCCAGCACAAGGTCGGGATGGACGAGTCAGACACGATCGTCGCGATCAACACCGATACGGACGCCCGCATTCGGGACTTCTCGGACTACTTCATCGAGGGCGACCTCTTCGAAGTGTTGCCGCAGCTCACCGAAGCCGTGACGGCCGGCGAGTTGCAGGTAGAGGCCGTCGCGGACGGAGGTGAGAACTGATGACGACCGACGACGCGAGTGCGGACGGCGAGTACGAACACTACGAGGCGGTCGTGGTCGGCTGCGGGCCCGGCGGAGCGGCCGCCGCCGCCCGCCTGGCCGACCACGGCGTGGAGACGCTCGTCCTCGAACGCGGGGTCGAGGCCGGCTCGAAGAACGTCTCCGGCGGGCTGATCTACGCGGAGGAGTCCGCGCCGTACGTCATCGACGACCTCTTCGAGGGCTTCCGGCAGGAGGCGGCCGAGCGCCCGGTGACCGACTACCACATCCACAACGTCGCCGGCAACAAGGTCGAGACGTTCGACCTCACCGACCTCCACGAGCACGACACCGACTGGTGCGACGCGGTGTTGCGCCGGAAGATGGACTCCTGGCTCGAAGCCCGGGTTCACGAGAAGACCAGCGAGACCGGCGGCGGCGTCCTGACGGACGTCCGCGTCAACGGTCTCCTCCGCGAGAACGGTCGCATCGTCGGCGTCACCTGCGACGAGCTCGACCCGATCACGGCCGACGTGATCGTGGCGGCCGACGGCGTCAACTCCGAGCTGGCCCGCGACGCCGGGCTGATGGACTGGGAGGATCCCGGCGACTGGTTCCAGGGCGTCAAGGCCGTCGTCGAGATGGACCCGGACGTCATCGACGACCGGTTCGACGTCGGCCCGGACGAGGGCGTCGCGCACCTCTTCTCGGGAGACCTCTTCGAGGACGTCCGCGGCGGCGGTTTCCTCTACACGAACGAGTCGTCGCTGTCGATCGGGACCGTCTTCCACCTCGACAGCCTCGTCGAAGAGCGGGCCGAACCCCACCAGCTGCTTGACGCGCTGTTGACCCACCCGCTGCTGGCGCAGTGGCTCGGCGACGAGTACCGCGAGCGCGAGTACAGCGCGAAGCTGGTGCCGGACTCGAAGAAGGTCGCCCACCCCGAACCCTACCGCGACCGCCTGCTGCTCGTCGGCGACGCGGCCGGCCAGATGCAGGCCCAGGGTCCGATCATCAAGGGGATGAACCACGCGGTGACGGCGGGGGCCCTGGCGGCCGACGCGTTCGCCAGCGCTCGCGGAACCGGCGATCCGGAGGCGGCCGGTCGCAGTTACGCCGACATGCTCGAGAAGTCGGGCACGATGGGCAAGCTCAGACCGCGACGGTACCGCGCGGCGCGCGTTCTCGGCGAGCGAAACCTCGTCACGACGGTCGCCGACGGCGTGCTCAGGTCGCCGGTCGGCGCGGTCGCCGTCGGCAACCGCGTGTCCAAGCGGCTGCTGAAGCGCGCGTACAACTCCCCGTTCATGGTCGGCATGCTGCCGGACACGCGGACGGGCTACGTCACCCTCCCGTCGGTGATCGGCGAGCACCACGGCCGGTCGATCAACTGGGAGAACGAGGTAGAGCCGCCGACCCTCGAGGAACGCATCGGCGACCTCACCTACGACACCGACGTCGGCAACCCACACATCCGGCTGCTCGACGAGTCCTACGAGGCCAGCGGCGCGGCGGTCGCGGCGTGTCCGGTCAGCGCGGAGGACTTCGGCGGCGGCTGTTACCGCTCCGAACTGGTCGAGACGAACGGCGACGAGGAGCGGCTTGTCAGCCTCGACACCCAGCCCTGCGTCGAGTGCGGGACCTGCGCCGTCGTCGCCGAGACGGACTGGGAGCACCCCCGCGGCGGCAAGGGCGTCGAGTACAAGGAGGGCTGATCCTCGGGGTGCCGGGGACGCCGTCATGAGCGAGTACGGCCCGCAGATCGCGGCACTGGCCCGGCGGGCCGAGCGGGACCGCGAGCGGCTGTGCCGGAACCCGGAGGCCGCCGCGCCGGAGGCCGCGAACCGCTACCTCCGCGAGGGCGTCGGCGAGGCCGTCGGCGTCTACGTCGACGGGCGAACCGGCGGCCGCATGGTCCGGTTCTCTCCGGCGGAATTCGCCGCCCTGGAGCGGGCGATGAACGACTGGCTCGAGTGCTACGCGCGGTGTCACGGGGTGGAGCTCGACGCCGAGTTCACGCTTCGCGAGGCGGCGGAGTTGCTACTGGAGACGCGAAACGTCCACGACGTCGGCCGGTTGCTGACCGGCGTCCCGCCGCGGCCCGGCTGAATCGTCGGGCGCCGCCGCTCCGCTCGGTGCGTGTCGTCGGTCGAAAAATGCGAATCGAAGTGTCCGGTGAAACTGCCGTCGGCCGCTTTACAGGCGCGTGACGTTGGTCGCCCGGGGGCCCTTGGGGGCCTGTTCGATGCTGAATTCGATCTCTGTGCCTTCTTCGAGGTCCGGACCGCCAACGTCTTCCATGTGGAAGAAAACGTCATCGTCCGCGTCGTCCGTCGAAATGAAACCGTAGCCGCCAGTGTCGTTGAAGAAATCAACGTTGCCTTTCGCCATTGCTTCTAAAGGGAGTGGTGGTACATTGATAAGGGTTCCGAGACGTCGCTTCCCGTGGGGACGAGACCCACGACGGCGTGACGTCTCCGGGTTTCTCGCCACGAGCGTCTCGCGAGCGTCGGTCGGGGGAGTCGGCCGGGATCCGCGGACGATCGTCGCCCGACTCTTCCTTGAGCGGGTCGAACTGCCGTCCCGTGCGCGTCCGTCGCGGTTCTCGAACCGGCTGTCGAACGTCGAACACTCGCCGAGGGGTCGGAGCAAACGGGATCGGGCACCAGCGTTCAGTCGGCTGCAGGGCCGGCGACGGTCCCACCGGCGTCACCAGCGACGGCGTCGTCGACCGCATCGAGCACCTGATGCGCGTAGAAGGCGACGGAGAAATCCTGGGGGCTCGGGATCGCACAGGCCAGCCAGCCGAGGGCCAGCGCGGCGCCGATCGGCGCGTCGCCGGTCGGGGGGTGACCGGCGGCGACCAGCGCGAAGACGGGTACCGAAAGGGAAAGTGGGGCGAGCGCGGCGGCTCTGAGGAGCCACGCCGGCTCTCGCCCGGTCGGGTTCGGGCGGACGACCGCCCACGGGCAGCTCGCGAGACGGCCGAGGGGGCGACCGTCGCTGCCCGGGAAGAACGTCACCGCGTAGTCGATACCGCCCGCGCGAAGCACCGCGGCGTGACACCCTTCGTGGGCGAGAAGCCCGGCGGTCACGCCGAGGGCGAGCGCGCAGACGGTCAAGGAGGGTTCCACGAGCATCGTTCGCGCGAGCCGCAACGGGTAGCCAGGGTGTCCGAAGAGCGTCCCGACTCGCGCGATTCGATAGTGGATACCGGATCGGGAAACGGAGCCCGGTTTATCAGTTGCCCGTTTAAGTGGGGTCGGGGACTCGGCCGCGATCTGCTCCCGCGCGCGGCGTCCGATACGCGGGTTGGGATGGTAATCGGTCTGGCGCCAGAGCGCTTCCGCTCGGGTCGGTTCCGGAGGTTCGGCCTGGCGGTCACCCGTCGAACGGCTGGGACCGGGCGGCGACCGTCGCTCTTCGCGGTCGACGTGTCTCAGCGAGCGGTCGGCGGTAGTCTTCGGGGTCGCGGTCGACGTGTCTCAGCGAGCGGTCGGTGTCACCCCTCTGGATCGAGGTCGACGTGCGTCAGCGAGCGGTCGAGGTGACAGACCTCGTGGGGCGGATCGCCCCGGATGCCCGTGATGCGATACTCCCCGTCGAGGTCGATCCCATCGGGCTCGCAGTAGGCGTGACTGGGGCACTCGACGTAGGGGCACGGGCCGGCGAGCGTGGCCTTGCTACCGGCGAAGGAGGCTTTCGAGGGGACGTTCGCGCGAACCGTGACCGGTTCGACCTCGACCGCACGGACGCCCCGGTCGTGGAGCGCACACTCCAGCAACTGGGCGTTCTCGCGGACGTCGGTCACGCGGTAGCGTCGCCCGTCCTCGAGGTTGAGACACTGGTTACGGTAGGGACAGCCCGCACAGGCGTCCGCCTCGCCCTCGTAGACGAACTCCGTGCCGGGCTCGGCGAGCCGGTCGCCGATCAGCGAGACGGTTGGCATGGTCGTTAGTTCTCGGCCCGGCGGGTTAAGCCCCCCGGGCGAACGCGTCGGTTTCGCCGGGTCGAACTTCGCGGTCGAGTCCCCGAACTCGGCGAGCCGGCCGAGGTTCCGGTCTCGCTGCGCGAGGACCGCGTGGAGACGAATCGGCCGACATTTCGGGGTCTCCGCGGTGTGAGACGGGCTGATCGTGGGGAGCCGCTCCTCACGCGACGCGGGTCGCGGGCGAGGCGAGGAGGCCCCAGCCGAACAGCAAGACGCCGACGAAGAGGCCGAGGACGCCCACCGGCGGGAACGCCAGCAGCGCCGGGACGCTCAGCCCGAGCAGTATCGCGGCGACGTCCTTCGCCGTCCCGGCCGGGTCGTACCCGCACTCGGGACAGGGCTCGGCGTCGCGAGCGATCTGCTCGTCGCACCGTCGGCAGGCGAACATCGGTCGCGTTCA
Organism: Halovivax sp.; assembly: GCA_007119345.1. Taxonomy (GTDB): domain Archaea; phylum Halobacteriota; class Halobacteria; order Halobacteriales; family Natrialbaceae; genus Halovivax. Next base: position 12,251 of record SKPV01000049.1, read on the forward strand.
CCTCGTCGGTCGCGCCTCTTGAGCGTCCCGTTCGTCGCGTCGCCGAACCGGCTCACGTCGAGGTCGGCCGAGGTCGACGTACTCGCGCCGGTCGCGCGATCCCTCAGCGGGTGTCGAACGCCGTCCGACCGGTCGAGAAGCTGCCGTCCGGATCGGTCGTCTTCCACCCGTCCGATCAGTTCCGTCCGGATCGGTCGTCTCCCACCCGTCCGATCAGTTCCGGCCGGTCAGTTCGTCGAGGCGCTCGAAGTACTCCTCGCGCGGGACCTGGTACGCCGCCCGATAGTCGATCTGTCCGGCCGCGAACTCGGCGAGCAACTCGCGTGCGTACTCGTCGGCCGCGGCGCGGTCGTCGAAGCGCCGGACCTCGCCGACGTGGACGTCCGGCTCCAGGTAGAGCGTCACGAACCAGTCGGCGACCGTCGTGGCGTCGTTCGGGTTTCGACCCGGGCGTCGGGTGCGCGCCCCGTGGGTGACGTAGCAGACCGGAAGGCAGGCCGCGGGGAACGAGGATCCGTCGAAGACGTCCGGGCGGTACGCGTAGACGGTTCGCCCGTCGTCCTCGTCGGCCCAGACGACCCACCCGTCGGCGAGGGTACCCTCCGATGTCATGGGGGAACCTGGACGGGCCGCGCCTAAATCGTCGCCGATCGAGCGCCGCGTCTCGGTGTGGTCCGAGCGAGCGCGCCAGTCTCGACCGGCGAATGCAGGCGCGGGCGTTAAGTTCGTCGTGGCGAACGACCACCTGGCGCGAAAGTACCGCGTTCAGTTCCCGGCAAACCGCTCCGGAAAGATATTCGGGTAAATATCTTTTGGGGCTATAGTTAAGTGGCTGGATTACTACCACATTAAACACTATCGGTATCCGTTTGCCAACTCGGTGCCGCTCGTCAACCCCGCTCCCGCGGCCGCCACGGTTCGCAGGGATCCCGAGCGGTAGTGATTCCACGATGGGACGAGAGGCGACCGCCGCTCGTGACCGTTCGCACCCGCGACGAGAGCCCGATCGTCGGCTGATCGAGGTGGCGTCACCCGGTGGCACGCCGGCGGATACCGAAGCCGGCGCCGCGATACCGCGGCGCCACGACGCCGGGGCGGAGCCGCCCGCCGCCCGACTTCGGCCCCGCGGTGTGGTGACCAACGCGATCGACGGGGACCGAATCCCTGCAGTGATACCATGACCGGTGACACCGAGACGCTCGAGAAACTGAGTACCGATTACAAAGAGTCGATGCCCGAGGACCTTCGGGAGACCAAGCCCTTCAGCTGGTACCTCGAGACCGCCTACGCCGATCCGAAGATCGCCCGCAACGCCCACCAGCGCGTCGCGGACATGTTCGATTACTACGGCACGGCCTACGACGAGACGGAGGGGGTCGTCGAGTACCTGCTGGCCTCGGAGGATCCGTTGAACGACGGGGAGAACACCTTCTACGGGACGGTGATCCACCAGTCGATTCACGAGTTCGTCAACAAGGTCAAGTCGGGCGCCCGTCGTCTCGGCCCGGAACGCCGGATCAAGCTCCTCCTCGGCCCCGTCGGCTCCGGCAAGTCCCACTTCGACAAGCAGGTTCGTCGGTACTTCGAGGACTACACGCTCCGCGAGGAGGGGCGGATGTACACGTTCCGGTGGACGAACCTCTGTGACGTGATCAAGGATCAGGACCCCGCAGACGACGTCGTCAGGTCGCCGATGAACCAGGACCCGCTCGTCCTCTTACCGCTCGAGCAGCGCCAGTCGGTGATCGACGACCTCAACGAGCGTCTCGACGCGCCGTACACGATCCAGAACGAGCAGAGTCTCGACCCCGAGAGCGAGTTCTACATGGACCGGCTGCTGGCGTATTACGAGGACGACCTCCAGGACGTCCTCGAGAACCACGTCGAGATCGTCCGGCTGGTCGCCGACGAGAACAAACGGCAGTGCCTGGAGACGTTCGAGCCCAAAGACAAGAAGAACCAGGACGAGACCGAACTCACCGGCGACGTCAACTACTCGAAGATCGCCATCTACGGCGAGTCCGATCCGCGCGCGTTCGACTACTCGGGGGCGTTCTGTAACGCCAACCGCGGGGTCTTCTCGGGCGAGGAGCTGCTCAAACTCCAGCGGGAGTTCCTCTACGACTTTCTGCACGCGACCCAGGAGATGACGATCAAGCCGAAGAACAACCCGCGGATCGACATCGACCAGGTCATCGTCGGGCGGACGAACATGCCCGAGTACAAGGACAAGAAGGGCGACGAGAAGATGGAGGCGTTCAACGACCGCACCAAGCGGATCGACTTCCCGTACGTCCTCTCCTACGAGGACGAGGCGATGATCTACGAGAAGATGCTGAACAACGCCGACGTCCCCGACATCGACGTCGAACCGCACACGCTCGAGATGGCGGGGCTGTTCGGCGTGTTGACCCGGATCGAAGAGCCGGACACGGAGACCGTCGATCTCCTCTCGAAGGCGAAGGCGTACAACGGCGAGATCGACGAGGGCGACGACATCGACGTGAAGAAGCTCGAGGACGAGGCCGCCGCCAAAGCCGAGATCGGCGAGGGGATGGTCGGCGTCTCGCCGCGCTTCATCGGCGACGAGATCGCCGAGGCGATCATGGACTCGAAGCACAGATCTCGCGGCTTCCTCTCGCCGCTGACGGTGTTCAACTTCTTCGAGGAGAACCTCGAACACCACGGCTCGATCCCGGAGGAGAACTTCGAGAAGTACTACCGCTACCTCGAGACGGTGCGCGAAGAGTACAAAGAGCGCGCCATCGAGGACGTCCGGCACGCGCTGGCCTACGACATCGACGAGATCCAGCGCCAGGGCGAGAAGTACATGGACCACGTGATGGCCTACATCGACGACGCGACCGTCGAGGACGAACTCACGGGGCGCGAGCAAGAGCCCGACGAGACGTTCCTGCGCTCGGTCGAGGAGAAACTCGACGTACCCGAGGATCGGAAAGACGACTTCCGCCAGGAGGTCTCGAACTGGGTCTCGCGGCGCGCCCGCGAGGGCGAGGCGTTCAATCCGCAGGACAACGAGCGGCTCCGCCGCGCGCTCGAGCGCAAGCTCTGGGAGGATAAAAAGCACAACATCAACTTCTCGGCGCTGGTCAGCGCCGGCGAGATCGACGACGACGAGCGTTCCTCGTGGATCTCCGCGCTGATGGAACAGGGCTACTCCGAGGCGGGCGCGAAGGAGGTCCTCGAGTTCGCCGGCGCCGAGGTCGCGAAAGCCGAGATCGAGGACTAGCATGAGCCGGAACCGACCACCATGAGCCGGGGAACCGACTACGTCCGCGACGCCGACCGCACCCTGGAGGAGACCTACGAGGAGCCGATGGCGCTGTCGGAGTACGTCGACCGGATCTTCGAGAACCCGAAGGTCGCCTCCCACGCCTCCAAGTACCTGCTCGAGGCGATCGAGGCCGCCGGCACGCGGACCGTCGTCGAGGAGGGCGAGGAGGCACAGCGGTACCGCTTCTTCGACGACCCGCACAACGACGGCGAGCACGCGATCCTCGGCAACACGGAGGTCCTCAACGAGTTCGTCGACGACCTCCGCTCGATCGCGGCCGGCCGCGGCAAGGACGAGAAGATCATCTGGTTCGAGGGGCCGACGGCGACGGGAAAGTCGGAGCTCAAACGCTGTCTGGTCAACGGCCTCCGGGAGTACTCGAAGACGCCCGAGGGCCGTCGCTACACGGTCGAGTGGAACATCCAGACGGCGAGCGCCGACGAGCGCGGGCTGAGCTACGGCGTCGACCCCACGGCGGGCGACGACGAGCACTGGTACGAGAGTCCGGTTCAGGCGCACCCGCTGTCGGTGTTCCCCGAGCCCGTTCGCGAGGAACTGCTCGCCGAGCTCAACGCCGAGATCGACGATCACGTCCCGATCACGGTCGACTCCCGGCTCGACCCGTTTTCCCGGGAGGCCTACGACTACCTCGAGGAGCAGTACCGCCAGCAGGGAACGGAGTCGCTGTTCTCGGCGATCACCGACGTGAACCACGTCCGGGTGAAAAACTACGTCGTCGACGTCGGCCAGGGCGTCGGCGTCCTCCACTCCGAGGACGACGGCCCGCCGAAAGAGCGCCTCGTCGGCTCCTGGATGCACGGGATGCTCCAGGAACTCGACTCCCGCGGACGCAAGAATCCGCAGGCGTTCAGCTACGACGGCGTCCTCTCGCAGGGCAACGGCGTGCTCACCATCGTCGAGGACGCCGCCCAGCACGCCGATCTGCTCCAGAAGCTACTGAACGTCCCGGACGAACAGTCCGTCAAGCTCGACAAGGGAATCGGGATGGACGTCGACTCGCAGCTGCTGATCATCTCGAACCCCGACCTCGAGGCCCAGCTCAACCAGCACTCGGATCGCAACGGGATGGATCCGCTGAAGGCGCTGAAGCGTCGGCTGGACAAACACCAGTTCGGCTACCTGACGAATCTGTCGCTCGAGACGGAGCTGATCCGACGCGAGCTGACCAACGAGACCGAGGTCTGGACCGCGGAGTCCTACGACGAGCTCGAGTCGAAGATCCGGAAACCGCTCACGGTGACGGTCAAAGACGCCGACGGCGAGCTACGGGACCGCGAGCTGGCGCCCCACGCCGTCGAGGCGGCGGCGCTGTACGCCGTCGTTACGCGCCTCGCCGAGGAGGACCTCCCGTCGGGGCTCGATCTCGTCGACAAGGCGCTGATCTTCGATCAGGGATACCTTCAGGAGGGCGACACCCGCCGGGAGAAAGACGAGTTCGAGTTCGACGACGACGCGCTGAACGGCGTCCACGGCATCCCCGTGACGTACACGCGGGACGTCCTGGCCGAACTGCTCCAGACCGAGCGCGATCGCCACCACGCCGAGCTCCCGGTCGGGGACGTCGTGATGCCGCGGGACGTGCTGAACGCGATGGCCGACGGACTCGGCGAGGCGCCGGTGTTCTCGACCGGCGAACAGTCCGAGTTCGAGGCCAGGGTAGTCCCGGTGAAGAACTACGTCTACGACCGCCAGGAGGGAGACGTCGTCGAGGCGATCATGCACGAAAAGCGCGTCGACGAGGCGACCGTCGCGGAGTACGTCGAGCACGTCTACGCCTGGGAGATCGGCGAGACACTCACGAACGAGCGCGGCGAGGAGGTCGAACCGGACCCGCTGAAGATGAAGATCTTCGAGGTCGAGCACCTCGGCCGGTTCGACGAGACCGACTACGACGGGGACCGCCCCGCCGAGATCGTCCGGGAGTTCCGCCGCGAGAAGGTGATCACCGCGCTCAATCGCTACGCGTGGGAGCACCGCGACGAGGACTTCTCGGCCGACGACGTCGACCTCACCGCGATCCCGGTGATCAAGTCCGTCCTCGAGAGCCACGACTGGGACGACGTCCGCCGGACCTTCGAGGACTTCGACCCGCGCCAGTGGGACGACCCGCCGAGCGGAACCGAGACGGAGCGGGTCAAAGCGGCCACGATCGAGACGCTGATCGACGAGTACGGCTACTCCGAGGCGTCGGCCGAACTGACCAGCAGACACGTCATGAGCCAGGTGAGTTACCGATGGGACTGACGAGCGAGGTGCGAACATGGGACTGAAAGACGACCTCGACCGATTCCACGAGGTGGGCGAGGCCCGCCGCGAGGATCTCGCCGAGTTCATCCAGTACGGCGACCTGGGCAGGAGCCGTCCCGGCGAGATCAAGATTCCCGTCAAGATCGTCTCCCTCCCGGAGTTCGCCTACGACCAGCGCGACCAGGGTGGCGTCGGCCAGGGCGACGGTGAGACGCCCGACGTCGGCCAACCCGTCGGCCCGCCCCAGCCCCAGCCCGGCGACGGCGACGAGGACGGCGAGCCTGGAGAGGAGGGCGGCGAGCACGAGTACTACGAGATGGACCCCGAGGAGTTCGCACAGGAGCTCGACGAGGAGCTCGGGCTCGACCTCGATCCCAAGGGAAAGAAGGTGATCGAAGAGAAGGAAGGTCCCTACACGGATCTGACCCGCTCCGGCCCGGACAGCACGCTCGACTTCGAGCGGATGTTCAAGGAGGGCCTCAAGCGGAAGCTCGCGATGGACTTCGACGAGGAGTTCCTCCGCGAACTCTGCAAGGTCGAGGGCATCTCGGCCCGGGAGGTCTTCGAGTGGGCGCGCGGCGAGAACCTGCCCGTCTCGATGGCCTGGGTCGAGGAGGCTCACCGGGAGACGGCGGACGACCGCGGGGAGTGGTCCTCCATCGGGGAGGTCGAGGCGAACGTCGAGCGCGAGTCCGTCCAGCAGAAGATCCGCCGCGAGGGGATCAAGCACGTCCCCTTCCGCCGCGAGGACGAGCGGTACCGCTACCCGGAGATCATCGAGGAGAAAGAGAAGAACGTCGTGGTCGTCAACATCCGCGACGTCTCCGGCTCGATGCGCGAGAAGAAACGCGAGCTGGTCGAGCGGACCTTCACGCCGCTGGACTGGTACCTGACGGGAAAGTACGACAACGCGGAGTTCGTCTACATCGCCCACGACGCCGACGCCTGGGAGGTCGAGCGCGAGGAGTTCTTCGGCATCCGGTCGGGCGGCGGGACGAAGATCTCGAGCGCCTACGAGCTCGCGAACGAACTGCTCGAGGAGTACCCCTGGAGCGACTGGAACCGCTACGTGTTCGCGGCGGGGGACTCCGAGAACTCCTCGAACGACACGAGCGAGCGCGTGATCCCCCTGATGGAGGATATCGACGCGAACCTCCACGCATACGTCGAGACCCAGCCGAGCGGCAACGCGATCAACGCCACCCACGCCGAGGAGTTAGAGAAGCACTTCGGCCGGGACGCCGACGACGTCGCGGTGGCGTACGTCAACGGCGAGGAGGACGTGACCGACGCGATCTACGAGATCCTCAGCACCGAGGGTGATGCCGATGAGTGACCGAACTGCGGCCGCGAGCGACCGAGGTGATTCCCGTGAGTAATTCGGACAGATTCCGCAAACAGGCGATCGCCGCGGACCTCGAGGAGCCGGTCGAGGAGGCGCGCAACCTCGCCGAGAAGCTCGGTCTCGAGCCGTACCCCGTCAACTACTGGATCGTCGACTACGACGAGATGAACGAGCTCATCGCCTACGGCGGGTTCCAGAGCCGCTATCCGCACTGGCGCTGGGGGATGCAGTACGACCGCCAGCAAAAGCAGGGACGGTACACGGGGAGCAAGGCGTTCGAGATCGTCAACAACGACAATCCGTCCCACGCCTTCCTCCAGGAGTCGAACGCGGTGGCCGACCAGAAGGCGGTCATCACTCACGTCGAGGCCCACGCCGATTTCTTCGCGAAGAACGAGTGGTTCGGCCTCTTCACCGCGGGACGCGCCGAGGAGGACGAGGTCGACGCGGCGGCGATGCTCGAGCGCCACGCGCGGGCGATCGACGAGTACATGTCGGACTCGGACATCGACCGCGCCGAGGTCGAGAAGTGGATCGATCACGCGCTCACGCTCGAGGACAACATCGACCAGCACCGCGTCTTCCAGCGACGGCTCGAACTCGACGGCGAGCCGATCGAACTCGACGAGGACCTCAACGAGAAACTCGACGAACTCGGCCTCTCCGACGAGGTGAAAGGCGAGGTATTCGACGACGAGTGGCTCGAGAAAGTCACCGCGGAAGACGGCCCCGCGAACTTCCCCGAGAACCCGGAGAAGGACGTCCTCGCGTTCGTCCGCGAGTACGGCAAGCGCTTCGACGAAGAGGCGGGCAAGGCCGCCGAGATGGAAGAGTGGCAGCGGGACGTCCTCGACATGATGCGCGCCGAGGCGTACTACTTCGCCGCCCAGAAGATGACGAAGGTGATGAACGAAGGGTGGGCCGCCTACTGGGAGTCGGCGATGATGAGCGGCGAGGCGTTCGCCGGCGACGACGAGTTCCTCAACTACGCCGACCACATGGCGAAGGTGCTCGCCTCCCCCGGTCTGAACCCGTACAGTCTCGGGCTCCAGCTCTGGCAGTACATCGAGAACACGACGAACCGGCGGGAGGTGCTCGAACACCTCCTGCGGGTCGAAGGGATCTCCTGGCGCAACCTGACCGAGGTCGTCGACTTCGATGACGTCCTCGAGCGACTGGAACCGCCCGCGGAGATCGACACGATCACGCCGGAATCGGTCGGCGAGCTCGCTGACGCGGTCGACGCCGGGGACGTCCCCGAGGAGTGGGTCGACGCGGAGGCGCTCGAGGCGGCACTGGAGGGCGAGATCGACGTCGCGACGTACCCGTGGAAGGTCCTGACCTACGAGGGGTTGGCCCGACGCCACTACTCGCTGGTCGAGCGCCAGCACCGCGGGTTCCTCCCGCGGGTGAACCAGAACGAACTCGAGCGGATCGGCCGCTACCTCTTCGACGACGCCCGCTACGAGAGCGTCGAGGAGGCCCTCGAGCAGGTCGACTTCGCCGCCGGCTGGGACCGAATGTTCGACGTCCGCGAGAGTCACAACGACGTGACGTTCCTGGACGAGTTCCTCACCCAGGAGTTCATCCGTCAGAACGACTACTTCACCTACGAGTACTCGCGGGCGACGGGGCAACACCACGTGGCCAGCACGGACGCCGAGGACGTCAAGAAGAAGCTGCTGTTGCAGTTCACCAACTTCGGCAAGCCGACGATCGCCGTCTACGACGGCAACTACAACAACGCCAACGAACTCTTGCTCGGCCACGAGTACAACGGCGTCATGCTCGACGTCGGGCAGGCGACGGAGGTCCTGAAGCGAATCTTCGAGCTCTGGGGTCGGCCGGTGAACCTGCTGACGATCGTCAAGGAGGTCGACGACCACGACGTGGAGGTCGCCAAGCGTCGCAACCGCGAGCCGGAACCCGTCGAGGTCGGCAAGTGGATCCGCTACGACGGCGACGAGATCACGATCGAGGACGTTCCCTGGGAGGAGGTCGAGCACCTCGCCGCCGAGGACGTCGACTACGACACGAAACCCGACGACTGGCTGGCCTGAGCCGATCGACGCGGGGTAGGCGATCCGGTACCAGGGCGGGCGATCACCCGCGCGTCGGTGCGTTTTTCGCCGACCGTGGCGGCCTGTTCGATATGGCTTTCGAGGTCTCCACCGACGACCGACTGACGACCGTCGACGTCACGGACCGCGTTCGAGAGCGCGTGCCCGGCGACTGCGAATCGGGCGTCTGCACCGCCTTCGTCGAGCACACCACGGCCGGCCTCGCGATACAGGAGAACGAACCCCGCTTGCGCGGGGATATCGAGTCGTTCCTCAGGGATCTCGTCCCCGACGGGGGCCACGCCCACGACGAGCTCGACGGCAACGCCGATTCCCACCTGCGGGCGTCGCTGTACGGCCCGTCGGCCTCGGTACCGATCCGGGACGGGGATCTCGCCCTCGGGACGTGGCAGTCGATCCTTCTCGTCGAGTGTGACGGCCCGCGCACGCGTCGGGTGTCGGTGACGACGGTCGACGGTCGGTGAGCGAGGCGACGTCTCCGCGGGCGACGGTTTTGCCGATCGTCACTCGGTGAGCGAGTCGACGCCTCTGCGGGTCGGGATCGCCGGGTGAGAGACGGCTCGTTCGGACACCTCAGAGCGACAGCGGTCGGTCGGACGAGACCGCGTCGACGCCCCTGAGACCGAGCGCTCGCGCCACGTACGCGTTCGGGGTCCCCCAGGCGTGCAGTTCGAGATCGACCGCGGCGGCTCGCTCGGGCAGTCTCGTCAGCGCGAAACGCCAGTACTTCGCGGCGAGGACCGAACAGCCGAGCTCGACGGCGGTCGTGACAGGGTGGCGCAGTTCGCGACGCGCCAGCAGGCCGGTCGGCCGTTCCGGATCGAGTTCGCGAACCCGACGCAACTCGTCGTGCAGGAACGAGGTGAGCACCACCCTGTTGGCGGGATCGACCGCGTCGAGCGTCGCGAGGACGTCGGCGGCCAGCCCGCGCTCTTTGAGCTCGCAGTTGACCGCGATTCCGGGGGGAAGCGCCTCGAGAGTCGCCGCCAGCGTCGGGATCCGTTCGTCGCTGGCGTCAACGCGGTGGGACCGAAGTTCCGCGAGCGAACGCTCGGACACGGCCCCCGATCCGTCGGTGACTCGATCGATCGTCTCGTCGTGGACGACGACCAGTTCGCCGGAGCCGCACCGCCGGACGTCGAACTCCACGGCGTCCGCGCCGTTCGCGCCGGCCGATTCGATCGCCGCGATCGTGTTCTCCGGCGCGACCGCCGCGAAGCCGCGGTGGGCGATGAGCCGCATTCGAACGCCGGTACGACGTCCACCGGCTTCAGCGAACCGACTCCGACACGGGACCATCGGCTTCGGCGAACCGACCCCGACACGGGACCATCGGCTTCGGCGAACCGACCCCGACACGGGACCATCGGCTTCGGCGAACCGACCCCGACATTGAACCGGCGTGCCGACGAAGCCGATCGCATGTCCCGGACCGCCGACTTCGACTTCACGGACACCGTCACGATCGTCACGGGCGCCTCCGGCGCGCTCGGCAGCGCGGCCGTCGAGCGCTTTCGGGCTGCCGATTCGACCGTCTGCGCCGTCGACGTGATCGAACCCGACGACGAGGACGCCCTGCTCGATCCGGACGACGTCGCGCACTTCTACCGGGCGGATCTCACCGACGAGGACGACGTCGAGCGCGTCGTCGAAGAGATCGCCGACGAGCACGGCCGTATCGATCACCTCCTGAACGTCGCCGGGACGTGGCGCGGCGGGCAACCGATCGCGGAGACGCCGCTCGAGGAGTACGAGCTACTGATGGACGTCAACCTCAAGACGGCGTTTCTGGCGTCGAAGCACGCCCTCCCACACCTGCGAGAGAGCGAGGGCGCCGTCGTGAGCGTGAGCGCGCGATCGTCGCTCCAGGGGGACGAGGGCGACGGACCCTACCGGATCACGAAGGCCGGGATCAGGCTGCTGACGGAGACGCTCGCCGCGGAGAACCTGGGAACCGTCCGGGCGAACTGCGTCATGCCGAGCGTGATCGACACGCCGATGAACCGCGAGATGATGCCTGACGCGGGTCACGACTCGTGGGTCGATCCGGCCGAGATCGCCGACGTCTTCGCCTTCCTGTGTAGCGAGGGCGCGTCGGCGACGAGCGGCGCCGCGGTTCCCGTCTACGGGGAGGCGTAAGCAACCGCCGACGGCCGCCGAGGCGCGCGTCGGCGTCGAAGGGCGAGCGGATGCCGCCGTCGAAGTACGAGGGGGACCGAGATCGGAAGTGCGAGGTCCGCGCCGGGTGTCGTGGGAATCGTGCGAGAGCGGGTGGGGGCGGGTGACGGACTAACATATAGCGTGAACTATTTCAATCACTCCCGCGGATACACGTTTAGAATGGAATCCGGACGCGTTCGGGAGTCGGTTTCGGACCTGACGTGGGAGGAGCGGTTCGGGCTACTCCTGGTGCTGGGTGTCGTGGTGATGGTTCTGGACCTCGTGAGGCGATTGGTCGTCGGCGAACTGGGGACCGGGAGATTTTCGACGTTCCTCTGGCGCGGTCTCGTCGACGGGTTGGTCATCGGACTCGCCGCGGTCGGGTTGTCGATGACCTACAGCATCCTCCGGTTCGCGAACTTCTCCCACGGCGATCTCGTGACGACCGGTGCGTTCACCGGCTGGACCGTCGCGTGGGTCATCGGCGGCATCGGGACGGCGGGTCTCGGATCGAGAATACTCGTGAACGCCGATCGGAGTACCTCCGCGCGCGAACTCGATCTCCACCTCTACGGGGAGCCGATCGCGATCGTGGCCGGACTCCTGTTCGCCGCGGTGGCCACGATCCTCGTCGCGCTGGCGATCGACCGACTCGTCTACCGGCGGATGCGTAACGCGGGCGGGATTCCGTTGCTGATCGCGAGCGTCGGCGTCGCGCTGGCGTTGCGGTACATCATCGTGTTCTTCTACGGGGAGCGAACGCGCGGCGTGGTGCGGAGCTCGCCGGTGTTCGACCACTGGGTGATCTTCTGGACGGATTCGGTCGCCGTCCACCAGCTCGTCCTGGTCGTCTCGGCGGTCTCGCTGATGGTCGGGCTCCACCTCCTGTTACAGTACACGAAACTGGGGAAGGCGATGCGAGCGATGGCGGACAACCGCGATCTGGCGCTGATCACCGGCATCCCGACCGAACGGGTGATCCTGGCGACGTGGGTGATCGGGGCCGGGCTGACGGGCGTGGCCGGCTACCTGATCGTCCTCGAACAGGAGACGCTGAACTTCAACACCGGCTGGTTCCTCCTGCTCTTGATCTTCGCGGCGGTGATCCTCGGCGGGATCGGCTCGATCTACGGGGCGATCGCCGGCGGCCTGATCATCGGGCTCGTCGACAATCTGATGCTCGTCTGGATCTCCGGCGACCTCACCCGCGTGGCCGCGTTCCTGTTGATGATCCTGATACTCATCTACAGGCCGCAGGGACTGTTCGGAGGTGTTGAAACCGCATGACGGACGACCAACCGGACGACGGAGCGGGCGGTTCGGAATCGCCGGACGACGGAGCGGGCGGTTCGGAATCGCCGGACGACGGTGGCGGCGCGCTCGCCGACCGGTTCGAGGCGCTCCCGCGCTGGCAGACGGACCTGCTGCTCATCGCCGGGACGTTGCTGGGGGTCTACGTGCTACTCGCCGGGTTCGGGCTGATCGCCGGGCTGGACACCGACGGGATCATCTCGACGCTCCGGGCCGTCACCTTCTTGGCGGCGGCGTACGCCCTCGTCGTCCTGGCGCTGAACCTCCACTGGGGGTACACCGGACTGTTCAACATCGGCGTCGCCGGCTTCATGGCGGTCGGTGCGTACACGATGGCGATGGCCACGGCCGACCCCGACGCGATCGGCACTCCGGGGCTCGGATTGCCGTTGGCCGTCGGCATCGTGCTCGGAATGATCGCGGCGGGACTGGTCGGGCTGATCGTGGTGCTCCCGGCCCTGCGGATCCGGGCGGACTACTTCGCGATCGTCACGCTCGCGTTCGCGGAGGTCATCCGGTTGCTGATCACCTCCGGGGCGCTTCGGGAATTCGAGATCGGCGGCCGCGAACTGGGCACCGGTGGCGGTGCGGGAATCTCGTTCCCGATGCTCGAGGCCGCCGTTCCGAACTGGATCCTCTATCGGGACGGCGACGCCGCCGAGGGGGCGAACCTATTCGGACAGCAGCTCCTCACGGTCACCAACACGCTCGGCATCGGACGGTCGAGGGTCGAGAACTGGCTGTACACCCTGACCCTGGTCCTGACCGTGGCGCTGGTGTTCTGGCTGCTCGTGCGCACCGGCAACTCGCCGTTCGGGCGGGTGCTGAAGGCGATCCGCGAGGACGAGCTCGCCGCGAAGTCCCTCGGCAAGAACACGAACCTGGTGAAGATCAAGGTGTTCGTCCTCGGCTGTGCCATCATGGGGCTCGCGGGCATGCTCTGGCAGGGCCGAAACGGCTACGTCGATCCCAACGCGTTCCTGCCGATCGTCACGTTCTACATCTTCATCGCCCTGATCATCGGGGGTTCCGGCTCGAACACCGGCAGCGTGGTCGGCGCGTTCGTCTTCGTCGGCCTGCTCTTCGAGGGGCCGCCGTACGTACAGCGGATCGTCCGTCAGCGGATCGACCTCCCGAGCCCGAACACCTCCTACGAGGCGGTGGTGAGCGCGGATCCGGTGGCGATGCTCGGCTACGTGGTCGCCGAACTTCCGAACGTCCGCTTCATCCTGTTCGGCGTCATCCTGATCCTCCTGATGATCTACCGTCCGGACGGACTGTTGGGCCACCGCAACGAGCCGGCGTCCCCGCTCGACCTGCGGCGGGAACGGCCGCCGAGCGCGGGCGCGAGCGCCCCGGCGCGGGCCGACGGGGGTGGTGACGATGAGTGACGTCGATTCGGAGGACGTGGCCGCGGACGACCTCAACGCCGACGGCGTCGCGTCCGGCCCGCCGCTCCGGGTTACCGACCTCCGGAAGACCTTCGGCGGGGTCGTTGCCGTCGACGGCGTTGATTTCGCGATCGAACGCGGCTCAATCACCGGACTGATCGGACCGAACGGGGCGGGAAAATCCACGACGTTCAACCTGATCACCGGCGTGCACGCCCCGGATTCGGGACAAGTCTTCCTGGAGGGTGAGGACATCACCGGGCTGCATCCGAACCAGATCGCCAATCGCGGGCTCGTGCGGACGTTCCAGATCGCCCGCGAGCTCAGCGAGATGACCGTTCTCGAGAACATGTTGCTGGCTTTCGAAGGCCAGCGGGGCGAATCCCTCTGGCGGTCGGTGACGCCGTTCGTGCGCGACGGAGTCGTCAAGCAGGAACGAGAACTGCTCGGACGGGTGTGGCGGACGCTCGAACTGTTCGAGATCGACCACCTCGCTCACGAACAAGCGGGGACCCTCTCCGGCGGACAGCGAAAGCTGCTAGAACTGTCTCGCGCGCTGCTAACCGACCCCGAGATCCTGTTGTTGGACGAGCCGATGGCCGGCGTGAATCCGTCCCTCGAGAACAAGCTGCTGGATCGAATCCACGAACTGAAAGCTGAGGGCTACACATTCCTGCTCGTCGAACACGACATGGACGTCATCATGGAAAACTGCGAACACGTGATCGTGATGCACCAGGGTGCGGTGCTCTCGGAGGGAACGCCGGCGGAGATTCAGGCCGACGAACGGGTCATCGAGGCGTACCTCGGGGGTGATGTCTGATGCTGGAAGTTTCAGAGCTGGATGCCGGTTACGGCGACCTCCAGGTGCTGTACGACGTCGATCTGGCCGTCGACGACGGCGAGTACGTGACGGTCGTCGGACCGAACGGGGCCGGGAAGTCGACGGTCATGAAGTCCGTGTTCGGACTGACGACGTACATGGGCGGCAGCGTCGAGTTCCAGGGCGAGGAGATAAGCGGCCACCGGCCCGAGGAGATCATCACCCACGGGATCGGCTACGTTCCCCAGAACGACAACGTCTTCCCGTCGCTGACCGTCCGCGAGAACCTCGAGATGGGTGCGTACATCCTCGACGAGGTCCCCCAGGACGCGCTGAACGCGGTCTTCGACCGGTTCCCGATCCTCGAAGAGCGTCAGGACCAGAAGGCCGGCACCATGAGCGGCGGCCAGCAGCAGATGGTCGCGATGGGCCGAGCGCTGATGCTCGAGCCCGACCTACTGTTGCTGGACGAGCCGTCGGCCGGGCTCGCCCCGGACCTCGTCGACGACATGTTCGACCGGGTCGACATCATCAACGAGGCGGGGACAGCGGTGTTGATGGTCGAGCAGAACGCGAAGGAGGCCCTGCGTCGGTGCGACCGGGGTTACGTGGTCGTGCAGGGACGCAACAGATACGAGGACGAGGGGGAGGTGCTGCTCGCGGACGAACAGGTCAGACGGGACTTCCTGGGCGGGTAACCGACGCGTCGCGCGTTCGCAGTCGTCGACGCTGTACGATCGTCTTCTCGCCGGCGTAGCTGCAACTGCTCGTTCTCTCGCTGGCGTAGCTGGGGTCGATCGTCGACTGGAACGTCTCCCCGATGGATCGTGGCACCTCCCCCGAGAGTGTCACCGGCGTTCGCCTCACTCTACACGATCGACACGTCCGGCGTTCGAGTCGGAACGAGCGGTCCGGTCGTTCGGTCGACCGGATCGACGGCCGGTGATCGGTACGTTCCTCGGCGGAGGGGTCCGAGGAGATGCCCGGGACCGTTCGGTCGCTGTCGTCTCGATCGAGCGCAAAAAGTGGTCGTGCGTGCTGAACCGCCGGCGGTTCGGTCTCGTCTCAGGCCTCGAAGTCGATGCTGTCGATGACCTCGATCTCGTAGTTCCCGAAGTCGTGGATGTCGTACGAGACGGCCGTCATGTCGCCGTTGTCGTCGAACTCGACCGGGCTCGAGGCACCCTGATAGTTGATGTCCTCGCCGTCGGCGGCCATCTCGACGGCGTCGGCGAAGTTGGACGGTCCGACCTCTTCGCCGCCGCCGCTCGTCACCGCTCGGACCTGTTCGCTCACCGTCGGTCCGTCGTTCTCGCCGCCGCGGAGGTTGGCGAGGATCTGGACCGCGCTCGCGTCGTACGCCTGCGCGTTGAACACGCCGGGGCTGGTACCGTACTCGTCTTCGTACAGCTCGTTGAACGCGTCGACCTCCGGTCCGGCGGCGGCGGGCGAGGTTCCGATGACGTTGTCCATCGGGTTGTCGACGTCGTCCGGGAGGCCCGGTTCGATCAGGCCGTCGGTAACCATCACGGGAACCTCGTCGAACTCCCCGTAGAAGTCCCGGAAGATCTGGATGCCGCTGACGGGGAACGCCACCAGCATGAGGAAGTCGGGATCGTCGCCGAGGGCGCTCTCGAGTTCGGACGTGTACGACGACTGTTCCGGTTCGA
>SKPV01000134.1 GCA_007119345.1 Halovivax sp.
ACTGGGACCGGACGGACGACTGCACGTCGGTCCCACACGTCGCGCTGGAGCACCTCGGCCGAGGGCTGCTGTTCGAGACCTATCGCGAGGGTCGGCGGTACCGCTGGCGGATCGTCCTCGGGAGCGCGGCGCCCGTGGGCGACTTCTTCGACGCGCTCGCCGACGAGGTCGGCGCCTGCGCCGGGATGGAAGTCCTGCGGTTGACCGAGCTCGATCCGGAAGGGAAGCGGGTTGACGGCGACGTCGGTGACGACGAGAAGCTGCCGGCCGAACAGCGCGTGGCCCTCAGCGCGGCGGTCGAGCACGGGTACTACGAAACACCGCGGGAGATCGACCTCGACGAACTCGCCAACGAACTCGACATTCCGCGGTCGACGCTCTCCTACCGGCTCAGACGGGCCGAGGCAGCGCTGGCGACGTCGTTCGTCGAACGCGTTGACGCGCTGGACGTGATCGCGCCCGCCGAGTGACCGGGCCGGCCGCACTCGATCACCCGGCGGTCGCGATCGAACCGAAAGGGGTTGCCTCGATCGAACCGGAATTGGTTGCCGCGAGTTGGCGTGCGCCAAACAAGGCGTATCCCCGCCGGCCCACTACTGCCAACCGATGAGCGAGCCCTCCGGAGACGAGCCGTCGGGCGGCGCCCGCACGCTCGAGTTGCGGATCC
Source organism: Halovivax sp. (assembly GCA_007119345.1). GTDB lineage: Archaea > Halobacteriota > Halobacteria > Halobacteriales > Natrialbaceae > Halovivax. The sequence goes on from SKPV01000134.1 coordinate 668, forward strand.
CTGGGATGGACTGTTCGACCTGCGCCGAGAAGGTCGAGCGCAGCGTCGAGACACTCCAGGGGATCGACCGCGTCGAGCCGCGGGTGACGAGCGGCCGCCTTACCGTCGAGTACGACCCGACGGCAGTCGACGAGGCGGCGGTCCGCGACCGCGTCGAAGCGGCGGGCTACGAAGTCGAGGCGACCGCGCGGGAACTCTCCTTCGCGGTTCCGGACATGGACTGCGCGTCCTGCGCGTCGAAAGTCGAGAACTCGCTGACCGAGACGCCCGGCGTCGAGTCCGTCGAGACGCGACCGACCTCGGGCCGCGTGACGACGACGCTGGCGAGCGGCACCGACGCCGAGGACGTGCGGGCAGCCATCGAGGGCGCGGGGTACGACGCCTCGCCGATCGCGGACGATCGAGCCGGCATCGACGAGTCGCGGGCCGTCTGGCGAACGATGCGAGCCGCGGGCACCGCCCTCGGTGCGGTATTCGTCGTCGCGGGGATGGTCCTGCAGTTCCTCGCACCGGAGGCGAATCCGGCGCTGTTCGAGATCCTCGGGCGCACGTACGAGCTCTCGCAGGTTCTCTACGTGCTGGCGGCCGGGGTCGCCGGCGCGCCGATCGTCCGGAACGGCTACTACTCGGCCCGCAACCGGAGCCTGGACATCGACTTCCTGATGAGCGCCGGCATCCTCGCGTCGGTGGCGGCCCACCATCCGTTCGAGGGCGCGATGCTCGCGGTGCTGTTCTCGATCGCCCAGCTGTTAGAGCGGTTCTCGATGGACCGGGCGCGGGATTCGCTGCGCGAACTGATGGCGCTCTCGCCGGAGACGGCGCGCGTTCGGCGCGATGACGGCGAGGAGGAGACCGTCCCGGTCGGCGCCCTGGCGGTCGGGGACGTGACGATCGTCAAGCCCGGGGAGAAGGTGCCCGCCGACGGCGTCGTCCGCGAGGGCGAGAGCGCGATCGACCAGTCGCCGATCACCGGCGAGAGCGTGCCGGTCGACAAGACGCCCGGAGACGAGGTGTACGCGGGGACGATCCTCGAGGCGGGCTACCTCGAGGTCGAGGTGACCAGTCCCGCCGACGAGTCGACGATCGCGCGGATCGTCCGGCTCGTCGAGGACGCCGAACGCGAGAAGACCGAGCGCGAACAGTTCGTCGACCGGTTCGCGAGCGTCTACACGCCCATCGTGGTGGCGCTGGCAGTGGCGGTGGCGACCCTGCCGCCGCTGCTGGCCGGCTGGTCCTGGAACACCTGGTTCCTCCGGGGGTTGACGCTGCTGGTGATCGCCTGCCCCTGCGCGTTCGTCATCAGCACGCCCGTCAGCGTGGTGTCGGGGATCACGAGCGGGGCGCGCAACGGCGTCCTCATCAAGGGCGGACGCCACCTGGAGGCGGTGGGCGAGAGCGACGTCCTCGCGATCGACAAGACCGGAACGCTGACCGCGGGTGAGCTGTCGGTGACGGACGTGGTCGCGCTCGACGGCGCGACCGAGGACGATCTGCTCCGACGGGCCGCCGCCGTCGAGCGGCGCAGCGAGCACCCGATCGGCGCGGCGATCGTCGTCGCGGCGAAGGAGCGGAATCTGGACGCCGACGAATCGGGGGCGGACGACCCCGCAGTGGACGATTTCGAGGCGCTAGCCGGCCGCGGGGTCCGCGCCGAGATCGAGAGCACGACGCACTACGTCGGGAACCCGAGCTTCATCCGGGCGGAGAGTGGGCTCGACCTCGGTCATCGCCACGTCACCGACGGCGGGTCGGACCTGGCCGCCACCGAGCCGCGGTGTCCCGCCGACGACTGCGTCGACGTCCTCTCGGACGTCGTCCAGCGGCTGGAGGCCGACGGGAAGAGCGTCGTACTCGTGGCCACCGACGAACGCTTGCTGGGTGCGATCGGCGTCGCCGACCGCGTCCGCCCGGAGGCCGCGTGGGCGGTCTCCCGGCTGCAGGATCAGGGCGTGCGCGTGGTGATGCTCACCGGCGACAACGAGGGGACGGCACGGGCCATCGCCGAGGAGGTCGGTGTCGACGAGTACCACGCGGAGTTGCTGCCCGAGGAGAAGCTCGAGCGCATCCGCGAACTGGAAGCACGATACGGCACCGACGAGGACCCCGCCCACGTCGCGATGGTCGGGGACGGCATCAACGACGCGCCCGCGCTCGCGACGGCGACCGTGGGAATCGCGATGGGCGCCGCCGGCACCGACACCGCGCTCGAGACGGCCGACGTGGCGCTGATGGGCGACGACCTCGCGAAGCTGCCCTACCTCTACCGGCTCTCCGGGGGTGCCAACGGCGTGATCCGCCAGAACATCTACTCCAGCCTGGCCGTCAAGGCGGTGCTCGCGGCCGGCGCGCCGTTCGGCATCGTCACGGTCATCCACGCGGTCGTGATCGGTGACATGGGCATGAGTCTGGCCGTGACGGGCAACGCGATGCGGCTGGCGGGCGTCGAACCGGACTCGCCCCCCGAAGCGGAGACGTCGCTCGAGCCGAGTTCGACGACCGAACCGAGTTCGTCGGCCGACCCGACGGCGACGGGAGCGCGCTGAACGGATCGGCGAAAGCGGTGAGCCCGGGAGAGCGCTGAACGGATCCGCGAAAGTACCGAGCCCGGGAGCGACGCCGGCCGCCCGACACCATCACCCCCGCGGGACCAGCGTCGAGAGGGCGATGGCGACGGCCACGAGTCCCGCCAGTAGGAAGAACACCTCGTCGAAGAATCCGCGGTCCGCGATGGCGCCCGCGACGGTCGGGCTGGCCGCCCCGATCAGCATGTAGACCGTGCGGAGAAAGCCGAGCCCCGTCCCTTGCATGTCGTCGGGTAGCGCGGCCGTCAGGTAGGGCATCGTCATCACCGTCAGCCCGAGGAGCGCGCTCGAGAACGCCGTCGCCAGGACGACCGCGGGAAGCGTCGAAACGACGGGGAGTGCGGCGAGACCCAGCGCTGCGATCCCCAGGACGACCGCCGCGGTCCGGGGGAGACCGAACCGGTCGTAGGCGGCGCCGGAGACCGGCTGGACGACGATCCCCAGCGCGAAGAACAGGCCGAACAGAGTCGTCGCGGCCGGGTAGGAGAGGCCCTTGACCTCGATGAGGTAGGTGGGATAGAATCCGGTGTAGGCCTGCCACACGGAGAAGCCGAGCACCTGGACGGCCGTGACCAGAACGATCGTCGGGCGGCCCACGCTCGAGAGCACGTACCGTGCCGTTTCGAACGAGAGGGAGTCCACGGCGCTGGTCGGCGCCGACGTCCGCGCCGGGAGGACGATCCAGAGGGAGACCGAGACGAGTACGAACAGCGGTACGGCGAAGCCGAAGCCCAGCTGCCAGGCAAAGGTCGCGGCCAGCAACCCGGCGAACGGCGGCAGGATCACGTTGCCGACCTCGCCGGCCGCGAGGGTGACGCCGACCGCCGCGCCGTCGTTCTCGGGATAGATGCCCGAGAGCGCGGTGTACCGGGCGACGCCGTAGAGGGCCGTCCCGAGTCCGAACAGCGCCGTCGCGCCGAACAGGACGGAGACGGAGCCGGCGGTCGCGACGAGCGCGATCGTTCCCGTCGAGATCGCCGTGCTGATCCAGAGGATCCGTCCCTCGCCGATCCGATCCGCGAGGACGCCACCGGGCAGCTGACCGACGGCGTAGGCCACCCAGAGTACCGACAGGAGGAGCCCTGCGGTCGTGAGGTCGAGGTCGTACGCGCGGCGCAGTTCCGGCAGGAGCGCCGGGTAGACGAGCCGGAGACCGATCGAGAGGAACCAGCCCACGGCGACCGCCGCGAGGATCGGGCCGCGGCCCTCGGTCCGAAGCGCACCCAATCCGGCCACGAGGTCCGCGACGTAGCTCGACCAGCGGTTCACCGATCGATCGATTCGACTCGGCAGCGTATCAAACCTCGCGTGGCGGTCGGTTGGGCCGGCTTTCGGCGCTACGCTCGCCATCGACCGCCTTTCGACGCTACGCTCGCCATCGACCGCCTTTCGACGCTACGCTCGCGATGGACCGGCTTTCGGCGCTACGCTCACCACTCACCGAGTCGTCGACGGGCGCCACGCAGTCCCGGCGTCCCGTCTGAGAGCCAGACGCCGACGGCGACGAGCACGATCGCCGCCTCGAGCCAGAGCGTGGTCACGTCGACGCCGGCGACCGTTCCAAGCGGTTTGACGCCCGTGTACGGGGGCATCTCCGTGATCGGCCAGAGGAGGAACCCGAGCTCGTCGAAGTCGCCGGCGATCACGTGCCACGGAACGTCTGCCGCGATGTGAGAGAGGTACCCGACCGCGAAGGCGACGCCGAGTATGCGGCCGTCGAACCGGATCGCGAGAAGCCAGACCGCCACGACCAACGGCACGGCGAACAACAGCGAGTGGCCGATCGTCCGGCCGACCGGGACGACCCCCCACGCGGCCAGGGGCTTGTCGATCAGATCCGGCAGGGCCGCTCCGAAGACCGCGACGGCGGCGGGGGCTGGTGCAGGCGGCTCCCCGCGGTAGAACCGCGCGTACGCCGACCAGCAGAGGTATCCCACGAAGAGGTGGACGACCGGTTGCACGGTCTGACCCTGGACTTCGACGCTAAAATAGTCCGGGGACCTGACACCGCATTCGACGTCTCAAAGCGGTGGAAACGACGAGCGGGCAACCCGCGATAGCTCCGCATCCACCTCACGATGTTTCGCCGTCTGGCGGTCCGAAAGGAACGAAATCGAGAGCCGAGTCCTACTCCTGGGACTGCGCCGCGTCGATCCAATCCTCGGCGCGATCCTCCGAAATCTCCGCGGCCGAGGCGATCGTGTGAGCCTCCGCGGCGGCGAGGTCGTCGACGGTATCGATTCCGGCCCTGGCGAGGCGCTCTGCGTACGTCGAGCCGACGCCCTCCAGCGCCTGGAGGTTCTTTTGGGCGGCGCCGTGGTCGGCCACTTGTTCGATCGCGTCGGTGGTTTCGGCGGCCACGTCTTCGGTCGCGTCGGTGGTTTCGGCCGCCATTTCTTCGGTCGCGTCGGTGGTTTCGGCCGCCATCCCTTCGGTCGCGTCGGCGACTTCGGCGGTCACGTCTTCGGTCGCGTCGGCGGTTTCGACGGCCACCCTTCTGGTGCCGCGCTGAACCGTGTCCGAAACCTCGTGGGTTCCCTGCTGGGCCGTCTCGGCCATCTCTTCGACGTTCTGGATGCCCTCGATGGTCAGTTCTTCGGCCTCTTGCTGGCTCTCGAGGGTCGACGTGACCGACTCCACGAGCACGGATCGCTGCTGATCGGACAGATCCGCTATCGTCTCGCGGAACTCGGCCTCGAACTCGTCCCACCCCTCCTGCTGGGTTCGTTCGAACTCCGCGAACTGCCGATCGATCGACGCGCGGACGTCGAAGTCGTCCGCGTCGAGGGCCACCTCCAGCGCGTCGAACTGCGCGTGTAGCAATCGCTGAAACAGGGCGGCACCCCGTTCGAACTGCGTGTTCAGCAGCTGTTGGGTTCGACGCGTGCTCTCCTCGAACTGGGCGTCGACCGTCTCCCTGAACTCCTCGTCCTCGATACTCTCCTCGACCGCATCGAGCTGAGCGTCGGCGGTCTGTCGGGCGAGTTCGCTTCCCTGGCGCTGGGCACTACGTTGCATCGTGAGCGCGCTGTGCATCACGCTCTCGGCCGCGTTCTGCTGGAATTCGAGACCCTGTTCGAACAGTTCCTGGCCGTGCTTGATCGACTCGCGTTGCATCTCGAACATCGCTTCGACGGGGTTCGTTGTGTTGGGCATGGGAATCGAAGCCGAACGCGAAGCACACGTCGGGGCTCGCGTCGGTATCGCAGTCGTACGCGCGCCACGTGGACGGAAAAACATTTCACCGATGTGAATGAACTATCAGCATACTCTATCGGATGATATCGTCGGTTCCACACCTCGAATCCGTGCAGCGAGGGCCCTTCGAGCCGCCGAGAGAGGCCGCACGATTTTCGCGCCTCGTAGCGCCCACGCCAGTCAAGACAGTCTGTCGATAGGTCGACCGGATGGTGCGCGCGGTCGCTCGCGTATCCGGCGAAAGCCCTCTCGTTTGGCGGACCGAGCCGACAGGTCTCGGGGCACGGAAGTGGGTCGGCCGAAGGTACCCGAACCATTTTGGAATCGCTGTTATGGGCTTCTGCCCGTACTGTTCGAACGCAGAGGCGATACTCAAGGGGATCGTCTCTCACTCCCCCTTCCACCGCCCCCTTCCACCACCCCCTACCCGTTCGACGAATCGACCGCAGAGCGATCCGCCCGCTCCGATCCCGGGCGCCGGTCGGCGCTCAGTCGTCGGCCTCGTACTCCGCCCAGATGTAGCGCGTGGCGTAGCTGCGATACGGACGCCACGGCTCGGCGATCTCGCGCATCTCGGCCCGGGACAGCTCCGCGCCGTCGTTGTACAGTCGTTCGATCCCGCGGCGAACTGCCAGATCGCCCAGCGGCAGGACGTCGGGTCGCTGGAGCACGAACATGAGGTACATTCGTGCGGTCCACTCGCCGACGCCTTTGATCCGCGTGAGTTCCTCGACCACCTCCCGGTTCGTCGCGTCGGCGAGCCCCTCGCGGGTGAGATCTCGCTCGCGGAACGCCTCGGCGACGTTGCGAAGGTAGTCGACCTTCGTCCGGGAGAGGCCGGCGTCGAGGAGCGTCCCACGACCGGCGGCGAGGACGGTCTCGGGACGGACGTCTCCGCCGAGCGCGGCGAACGTCCGCTCGCGAACGGCAGCGGCGCTGGCCGTCGAGAGCTGCTGGTTGATGATCGAGACGCAGAGTCGCTCGAACTCGTCGACCTCCGGCCGGAGGGGGTGGGGCTCTCGCCTGTCGATCACCGGCGCCAGGACGGGATCTCGTCGGAGGACGGTTTCGGGGTCTGGGGCCATCGAACGGAGGTTGTAGCCCTGGTAGAAAAGATCGTTGGTCGGCGAGTGCGACCGGCAGATCCGTCTATCGCCGGGCCGAACGTCGGGACGCGGGCGTTCGCTGCGACCTCCCGCGACGTCGCATGCCGGACGCGACGCACCGTCCGTCGGAAATCGATCCGTACAGCGGTACAACGCACCCGACCACGTCGCATCGCAGGTGGTTTCCGGCGGGTCCCGTCGGGACGAAGTATACCCGTGAGATACCGGTGATGGACGCGGCGACCTATCGAGTACAGGAGACTGCTGATCGAACGCTGGCACTCGTTTTCCGCAGTTATTCCCCGTGGCCCGAACGCGAGCGTCTCCGGCTGTACCGAACGACTATACCACGACGAGGCAACGATAATAAATAATAGAGGTTCACAAAATTTCCATTGTTTCGTTAGATGTTCGCCCCAATTTACCCTAGTTCATGAATAGTTATCGTCTGTCGCGGTGCCCGAGTGCCATGAACGAACGGAGTGTGATCGTTCCGGCGGTTGCGCCGAGTTCGCTCGCCTGCATCCGCTCGCTGAGCTCCCGCGGCGTCCGCACGATCGCGGTCTCAGAGAACGAGACCGCTCCCGAGTTCTACTCGAGGTACTGCGACGAGAACTACGTCGTACCGGATCCCGCGGAAGATTTTCTCGGTTACGCGAACGCCCTGCTCGAACTCGCGAAACGAAACGACGTCCGCGCCATCACGCCGATCCGGGAGGAAGACGTGTGGGCGCTCTCAAAGTATCGGTCCGAATTCGCGAGGGCCGTAACGCCTCTGTGGCCGACGGTCGAGACGCTTCGGAGGGTCTACGATCGGGTGGAATTGATGGAGATAGCGGCGGCCGCGGGGGTCGGCGTACCGGAGACGCAGCCGTTCGACGAGGTGGACGACTGGAGCCGGAAACAGATCGTCAAACCCCGGTACGCGATACTCACGGCCGACTACGTCTCCGCGCTCTCCCCCGGCGAAGTGGTCCATCCCGGTTCGGTGCGGTATCTCCAGCCCGGTAGCAAACCCGATCGGAGGTCGGTGTTCGAGGAGATGGGACACGAGCCGATCGTTCAAGAGTACGTGCCGGGACCGGAATACGCACTCTGGGCGCTCTACGACGACGGAGATGTCGTCGCAACCTGTCACAAGCATCAGCTTCGGGGATACAGCTACGCCGGGAACACGAGCGTTGCACGGCAGACCGCGGTCGTTCCCGAACTCGAAGAAGTCGGTCGAACGCTACTGGACGCCCTCGATTGGCACGGCCCCGTGTCCGTGCAATTCAAGCGTGATGCGGGGACGGACGAGTTCGTTCTGCTCGAGATCAATCCGCGATTCTGGGTGTCGCTCGCGTGCGCCCACCAGGCCGGGATCGACTTCGCGTACTATTATTGGCGACTCGCTCGCGGCGAGTCCGTCCGCCCCCGTTCGGATTACGAGGCGGGAATTACGACGCACCTCCTCCGGGGAGAGCTCCTGTACCTCCTGAGCATCCTGCGAGAGAACAATCCGTTGGTCGAGCCGCCGCCGCTGCCAGCAGCGGTGTGGGAGGTCGCGTCGTCGATATACCGCCAGCCGCATTTCGATTACTTCAGCGTGACCGATCCGGGCCCCTTCGTCCGCGACGTGCTCAACGTGGCGAACGAAGTATGGTCGGTCACACCGGACGTTACGAGCGGACCGCGGCGGAAAGTATCGAAGACGATCTCGCGATGATCGCGCCGAGGCAACCGAACCCCTGCAAACGCAGATCGGGTCGACCGTGACGTAGCGACTCGCGACGGCCCAGCCAGCAGTTCCCGCACGTCGGCACGTGACGGACGGTTCGGTCCGGGCGAACGGGATTGGCGAAATCCCTCGCTAGAGCTCTTCTTCCTCCTCTTCCGGACTCTCGCGCTCGTCTCGGTCGACGCGCCGGCCGACGTCGACCCGGTAGTTCCCCAGGATGTCGCGACCGAGGATCACCGGGTAGTCCATGTGGGCCCGGTCCTCGACGCTGGCGGTGACGGTGTGGCGGTTGCCGCCGACCCCGACGACCACGTCCACGACCGGCCGGCTGCGGGAGGTCTTGGAGCTGCCCGTCTTGACTTTGGTGATCGCCTTGATCGGGCCGGCGCCGATGGTCGCCGCGAGCTTGGTGTCGATGCTGGTGCGGCTGGCGCCGGTATCGGATTTGGCGTAGACCGTCTCCGAGCCGCGCGTGCCGGTGAGCACGATCTCCTCGGTGTAACCGATGTCCGAGGGCTCGTCGTCCGCGGAGACGGGTTCCGGCGGCAGGAAGGACGGACGCGAGTCGTCGAGCGTCCGCGACAGCTCCTCGAGGCGCTCGGCGTCCACCTCTCCGCCGACGCGCTCGATCGCCTGTTTCGCGATGTACGGCGCCGGACTCACCCCGGTCGCCTGGAAGAGCCCCTTGAACCCCGCCGTGGGGTTGACCTCGAGGACGAACCAGCCGTTCTCCGCTTCGACGAGGTCGACGCCGGCGTAGTCGAGGCCGATCGCCCGCGTCGAGCGGACGGCCATCTCGCGGACCGCCTCGGGGAGGTCGCCGGTCGCGTCTTCGACGTCCCCGCCGAGGGCCACGTTCGTCCGCCAGTCGTTCTCCGGCGCGTAGCGGTACATCGCGCCGACGACCTCGTCGCCGACGACGTAGACCCGGGTGTCCCGGTGGCGCTCGTTGTCGATCTCGATCAGTTCCTGGAGGAACGCGTAGCGGTTGCCGACCTTGGCGTTGACCACCTCCTCGGGACCGACCTTCCAGGTCCCGCCGCCGTGGGTGCCGATCGCGGTCTTGTAGACCGCCTCCTCGCCGAACCGGCCGCGCTCCTGGTTGAGGCGATCTGTCGACAGCGAGAGGAGGACGTCGGGGACGGCGATCTCGTGGTCCGCGAGCACGACGGCCGTCGAGAGCTTGTGGAAGGCCGTCATCGTCGGAACCGGCTCGTTCAGCGTGGGGATGAGCCGCGAGAGCGTGTTGATCAGCCCGAGCTCCTCGCAGGGCTGTTCGGTGTTCGAGAGCAGCAGTCGGTTCGCGATCACGTCCACCGGCGGATCGAGGGTGACGCTGCCCTCCTCGACGCTGATCGTGGTGTTGTCCGTCCGGAGCCACTGGGGTCGGTGGCCGAGACCCTCGACGGCGTTGCAGATCGCTTTCGTCTCCTTGCTGTTGTGCAGGCTCAGTACCCCGACGGTTACCTCGTCGGCCTCGCTCATACGCAACCAACTCGCCGCCACCCGAAAAACGTTGTCTCGTCTCGCCGGAATTGGATCGGGTCGCCGGCTCGAGGAGACTACCGCTTCGGGAGGGCTGGCCGCCTAGTCGTGACGAAGCGCCTCGATCGGATCCACCCTGGTGGCGCGCCAGACGGGGTAGAACCGGAGACGATTCCGACGCTGATCCCGACGCCGTTCGGGATTCAATCGGTCGGATTCCGAAGGGTGGCGTGTGCCCGGGAGCCCGCGGACGAAGACCCGACGATCAGCCGAGCACCGCTCGGACCTCTCGAACCCGTACGAGTCCGCTCGCGACGACGAGGACGGCCCAGGTGCCGACGCCGACCAGCACGGCTAGGGCGAGCAGCGGGAGGCTGGTGATCGACGGCGCGACGAGGCCCACGATGCCAGCCATCACGCCGGTGATGGCGCCGACGCGCACGACGTCGATCCCGAGCTGACGCACCCGCAAGGAGAGTTCAGCGTGGATCACGTAGAGGTTGACCGCGACGTAAACGGTGTGGGTGAGGACCGTGGCGATCGCCGCCCCCATCACGCCGATCGTCGGGATCAGCGCCACGTTCAACCCGAAGTTCGCCGCGGAAGTCCCGCCCTTGGCGATGGCGCGCTCCCGGGCGCGCCCGAGGTAGTCAAGCCCGTCGCTGGTGACGTTGGTGATCGCCTGGAGGATCACGAAGAGACAGAGCAACTGCAACAGCGGGGCGGCCTGGGCGTACTCGCCGCCGAACACGAGCGTAACCATCGGCTCGGCGACGATCGCGAGGCCGGCCGCCGCGGGGACGTAGAGGATCAATACGTTCGAAAGGGCGGTCTCGTACAGTTCTCGTGCGCGTTCGATTTCTCCGGTCGCCTTCCCCTCCCCGAAGTTCGGCGAGATCACGAAACCGAGCGATTCCGCGGGCGCGAGGACGAAGTCCGTGATCTGCTTGGCGAGGGTGTAGAACGCGACGGCCGCCGGGTTGAGGAAGATGCCGACGAGGACGATGTCGATCTGCTTGTCGAGGACGTTCGCGCCCCGCGTCGCCGTCAGCGGCACGCTGTACTCGAGCAGCCGGCGCGACAGCCCCGGCTCCATCCGCGGCGCGGGATCGTGCCGGGCGTACAGCTGGAAGTACAGGACCGTGATTCCGAAGACCGCGGCGATCGCGTAGCCGACGACGTAGCCGAAGAACGCCCCCAGGGCCCCGAAACCCGCCATGACGAACGCCACGGCGAATATCAGTCGCGCGACGCCTCCGGTAGCCCGAACGACGGCGCTGTACACCAGCCGGTTGAAGCCCTGGAAGACCACCTGCGTGAAGACGTCGAACGACTTCGCGATCACGAGGAGCGCTCCCGCGGCCAGGAACGGCGCGGCCGCGGGTTCGCCGAGGAGGTGGGCGACGGGCTCGGCGAACGCGAACAGCGGGATGCAGACGAGCGTGATGGCAACGAGCTTGTAGCCGATCACGTGCCTGAGGAGGTGCGGGATCTGGCGAGGATCTTTCTCCCCGTACTCGGCTACGTACCGCGCGGCCGACTTCCCGAGCCCGAGGTCCGCGGCCAATTGGACGACCGCGAGAACGCCGATCGCCCAGAACAGCAACCCGTACCCGTCGGGATCGAGGAACACTCGCGCCAACAAGATCATCAACAGTGCGCTCGTAATCATGTAGATCGCGCGAGCGGCGAGCGTCGCCGTGAATCCGCGGACGATGTGATCGAGCGAGCGCATGTGAGAGCGGGGCCGTCGCCGAGCGCCCGGCGCGGCTACCCGTCACGACGGCGGATCCGCGAATTGTTATCCGGATCGTTCCCGAAACAGGCGACGCGTACGTCGAGACGTTGGGCCACGCGTACATCGACGGACTGTCGGGCGCTCGGAGCCGACGCCGATCCCGAACGAGGCGCGCCGGGGCGCCCGTCCCGGCGAGTCGACCGCGCCGGAACGGTTCGTGAGGGACGATCGCGGTGAGTACGTGATGCCTACAACCGGAGACGCTTCGCCCCGGTCCGTCGCGATCGATACCGCGGACGAAACCAGCTTCGAACGCTATCGGGGGAGACGAGTTCGATACTGCCCCGAACAAAAGAGGAATCGAGAACGGTCGAACGTGCAGTCGATCCCGGATTCGACCGGGTCACCCACGACCGACGGTCAGAGATACGAGGCGTCCCAGCGCGTCGCCTTCCGCTGGTTGCCACAGACGTTACACTCGATCCGGCCCATCGCATCCATCGCGTTGTCGAGCGAGTTGCAGTTTCCGCAGAACCAGCCGTATCGCTGGTCCCCGTCGGCGGAGTCGTAGGCGGTGTAGAACGGCGCCTTCGAGCCCCTCGCCGCCTCGCCGTAGCTGACGTAGGTCGTCGCCCCGTCCTCGAGCTCGTGAGCCTCGATTCCCCGCCACTCGGCGGACCCGACGTCGCTCTCGACGTACACGTTCTCGGTGTAGGTCTCCTCGCCGATCTCGATCGATCGGGTCCCGGCCCGTTCGAACCCGTGCGCCTCGTAGAACCGATTTCCGCCTTCGTGTTTCGCGAGGACGAACCCGCGCACCTGGTCGGCGCCGCGGTCGAGGAGTTCCTCGCGCGTCCTGACGAGCAGCCGCACGCCCGTTCCCTCCCCGCGGGCGTCCGGATCGACGTGGAGCCAGTGTACGTCTCCGTACGTCTGGCCGTCGCCGACGATCTCGGACTGGGAGTACGCGACGGGGCCGTCGTCGTCAGCGACCAGCACGAGCGAGTCTTCGCTGTCGACGAGGTCCGAGATGGTCTCGTCGTCGTACCACTGCTCGATCGCCGCGTCGATCGTCTTCGCCGAGAGGAAATCCGCGTACGAAGCGGTGAGCGAATCGCGCGCGTTCGAGCGGATCGCCTCGGCGTCCTCGGCGGTGGCCTCGCGTATTTCCATGTTCGAGAGTATGACAGCCACTTACAAAACCTTCGCGCCGCGGTGCAGTTTACGAGTCGACGGGCCGTCGAAAGGTACCGGAGACGGGCGCGAGCGGCCCCGGACGGGTAGCACCCGTCGAGGTCCACGAGACGCACGATTTATAATAATCCCGGCGGATTGGACGATATGACCGACGCCGCGCCCCGCCGGGACGACCCGGACGAGTCGAGGGCGTTCACGTACGACGGCGGCCGGGTCGACCCCGGCGAGTCGGCGAACATCCGGTACGGCATCAGCGAGACGTACCTGGGTGACCCGATCCGGATTCCCGTCACCGTCGTCAACGGCGAGCATCCCGGCCCGACGATATTTCTCTCCGCCGCAGCCCACGGCGACGAACTCAACGGAATCGAGGTGGTCCGCGAGGTCGCCCACGACTGGGACCACGCCGACCTCCACGGCACGCTCGTCTGCCTCCCGGTGATGAACGTCCCCGGCTTCCTCGCGCAGGAGCGGTACCTGCCGATCTACGACCGCGACCTCAATCGCTCGTTCCCCGGCCGGGAGGATTCGACGAGCGCCAAGCGGATGGCCCACCGGATCTTCCGGAACTTCATCGAGCCCTGCGACTACGGCGTCGACTTCCACACCTCGACGCGCGGGCGGACGAACATGCTGCACGTGCGGGCCGACGTCGAAGTGCCCGAGGTCGAACGGCTGGCGTACGCGTTCAGCTCGAACGTGATTATCGCGGGCGAAGGTCCGGAGGGGACGCTGCGTCGGGAGGCGACGGCCGCGAACGTCCCGACGATCACCGTCGAGATGGGGGAGGCCCACCGCTTCCAGCGCGGCCTCATCGATCGGGCGCTCACCGGCGTCGCCAGCCTCCTCGCCGAGTTCGGCTGCCACCCCGATTCGTCCGTCCACTGGCCCGGCTGGCGGGTGGTCATCGAGGAGCCCGACGAAAAGACGTGGCTGCGCGCCGACGCCGGCGGCATCGTCGACATGAAGCTCGGCCGCGGCGAGCTCGTCCGCGAGGGGGAGGTGATCTGCACGATCACGAACCCGTTCAAAGAGGAAGACGACATCGTCACCGTCGAGGCGCCGTTCACCGGCCTCATCGTCGGCGTGCTGGAGAACCCCGTCGTCTATCCCGGGAACCCGCTCTGTCACCTCGTCGCGCTGGACGACGACACCCTCCACGCCCTCGAGCGAGAACTCGCCGAGTCGCTCCCCGTCTTCGGCGCGGACGAGGATTGAGGTGACCGGCGCGGACGAAACTCGAGGTGACAGACGAAAGCGTCGGCCGTAAACGGGGCCGTCCGCCGAAGATGCGGATCGTCGGCGGGCGATTTCGGACGGCCACCGGCCAGGGCGACCGTCGGTCGAGATCGTCCGCCGGCGACGTCGGTCGTCCGCCGGGCTGATCGACCGTCCACGTCGGCCGAACCGATTCGACCGCGTCGGGGCCTCGGACCCGGTCGCAATAGCGGAACGCGGCGCGGACAAAAGTAACTACTATACCAGCGGGGTCCAACCCTCCGAACGAGAACATGAGCCAGTCTTACAATCGCGGCCTCGTCGAGGACTTCGGCCGCTGGCGGGAGTTCTCGGCCGGCATGTGGGCGTGGATCTTCCACAAGTTCACCGGGTGGATCCTCATCGGCTACCTGTTCACCCACATCGCCGTGTTGAGCACGGCGATCACCGCGGCCGGTCAGTCTCCCGAGACGATCGCGGCGGGCGAGGACGTCTACACCCTGACGCTGCAGGGTCTCGAGAGTCTTCTGCTGATCAGGGCCCTCGAGGTCGGCCTCCTCGCCGTCGCCGTCTTCCACATCCTGAACGGCATCAGGCTCCTGATGGTCGACCTCGGCGTCGGCCTCGATGCACAGGACAAGAGCTTCTACGCGTCGCTGATCCTCACCGGCGTCATCACCGTCGCGAGCGTCCCGACCTTCTTCGGAGGTGGGTTCTGATGGCCGAACGGTACTCCTCGTTCGCCCCCGGCGGGACGGCGTGGCTGCTACAGCGGGTGACCGCGGCGTTTCTCATCGTCGTCCTCGCGTTCCACTTCTTCCAGTTGCACTTTCTCACCCACGCCTGGGAGATCGAGTTCGCCGGGACGCAGGCGCGAATGGAGAACGTCGGCTACGCGGCGGCCATGATACTCTTCCTGTGGGCCGCGGCGTTCCACGGCGTCAACGGCGTCTACAACGCGCTGGTCAACCAGGGCCTCTCCGGTACCCCAAAGAAGGTAGTGCTCGCAGTCCTAGTGCTCGCAGGTTTCGGGCTGGTCGCGCAAGGAACCTACGTGGCACTCGTCATGGGAGGGTTCGTATGAGTACTCAACAAGAACGAGCGGAACAACCCGAGAGTCAGGAAACGCCGGACGACCAGGGGATGAAGGGTGTCTCCTCGCCCCAGCAGGAACGCCTCCAGCGCAAGGACGAGCGGATGGCCGAGCGCGAGCGCGAGGAGGCCGCCAGGGAGGCCGACCTCGGCGACGACACCGTCCACATCAAGGTATTCCGCTACGATCCCGAGGTCGAGAGCAAGCAGGAGCCGCGATTCGACGACTTCCACGTCCCGTTCGAGAAGGGGATGACGGTGCTCGACGCGGTCATCTACGCCCGCGACGAGTACGACTCCTCGCTCACGTTCAGACACTCCTGTCGACAGGCCGTCTGCGGGTCGGACGCCTTCTTCATCAACGGCCGGCAGCGACTCGCGTGCAAGACCCAGATCTCGGAGCTCGACCAGCCGGTCCGCGTCGAGCCGCTCCCCCACCAGGAGGTCGTCAAGGACCTCGTGGTCGAGATGGAACACTTCTACGAGCAGATGCACGCCGTCGAGCCGTACTTCCAGTCCGAGGAGACGCCCGACGCCGCGGACCTCGAAGAGCAGCGACAGTCCCCCGAAAACCGCGAGAAGGTCAAGATGTCGACCCGCTGTATCTGGTGTGCGGCGTGTATGTCCTCGTGCAACATCGCCGCGGGAGACAACCAGTACCTCGGCCCCGCGGCGATCAACAAGGCCTACCGGTTCGCGATGGACGAGCGCGAGGAAGAGGAGATCAAAGAACACCGGCTCCGCATCGTCGAGCAAGAACACGGCGTCTGGCGCTGTCAGACCCAGTTCTCCTGTACGGAAGTGTGCCCGAAGGACATCCCCCTCACCGAGCACATCCAGGAGCTCAAGCGCGAGGCGGTCAAGAAGAATCTGAAATTCTGGTAACCATGCAGGAACACGACGTCATCGTGGTCGGCGCCGGCGGCGCCGGCCTCCGTGCGGCCATCGCAGCGCACGAGGCGGGCGCCGACACGGCGATCGTCTCGAAACTCCACCCCGTCCGCAGTCACACCGGCGCGGCCGAGGGCGGTATAAACGCCGCCCTCCGGGAGGGCGACGACTGGGAGCTCCACGCCTACGACACGATGAAGGGGTCGGACTACCTGGGCGACGCCCCGGCCATCGAGACGCTCGCCCAAGACGCCCCCGAAGACACGATCAGACTCGAACACTGGGGAATGCCATTCTCCCGCGAGGAGGACGGTACCGTCTCCCAGCGCCCGTTCGGCGGCCTCTCGTTCCCCCGCACCACGTACGCGGGCGCCGAAACCGGTCACCACCTGCTGCACACGATGTACGAGCAGGTCGTCAAGCGGGGCATCCAGGTCTACGACGAGTGGTACGTGATGAACCTGGCCGTCTCGGACGAGGCCGACCCGAAGGATCGAACCTGCCACGGGATCGTCGCCTACGACGTCCAGTCCGGCCGGATCGAGGGCTTCAAGGCGCACAACGGGGTCATCCTGGCGACCGGCGGGCCCGGCCAGGCGTACGACCACACGACGAACGCGGTCTCCTGTACGGGCGACGGCCACGCCATCGCCTATCGCGCCGGCGTTCCGCTGGAGGACATGGAGTTCATCCAGTTCCACCCCACGTCGCTCCCGTCGACCGGCGTCCTGATCTCCGAGGGCGTCCGCGGCGAGGGCGGCATCCTGTACAACGAAGACGGCGAGCGGTTCATGTTCGAGCGCGGCTACGCCAACAACGACGGTGAACTCGCCTCGCGCGACGTCGTCTCGCGGGCCGAACTCACCGAGGTCAACGAGGGCCGCGGGGTCAACGACGAGTACGTCTACCTCGACATGCGCCACCTCGGCTCGGAACGTATCCTCGACCGGCTCGAGAACATCCTCCACCTGGCCGAGGACTTCGAGGGCGTCGACGGTCTCGTCGAGCCGATGCCGGTCAAGCCCGGCCAGCACTACGCGATGGGCGGCATCGAGGTCGACGAGAACGGTGCCACCTGCGTCGACGGCCTCTACGCCGCGGGCGAGTGCGCCTGCGTCTCCGTCCACGGCGCCAACCGTCTCGGCGGAAACGCCCTCCCGGAGCTCATCGTCTTCGGCAAGCGCGCGGGCTACCACGCCGCCGGGAAAGATCTGGGCGAGGCCGAGATCGAGACGGGATACGGTGACGACGCCGAGGACGAAACCGGACCCGACGTCGCCGTCGAACTCGGCGAGGCCGGGCTCGATCCGAGTCCGGCGGGCGGCGTCGCCGCCGACGGCTCGGGACAGGTCGCCGACGCGGACGCCGTCCTCGAACGGGCCGTCGAAGCCGAGCGCGAGCGCGTCGAGTACCTGATGGGGAGAGACGACGGCGTCAAGCACGCCGACGTCCGTGCGAAGCTCCAGCGAGCGATGACTCGGGACGTCAACGTCTTCCGGACCGAAGAGGGCCTCAAACGGGCGCTCGAGGTCGTGCGCGAGTGTCGCGAAGAGTACCAGGACGTCTTCGTGGAGGATCCCTCCCGGACGTTCAACACCGACCTCCAGATGACCTACGAGACGCGGAACCTGATCGACGTCGCCGAGACGATCACCCTCGGCGCGCTCGTACGCAACGAGTTCCGCGGCGCCCACTGGCGCCAGGAGCGCCAGGAGCGAGACGACGAGAACTGGCTCAAGCACACGATGGTCTCCTGGAACGGCGGAAACCCGTCGATCTGGTACCGTCCGGTCATCCTCGAGGGCGAGGAGAAAGCCTACGAGCCGAAGATTCGCAGTTACTGACGCCCGAAATCCGGTTTCAACGATCGACTCCTCGACGACCGATTCCCGCCGTCAGGCGCCGACGATGTCGAGCAGGTCGACCCCCACGTCGAAGTGATCGACGATCTTGTAGCCGACGTAGATCCCGACGATCCCGAGCAGCCCCGGTAGCTCCGGCGGTGCGGGGATAGGGATCGTCAGAAATCGAAACAGGGCTCCGGTGAGCAGGCCCGTCAACAGCGCGAGTACGGCGAGTTGCGTCGACATCGAGTAGGAGTCGCGCGACCGGGTACAAAAACGATGCGGCGACTTCGACCGACTGGCCGGCGGGTGTCGACCGGAACGGCGAGACGAACGGCACCGATCGATGATGTAACACGATATCAGTATCGGTCGGGGCGACGCGCGGTTCGAAACCGGCACCGGGCGGCTGCTAGAGCTCGATTCGCTCGACGAGTTGCTCCCGATTTTCGTTCGTGTTGACCGCGACGATCCGGACGAGGTCTTCGAGTCCGGACCCTTTGAGCTTCGCCTTGAGCAGGTTGTCGACCTGGTAGACGCCCGCGGCGTTGGTCATCTCGATCTCCACGAGGACGGGTCGCGAGTCCCCCTCGTGGAGCGAGACCCGGTTGATAGCCTGGCTGGAGAGGGTGTTGATCCCGCGACCGCCCTGTTCGTAGGGAATGCGAGATCGACCGCGTTCCATGTCGAGCGCGTCGGCGACGCGAATGACCCCCGCCTCGGTCGTGAGCGGTTCGACCGGCGTGTGATGACAGAGGATGGCGTGCAGGACCTCTCCTTTCATCCTGACCGCGTCCGCGGTGTCGTAGAACTCCGGCAGGATCCGATCGAGGATGTCCGACGCGAGCGGAATCGAGTAGAACGCGTGGCGGTCGCGGTGGACGACGTGGCCGACGTCGTGCAAACTGGCTGCCAGAGCGACGATCACCGATTCGTCGGCCTCGGCGAGGCCCTGCTGGCGCGCGCCGTTGAAGTCGGCGTCGCTCGCCTTCAGCAGCTCGTAGAGCCGGAGCGCTCGATTTCGAACGATCGAGATGTGCTTCGGCCCGTGGTCGTTGTATCGCTTGCGCTCTACCGCGTTGACGTTCTGGGCGTCGAGGTACGCCTGGATCTCCTCGTCGGCCGCGACGAACGCCAAAACGTCGTTGAGTTTCTGGTCGGGGAACGGATGCTCCGCGTCGGGATCGTAGACCCGGCGGGCGTCCTCGGCGTCGCTCATACCGGTGGGTCGGCTGCCGGCGAGAAAAGCCCTCCGCCACTCGCCGACGGACAACTCGCCGACGAGCCCGCGCAGCCGACGGGCCCACGCAGTCGACGGGCGAGAGCTCGAACTCGCGCGAACAGCGGGCGACAGAACGGACGCGCGTAAACGGCGGGCGAGCGTAACCAGCGGGCGACAGGACGGACGCGCGTAAACGGCGGGCGACAGAACCGGTTCCCCTACTCAACGGGCGTCGGCGACGGCCGACTCCACCTCGTCGTAGTCGGGTTCGACCCCGGATCGTCGCTCACCCAGGCGTACGTGATCGTCCCGTCGCCGTCGACGACGAATACGGACCGCTTCGCGATGCCGTAGACTCCGAGTGACTCGAAGTCGGTGCGAACGTCGTAGGCGTCGACGATCTCCTTCTCGAAGTCGCTGAGCAGCCCGAACGAGAGATCGTTCTGGGTGCGGAACTCGTTCAGGGCGAACGGGGAGTCGACGCTGGTTCCGTAAACCGTCGCGTCGAGGTCGTCGAACCCGGAGAGTCGATCCTCGAAAGCGCACAGCTCCGCCGTGCAGACGCTCGTGAACGCTCCGGGAAAGAACGCCAGCACGATCGGCGCCTCCGAAGGGAGGCGTTCAAAGAGGGTGAACGATTCCACGTCTCCGGTCGCCAACGGCGCCGGACTTCACGGCGCCGCGTCGTCGACCGAAACCACCGTTTCGTGATCACGGGTGGCCGCGGATGATAGTTTCGTTCGCGGATGTACGGAGCTACAACCCACGTGAGAGTGGAGCTACCACCCACGTGGGCGGAAAATACCCCATCCGCGTAAGAGTGAAAAACGACCGACCAGACGTGACGAACGACGATGCGCCCGACGAGTCGAACCATCGACGGAGTCGGGACTACCGATCCCCCGCGGCACGTCGTGGAGTCGAATCCGCGTCGGAACATCACCTCACGATCGACCAACATTTCACACCTGGTTTCGTCGGAATCTATGGATACTACGTCTGAAACGCAGACATTCGGAATACTTTGCTCGTCCGGTTCGTCCATAAAGGTTATAATTGCCAGCCGGTAAGGCACGCATAGAGATGGTAGCCGAAATCGCACCGCTGTTCATCCCCGGCGCACCCGGGGGTCCGGAGCTCCTGATCATCCTCTTCATCGCGATCTTGTTGTTCGGTGCCAACAAGATCCCGAAGCTGGCCCGCTCGACCGGCGAGGCCATGGGTGAATTCCAGAAGGGACGGGAGAAGGTCGAGACGGAACTCGAAGAGATGCGCGAGACCGGAAACTACGAGACCGACGACGACGAGGAGGAGTTCGTCGACACCGAACCCGTCACCTCCGAGGAGGAGGCCGAGGCGGAGACCGAGACCGAAACGGAATCCAACTGATCGGTTTTTCGACCGCGGGCGTGTGGCCTAGCGGAGAGGGCAGGAGGTTCCTAACCTTCTGATCGCGGGTTCGAATCCCGTCACGCCCGCTATCGAACTGAGCGTCAGCGAAGCCGAAAACGGATCGTGCGGGATTCGAAGTAGACCGAGGTTCTGCGCGCTGGGCGAGCAGGTTCTCGGACGTGGTTCGAATTTCGTCACGCCCGTCGGAGCCACGAACGCAGGTGAGCGGCAGCGACGGGCGCGAGGGATTCAAATCGGGGAGGTCGCCGCTCGTGCTCGATGCGCGGCCAACGCGAAGGACGACCGGTGAAGCCGTGAGCGGTACGAAGCGAGCACGTCTTCGCGTCGTTCGAATCACCTCGCGCGTCCTCCGGCGAACGACGGTGAACACCGATGAAGAGACGCTCGGATGCGAATGATCGGAACCGGCCACGAGAGGGTTGGGAGAGACGTGAACGTACGAGGGATGAACATGGATCCGACCGCACATAAAATAAAAGTAACAGCGGCAAACTGATTACCAGTAGCAGGTGGCAGATTGAATGAGGGAACTGACGCGGGTACGGAATTCTGGCAGTCGGGTGGCGAGACCGTCGATTGACGGGGTTATCACAGGTGATAATTTGTGGATGAATTTTTTGAAGGGTGAGTGTTTGGGGGGTCTTAATGGCTATTGACGAGGCTGAACACGCCGACGCGTCGGGGTTTTCTGAAAGCGACGCGACAGGTTCGGCGCCGGACGACGAGGACACCCGGGAGCCGACGACCGGCTCCGACGTTCGCGTCGGCGCGTACACCTGGGCCGATTTCATGTCGGAGCACGGTCACGGATCCGAGGTGTCGACGCTCTACCCGCAAGGAACGGACTCCGCGAGCAACCAACTCGGACTCGACGCGGACGGGCGAGCGGGCGTTCCCCGGGGGGACGACTGGGATCGGGTCGAGTTCGACCCGACGGCGTACCTCGGCGTTCACCCCGACGAGCTGGAATCGGTGATCACGGAGACGTTGGCTCCGAACGCGAAGTACCTCTGGAACGAATTTCTGGAGCACGTCGATCCGGAGACGACCCCCGTGACGAAGGACGTCTACAGCTGGGAACACTACAAGTGGGAGTACTACTACGACGACGACGGGAGTCGGCCGCGAGCGAGAGATGGGAGCATCGATCGATTCGACGGCGAAGCGACGCTCGGGTTCGATCCAGACGAGATCGGCGCTCAGCTTCACGCGGCCGGCAACGCGGCGATGGCCCTCGACGAAGTCGTCGACGAGCGGACGGTCAACGTGAGCGATGAACTCGACGAGGACGAGTTCTTCACCACGGAGGACGGCAACACGACGGTCGTCAACCGCTACGACCTCGAGAAGGCGGTCCCGCTCGAAAAGAAGTGGCACTTTCAGGAATCCGAACGCTACTGGGTGAACAAACCCTACGCGTTCGTCATCATCTTCCACTCGGAGAAAGAAAACGAGAAGAAGTACTACGTTATCGAACCCTACTGCAACGAGATCGAGACGGAGCTCCAGACGTTCCTCTCCGGGAAACTGCGGACCGCGATCAAGTACTCCGAAGAGAGCGTCAAGACGAAGCAGAACGAGGACGGTCGACGGTCGGTCATCGAGCGCGAGACGAGGCGGTTGCTCAAACGGTACGATCTCTTCGCCGAGAGCAGCGCGAAGGCGGAACTGGGCATCGTCGATTCGTTCAGGAAATTCTTCGACGACGAAGACGGCGAAGACGGCGAAGACGGCGGGGACGGCGGGGACGCCGACGGACCGGCCCAGCTCGAGGGAATCGAAGTCCGCCCGGAGCCGGTCATCCTCGAGGAGGATCCGGACACGCTCAACGAGTACCAGGTCGAGAAACTGCTGTACCTCCTCAAACGAAACTTCATCGGGTACGAGCGAATCGACCCGATCAAACACGACATCAACGTCGAGGACATCTCCTGTGACGGCTACAACTCGCCGGTGTTCGTCTACCACTCGGAGTACGAGCAGATCATCTCGAACGTCTACCACGGCGAGGACGACCTCGACGACTTCGTCGTCAAGCTCGCTCAGCGGTCCGGAAAGGGTATCAGCAAGCGCCTTCCCCAGGTCGACGCGACGCTCCCGGACGGTTCGCGTGCGCAACTCACGCTCGGCAAGGAGGTCTCCGACCACGGGACGAACTACACCATCCGCCAGTTCAAGGACGTCCCGTTCACGCCGATCGACCTCGTCAACTGGAACACGTTCAGCCTGGACGAGATGGCGTTTCTCTGGCTCTGTATCGAGAATCACAAGAGCCTGATCTTCGCCGGAGGTACCGCGTCCGGGAAGACGACCTCCCTGAACGCCGTCTCGCTGTTCATACCCGCGAACACCAAGATCGTCTCCATCGAGGACACCCGCGAGGTCGAGCTCCCCCAGCGCAACTGGATCGCGTCGATGACCCGCCCGTCGTTCTCCGACGACTCAACGGGCGACATCGACGAGTTCGACCTACTGGAGGCCGCACTGCGCCAGCGCCCCGACTACATCGTCATGGGTGAGATCCGTGGCGAAGAAGGCCGGACGCTCTTCCAGGTGATGTCGACGGGTCACACCACCTACACCACGTTCCACGCGGACTCCGTCGACGAGGTGCTCAAGCGGTTCACGACGGACCCGATCAACGTCTCGAAGACGATGTTCACGGCGCTAGATCTGGTTTCCATCCAGACCCAGACGCGGGTCCAGGGCCGGAAGGTTCGCCGGAACAAGTCGCTGACCGAGATCAACCACTACGAGGCCGAGAACGACGAGATCAACGTCCAGGACGTCTACCAGTGGCAAGCCGAGACGGACGAGTACCTCAAGATGGGGGACTCGAACACCCTCGACGAGATCATGTTCGACAGGGGGTGGTCCCACGAGAAGCTCCAGGAGGAGCTGTTCAAGCGAAAGGTCATCCTCGCGTACCTGATCAAGAACGGTCTCAACACCTACGCCGAGGTCGCGGCAACGATTCAAGCGTTCATCAACGACCAGGAGACCATCCTGACGCTGATCGCGAACGGACAGCTCGAAAAGAGTCTCGACGACCTCCGGGAGATGGAGAGCGTCCTCATCGACGTCGATCAGGAGAAAGAAGAACTCGTGCCGCGCCCGGACGCCTCCTCCGAGACGTTCAACCTCTCGATGGACATCCTCGAGCGCGCCGAGGAATCGCTGTTCGAGGAGTATCGCGGAAAGGTTCCGAGCGGTCTGGCCAGCGCGCTCGGCGACGTCGAAACCGCCGATCAGGTCGATCTCGGTTCGGCCGAGGACGACGATCCGTTCGACTTCGACAACGCGTTCGACGCTGGAACCGAGATCGGGGACTGGGACGACGCCGACGATGCCGACGAGTTAACGTTCGACGAGCCGACGGATGCCGAGAGCGCAGCCGCCGAGGCACCGGCCTGGCTAGAGGACGAGACGGGGACCGATACGGGTGCGGCCACCGTCGGCGCAGGGACCGGTACGCACACGAGCTCGGAGGATGCAGCGGAGCGGCGACCGGAACTCGAGGAACCGACGACCCCCACGGATGCACCCGAACTCGAGGGGGGTATCGCCGAGACGGCGGGCGCGGAGGGCGAACTCGACGACGATGGACAGCCGGATACCCTCGAGCTCGAAGAACCAACACCGGAGACGGGCGAGGCGTCATCGACGGGGACGTCCGCGAGCGAGGCCGGAGCGGGCGACGACGGAGACGGGATCGAGAGCCTCTTCACGGACATGCGAGACACGCTGGAGGCCCTCGAGTCCGCAGATCCGATGACAAACGAGTCGACCGAGACCGGACCAGACGAGCGCTCCGGTTCGACGGCGTCGGATGCGGGCGGTCCGGACACATCCGACTTCGACGCGATGTTCCCGGAACGGGACATGGACTCGATCTTCTCCGACGGTTCGAGCGGCGATTCGAGCGAGCCCGAGTGGGACCTCGGAAAGCGAGCCCCGCCGAAGACGGACGACCGCAGCGGATGGAGCCCGGATGATACGCCGGAGGCAGACGACGAGGTCGCCGAGACGGGCGACGTCTTCGAGATGGACGACGGTGACGCGTCGGGCGAGGGCGACGCGGGTGACGACGTCGCCGGTTCGGACGGCGAAAACATCTTCGGGTCGAACGCGGAGTCCGTGTTCTCGGGAGAGAAATCCGAAGACGACGATGACGACGGGCCGATGTTCGGCGGCGAGTCGACGGAGGACTCGATATTCGGCGGCGAACCCGACTCGACGGCCGACGGGGAGGAGGCCGAGGGCGACGGGGAGGACGAAAAATGAGCCTCCAGCGGGGTGCCGACGTCGACGGTCAGTTCGGAGAATCGGACGCCCTGGGCGACGCGTTCTATCCGCTGTACGCCCGGCTGTTCAGCGGGGACAGCCAGTTCGTGGCCGACGTCGAGACGAAGCTCGCGCAGGCCCGGATGACCGACACGGTCGAGATGTACCTCTCCCGGGCGCTGGGGATCGGGTTCATCAGCGGCGTCGTTCTCTGGATCCTCGGGCTGTTGATCGGCTGGGCGCTGTTCGGGACCGGCCTGATCGAAGTCGAAACCATCCTCGGCGTCCCGATGTCGAACGAGACGTTGCTGGAGCTCTGGGGTACGTTACGGATCCCAACGCTGATCGTCGTCTGCGGGATCGTCTTCGGTACCATCGGCTTCGCGCTCGGCTTCGGCTCGCTCGTGGCGGTCCCGTACTCGCGGGCGTCCGCCCGGAAGCGCGAGATCAACATGCTGCTGACCGACTCCGTCTCGTTCATGTACGCGCTGTCGGTGGGCGGGCTCAACCAGCTCGAGATCCTTCAGGCGATGGCCGAAGCCGACGACACCTACGGAGAGGTCTCGAAGGAGTTCCAGAGCATCGTCAACGAGACCGAGTACTTCGACACCGACTACCGGACGGCGATCCGCAACCAGGCGATCGAGACCCCCAGCGACGAACTCTCGCAGTTTCTGACCGACATGCTCTCGATCGTCAACAGCGGCGGCGACATGGAGAGCTTCCTGCAGGACAAGAAGGAAAAGCACATGCGGACGGCCAAACAGCAACAGGAGCTCACGCTCGAGACCCTGGAGCTGTTCGGCGAGATGTACATGACGCTGTCGCTGTTCCCGCTGTTGCTGATCATCATCCTGGTGATCATGCAGATGATCCCGGATTCCGACGTCTCGAGCAGCATGCTCTTCATCGCCGTCTACGCGCTGATCCCCCTGACCGGGATCGGCTTCATCGTCCTCGTCTCGACGGTCAAACACGACGAGGTCGGGGACGGCTACCTGGACGCGGACGGCACGCACGATCGACTCGAGGCGACGCACGATCGGGGACTGCTGGACCTCGGGCTGGTCGAACAGTTCACCGGCGAGCACAGCGTCTTCGACCGGATCAAAAACCGGGAGGGGACCCACGAGACGATGGAGGTGCTCCAACGACCGCACCACTTCTTCCGGGAACAGCCGCTGTACACGCTGGCGCTGACGGTTCCGGCGGCGCTGGTCGTCACGGCGACCGCGATGGTGAGCGGCTCGGCGCCGACGTCGTGGGACGGCCTGGTCGACAATCCGGTCTGGGGGACCTTCATCTACGTCTACCTGCCGGTGTACATGACCCTCGTCCCCCTCGCGGTCTTCTACGAGTGGAACGTCCGATCGCGCCACGCCGTCGTCGGCACGCTCTCTGAGGACCTGCGGAAACTCTCGAGCGCCAACGACACCGGGCTGACGCTGCTCGAATCGCTCAAAGCCGTCTCGGACACGACGACCGGGAAACTCGCGAACGAGTTCGAGCAGATGCACACGAAGGTCAACTACGGGATGAGCCTGAAGGAAGCGATGATCGAGTTCAACAACTCCTATCACATCCCGCGGCTCGCCCGGACCGTCAAGCTGATCGCGAAGGCCCAGGAGGCCTCCAACCAGATCTCAGACGTCCTGCGCACGGCGGCGCGCGCGAGCGAGAACCACGACGACATCGAGCGCGACCGCAAGTCTCGCACCCGAATGCAGGTCGTGATCATCATCATGACGTTCATGACGATGCTCGCCGTGATCGCCATCTTACAGACCCAGTTCCTCGAGACGATGTCCGGGCTGGAGGTCGAAGGCGACGCCGACGCCGGCCAGGCGGCCGGCGGACCGGCCGGGGACGCCGACTTCAGCGAGAACGTGGACGTCCCCCAGATGTCGCTGCTGTTCTTCCACGCCGTGACGATGCACGCCATCCTCTCGGGGTTCATCAGCGGCTACATGCGAGACGCCAACCTCATGAGCGGGCTGAAATACGTGATCGTCCTGTCGTCGATCGCCCTCGTCAGCTGGTCTCTGGTCGCCTAACATGAGCCGCCACGACCCTCCACGCACGGTGTCGATCGGCCTCGAGGAGCGCGGCCAGACGGTCCAGGACTTCGCCGTCGGGATCGGTATCTTCATCCTGGCGGTCGCCTTCGTCTTCTCGTTCGTTCCCACGATCATCTCGCCGTTCGCCGACGGCGGCGGCGCCGAGACGGCCCAGGCGGACCGGATCGCGGCGACGATCGTGGACGATCTGGAAGAGGGTGAGCCGAACCACGTAGATCTGGACGAGTTCGACGATACGTACAGCGAAGAGAGTTACGATCTCGTGGATAAGCTTGGATTGCGCTCGTCCGACGGCCACGCGTTCGACCGCGTGAACATCACTGTGACCACGATCGGGGAAGAGGACCCGACGGTCGACCTGTCCGGTGGCGATGAGTACGACGACCAGGTCGGCGCGAGCGCGACCCGCATCGTGACAGACGTCGACGGCGACTGCGACCCCGCCTGTAAGATCACCGTGAGGGTGTGGTAACAATGAGACGAACCAGATCCACCGACGACGACCGCGGTCAGGCCTTCACACTCGAGGGGTTCATCGGCGCGATCGTCGTCCTGACGGCCGTGCTGTTCGCCCTCCA